>NZ_JAFCTH010000009.1:0-163049 GCF_049895905.1 Polaromonas sp. DSP2-3-2b2 | reverse complement strand
CTGAAATACCGGTTTTTCTGAATCACGATAGGAACTTAGCTTAGCTGTCGATAAGCTCTGGTTCCTAAGCCCCTAAACAAATAGAGCACCTGCATCAGGCTGGCCAGTCCGATCGACGCGCCGGTTGCCAGCACGATGCCGATCAGCCCGCCCAGCGCCGCCAGCGCCACCGCCTCGATCAAAAACTGCAGCAGCACCTCGCGCTCCAGCGCGCCAATCGCCAGCCGCAGGCCAATCTCGCGGGTGCGCTCGGTCACGCTGACCAGCATGATGTTCATGATGCCGATGCCGCCCACCAGCAAGCTCACCGCCGCCACCGCGCCCAGCAGCATGGTCATGACCTTCGTCGTGCTGGAGAGCGTGTCGGCCAGCTGCTTGGTGTCCAGCACGTTGAAGTTGTCCTCGTCGCTGTCGGCCAGCTTGCGTCGCTCGCGCAGCAGCTGGCTCAGGCTGGCCTTCACGCGCTCGGCGTTGCTGCCTTCCTTCATCGACACCAGCAGGGTGTTGACGCGGGTGTTGCCGGTGATGCGGCGCTGCAGCGTCTTGATCGGCAGCAGCACCATGTCGTCCTGGTCGTTGAAACAGTACAAAAGTGGCGGAAAATGAACCTCGATTTTCAGTACTGCATTGACTTTGCAATACAAACTAGAAACCGTCTGTCTTGGCAACAGCCAAACGTAGCAAAAGGATTTCAAGCACATGAGCGCAGCGACGATGCCCCGCCCCGTAGACTATATAGAGTCAGCACGCCGACACATGAAAGACGCTCGCGTTTTGATGGATGCTGGCCGCCAGGCGAATGCGGGCCAACTGCTGGGATTTACTGTTGAATGTGGCCTGAAAGCCTTGCTGGTCGCTTGCGGTGTTGAGAAGGACCCAGAGGGTGGCGTGTCATTTGGCAGCAAATTACGAGAGCATTTACCCAAGCTGAACACAAAGATTGTTTCATTGGGGCACCTAATTCCCGATGGACAGCGCTCCACACACTATCTGGCCATGCTACCCAATGTGGACAAATTCTTAGACTGGAAAGTGGAGCACCGCTACTTCAGGGAGTCGGCTTTGCCACTAACTTCCCTGCCGCAGTGGAATCTGGCGGCACAAGAAATAAATGAAATGCTGGATCAAGCAGAAATTGATGGAGTGATGTGATGGCAATGACCCGATTTAACGATGCCTTGCGACTGGCTACTGAAACAGTTCACGCTCCAGAACTGCCCAAAGAGTGGCCGGTGTGTGTGGTGCGTGATGTCTATGGCCGGATACGTTTTGCCATTGACTGCAATGCAGACCAATATCCCACTCACGCCCGCGAACACCTTGAGTCCACATTGGCCAAACTGGGTGCTTACGCCACCAAAGGCGAAATCATTTTCAGGGATGATTTATCCAACCCAGACGTCCTTTTTAAAAGCCCGGACTGGCACTTGACCACTGTTTCTAGCGGTTTTGACGAGGAAGGACAGGCGAAACCGGAGTTGCCCGTTCAGGTGTTGGACCGTCAAATCATGGGTCAAGACTGGCTTAACCCTGTCAATCAGCCAGAGCCACACCCGCACAGAATTGTTTTCTATGGACTTAAAGGAGGCGTTGGCCGATCCACCGCTTTAGCGATGGTTGCTTATGGGTTGGCGCGTACAGGCAAGCAGGTTTTATTACTTGACTTCGACTTGGAGTCTCCCGGTCTGTCTGGCTTGCTGCTGCCGCCTGAGCGGGTCACCGAGTTCGGCCTAGTGGACTGGTTTGTGGAAGACGCGGTTGGGCAGGGTGACTCTGTCTTGAGAAATCTTGTCTCCTCCAGTCCACTAGCTGACACCACGCCAGGCACCATTCGCGTGGCCTCTGCCATGGGGCAAGGCGAGTCGGCTTATTTGTCCAAGCTGGCTCGCGTCTATGCCGACGTGCCCAGCCGCGAAGGCCGTCCAGGCTTGCAGCGCTTTGCGGCCCGAATGCAATCTGTGGTGCAGCAGTTGGAAGCCCAAGAACAGCCCGATGTCGTGCTGATCGACAGCCGGGCTGGCTTGCATGATGTGGCCGCTATTTCCATCACCAGCTTGGCAGACACGGCATTGTTATTTGCCACGGACGGGGCGCAGAACTGGCAGGGCTATGAACAACTGTTTGCGCATTGGCAGCATCGGCCAGAAGTCTGCAGGCAAGTGCGCGAGCGGCTGGCCATCGTGCAGGCGCTGGCCCCCAAGGGCAACCGGGAAGGCCGCTCCAAAGCATTCCTGAATCACGCGTACGAGCTGTTTTCGAGCACGCTTTATGACGAGATTGCGCCTCCTTCCATCAATGCCGCCGTGCCGTTGCCTGTGGTTCAGTCCGATGATGATGCTCCTTACAACCCTGACATGGGTAATGAGGCCGCGCCGCATTTCCCCATCCGGGTTGATTGGGATGAAGTCTTTCAAGAGTTCGACCCCAAGGTTCGCCCGGAACAGGGCGGCGTGAGCGACGCCGAAATTGATGCCAAATTTGGGGCCCTGATTTCCTGGGTGAAATCGAGATTGCAGGGGACTAATAATGAATGACGTGCAAAAACTCAGGGCCGGAGTCCGTGAAGCGGCCGATTCTTTGGATCAAGCCGGTGGGGTACCTGACCGTGCTCCTGTGTTTACCTATGTGCCGCCCAGCCATGCGCGTGCTCTGGACCCAGCAGTCACGTTGGTCGAGGGGATTCGAGGGGCGGGTAAAAGCTTTTGGTGGGCGCAACTCGCATCACCAAGTCACCGGAAATTTATTCAGACTGCATTTCCAGAGGTTCGTTTTAATGCGCGCTTGAAAGTAGCACGTGGCTTTGGGACCAGACTGGAAACTAGTGATGCACCCAGTGCGGAGGTCCTTGCCCAATTGATTGAAAATTATCGCCCGCGCTCCATCTGGCGTGCCGTGCTGGCTTTTCACGCGGGCTTTGGCGGTGAATTTTCTACCTTGAAGCGTTGGTCTGAACGGGTTAAATGGATTCAGTCCAATCCGGAAGATTTTGATGAACTGCTAGATCAGGCAGATAAAAATCTCGATGCACGCGGTGAAACTTTGCTGATATTGTTCGACGCACTAGATCGGCTTGCTGAAGACTGGAAGCACATCAACCCATTGGCAAAAGCATTATTGCAAGTAGCTTTGGATGCGCGTTCCACGCGCCGGATTCGGTTTAAAGTTTTTGTGCGGCCCGATATCTTGCAAGACCCTGCCATTACCGGATTTCCTGATTTTTCCAAACTTCTGGCACATAAAGCTGATTTGAATTGGCGAAGGGCTGATTTATATGCTTTATTTTTCCAATGCATGGGCAACTCAGAAACAGGTGGTGCAACTTTTCGCAGTATGGTGAAAGAAGTATCTGGTGTTGCATTAATCAAAAAAGGGGATGGCTGGGTATTGCCTCCTTTGTTGCGCTCTGATGAATCACTGCAAGAGCAGCTTTTTATCGAATTGGCCGGCGAAGCTATGGGCAGCAGTAAAAAACGTGGCAAACCCTATACTTGGCTGGTTAATCACCTGCAAGATGGTCTGAATCAGGTGAGTCCGCGTAGTTTTTTTGCAGCACTCAGAACAGCAGCAGAAGATACTCCCGATGATTTTCCGCTGACCATTGATTACAGAGCTATTCAGACGGGCGTACAAAAAGCTTCACAGATTCGTGTGCAGGAGATCACAGGTGAGGATTACCCTTGGATTCAATTGGTGATGGCTCCGCTCTACGGAAATTTAACGGTGCCTTGTGAGACCCAGGAATTCGAGAAAATCTGGCACCAGCACGACACGCTGGCAGGCTTGGAAGAAAAATTGAAGGCCGGTAAAGCTGCTGTCAAACTGCCCCCACAAAATCTGGCTCTTGGAACCCCC
This sequence comes from Polaromonas sp. DSP2-3-2b2, assembly GCF_049895905.1. NCBI lineage: Bacteria > Pseudomonadati > Pseudomonadota > Betaproteobacteria > Burkholderiales > Comamonadaceae > Polaromonas > Polaromonas sp. DSP2-3-2b2. Next base: position 159,197 of record NZ_JAFCTH010000009.1, on the reverse strand, counting down.
GGAATCTTGCGTGATTTGGAGCTTTTGGGCATCGTTCAACGCCTGCTTGATCAACGCATACAAATGCCCGATGTTTATCGGATCGCCTTTGGGCTTGGCCGCCGGGGAGGCGTCAAGCCGTTGAAGTGAATTTTTGTGATAGCCAGCTTCTGGCCGTGTTCACTCGTGCCGCAGCGCCTCGATCGGGTCCATGCGGGCGGCGCGCCTGGCCGGAAAATAGCCGAACAGCACACCAATGCCGGCCGAAAACACAAATGACACAACATTCACCGTCGGATTAAACAAATAGGGCACCTGCATCAGGCTGGCCAGTCCGATCGACGCGCCGGTTGCCAGCACGATGCCGATCAGCCCGCCCAGCGCCGCCAGCGCCACCGCCTCGATCAAAAACTGCAGCAGCACCTCGCGCTCCAGCGCGCCAATCGCCAGCCGCAGGCCAATCTCGCGGGTGCGCTCGGTCACGCTGACCAGCATGATGTTCATGATGCCGATGCCGCCCACCAGCAAGCTCACCGCCGCCACCGCGCCCAGCAGCATGGTCATGACCTTCGTCGTGCTGGAGAGCGTGTCGGCCAGCTGCTTGGTGTCCAGCACGTTGAAGTTGTCCTCGTCGCTGTCGGCCAGCTTGCGTCGCTCGCGCAGCAGCTGGCTCAGGCTGGCCTTCACGCGCTCGGCGTTGCTGCCTTCCTTCATCGACACCAGCAGGGTGTTGATGCGGGTGTTGCCGGTGATGCGGCGCTGCAGCGTCTTGATCGGCAGCAGCACCACGTCGTCCTGGTCGTTGCCGAAGGCGCCCTGGCCCTTGGACGCCAGCACGCCAACCACTTCGCAGGAAATCTGCTTGACGCGCAGCGGCTCACCAAGGGCCGGGCGCGCGCCAAACAGTTCGCGGCGCACGGTTTCGCCAATCAGGCAGACGGCGGCGCCGGCGCGCAGCTCGTCGCGGGAGAATTCCCGGCCGTCGCCGATGGTCCAGTTGCCGGTTTGCAGCCAGGCGTTGGTGCTGCCGATGACGCTGCTGGTCCAGTTGCGGCCGTTGGCCACCAGCGTGCTGCTGGCGCGGGCCTCGGGCGCGACCGCCACAATGCCGCCGATCTGGCTGGCGATGGCGTCGGCGTCGAGTTCGCTGAACGAAGGCGCGACGGCGCCGCCGCTGCCCGGCCCCATGCGCTGGCCGGGGCGCACCTGCAGCAGGTTGGTGCCCAGCCCGGAAATCTGGTTTTGCACCGCCAGCGTCGCGCCGTTGCCCAGCGTGACCATGGTGATGACGGCGCTGACGCCAATCACGATGCCCAGGATGGTTAAAAAGGAACGCAGCAAATTGCGCCGGATCGAGCGCAGCGCCAGCAGCAGGGTGTTGAGCAGCATCAGCGGACCTCCGCCACGGGCAGGGCAGCGCCGGGATGTTCCAATCCGGCCGGGTGCGGGTTGCGCATATCGCTTTCCACCAGGCCATCGACGAATCGCACGATGCGCCGCGCATAGGCGGCCATGTCGGGCTCGTGCGTGACCATCAGCACGGTGATGCCCTGGTCGGCATTGAGCCGCCACAGCAGTTCCATGATCTCGCGGCTGCGCTGGGTATCAAGGTTGCCGGTCGGCTCGTCGGCCAGCAGCACCGCCGGATTCGTGACGATGGCGCGGGCAATCGCCACGCGCTGCTGCTGCCCGCCGGACAGCTCGGACGGCATGTGGTGTTCCCAGCCCTTGAGGCCTACCTGGTCGAGCGCCCGCGCGGCGCTGGCATGGCGGGCGCCAGCGGCTTCGCCTCGGTAGAGCAGCGGCAGCTCGACGTTTTCCTGCGCCGAGGTGCGCGCCAGCAGGTTGAAGCCCTGGAACACAAAGCCGAAAAAGCGCCGTCGCAGCAGGGCGCGCTGGTCGCGCGTGAGCGACTCGACATGCACGCCCTGGAACAGGTATTCGCCCGAGGTCGGCGTGTCCAGGCAGCCCAGCGTGTTCATGGCGGTGGATTTTCCTGATCCGCTGGGGCCCATGATGGCGACAAAATCGCCAGCCTCGATGTCCAGGTCAACGCCCTTGAGCGCCAGCAGCGCGGTGGCGCCTTCGCCATACAGCTTGGTGATGCCGCGCAGGCGGATCAGCGGCGGGGCAGTGTCGCTCACGATGCGGCCCCGGTAGCCTGCTGGTCGGTGATGACCGCCATGCCTTCTTGCAGTTCGGTGCTGCTGACTTCGGTCATGCGGCCGTCGCTGATGCCGGTGGTCACCGAAACGGCCAAGGCCTGGCCGTCCTTTAGGACCCAGACCTGCCTGGCGCCGGCGGCTGCTGCGGCGCTGGTGTCGGCTGGTTTGCGCGCGCCGGGGCGTGGCATGCGCGGCATGAGTTTGGAGGCAAAGCTGCCGCCGGACGCCGCCGCCGCCGGGCTGCCGTCCTGCGCCGGCGCAAAGCGCAGCGCGGTGTTGGGCACCAGCAGCACGCCGCTGCGCTCGGTGGCAATGATGGTGGCCGCCGCCGTCATGCCGGGGCGCAGGCTCAGGTCGGTGTTGTCGACGTTCAGGTAGGTGACGTAGGTGACGACGTTGTCGGTCTTGGTCGAGCCGAAGGCGACGCGTGTCAGCACGGCCGGGTAGCGGCGCGACGGGTAGGCGCTGACGGTGAAGCTGGCCTTCTGGCCGGTCTTGACCGCGCCGACGTCGGCTTCATCCACGTTGACTTCCAGGCGCAGCTGCGTCAGGTCCTCGGCCACGGTGAACAGCGTCACCGCCTGCAGCGAAGCGGCCACGGCGTTGCCCGGATCGACCGTGCGCGTCAGCACCACGCCGTCGATCGGCGAGCGGATCGACGCCTTGGACAGGTTGGTCACGTCGGTCGAGACGGCGGCGCGCGCTTCGGCCACATTGGCGCGGGCGCTGGCTTCAGCCGCCACGGCGCGGTCCAGGGTGGCGCGGGCGGTGTCGAGTTCGGCCGCCGACGGCACCTTTCCGCCGGACAGGCGTGCGACTTCCTCGAAGCGCGCCAGGCTGGCCCTGGACTCCTTGACGGTGGCGCTGCTTTGCGCCTGCTGCGCCTGCGTGGCGGCCAGCGAGGCGCGCGAGCGCAGCACCTGGTCTGACAGCTTGGCGGTGTCGAGTTCGACCAGCACCTGGCCTTTCTTGATGCGGTCGTTCACATCGACCAGCACACGCTTGACGGTGCCCGAGAGTTCGCTGCCGATGTTCACCGCGCGCGTCGGCTGCAGCGTGCCGTTGGCCAGCACATTGAGGGTCAGGCCGCCCCGGCTGACGGTTTGCGTCACATAGCGCGGCAAGGCGCTGGCCTTTTGCCCGGCCTGCCAGTACGCCAGGCCGGCCAGCAGCGCCACGACGAGCGCGGCGACGATCCAGGGCGCGGGGCGCCGCCACCAGGGCCGCGCCTGGTCCTCGTTCAGCAGGGCCTGGAGGTCGTCGGCCGACGGCGTGGACGGCGATGCGGGCGAGGGCGAAGCGGCAAGGGGCTTGGGGGTGTTCATGGCGTGGGCGTGGGCGCGAATGGCGTGTGAAGTGGCGAGAAAAAGGGTGCGTGCCGTGCGCGGCTAGGCCGGCGGCTGGGGCGGCGACTCCAGCGCGCGCGTCCAGCCGCCGCCCAGCGCCTTGTACAGCCGCACATGGTCGGTGCTCAGGCTGGCGCGGGTGCTTTCCACGCTGTCCTGCGTCGAAAGCAAGGTGCGCTGGGTTTCCAGCACCGCGCGAAAGTCGATCAGCCCGCTGGCATAGCGCTGGCGGGCCAGCAGGTCTGCATTGCCGGCCGCTTCAGCCGCCGCCTGCAGACGGGCCAAGCGCTCGCGGTTGCCCTGTAGCGACACCAGCGCGTCCTCGACGTCTTTCAGCGCGATCAGCACCGTGGCCTGGTAGCCAAGGCGCGCCTGCTCCAGCGCGGCCTGCTGCGCGCGCACCTGCGCCCGCGCCGCGCCGCCGTCGAACAGCGGCACCGAGACGCCGGCCAGCAGCGCGTTGGCGACCGACGCGCCGCCGGTCAGCGTTCCCAGCGTCAGCGCGCGCAGCCCGAGCGAGCCGCTCAGCTGAAAGCCGGGGTAGCGCGCCGCATCGGCCTGCGCCATGCGGGCCAGCGCCGCCGTGATGCGGTGCTCGGCAGCGCGCACATCGGGGCGCTGGCGCAGGGTTTCGGCCGGAAAGGCCAGCGCCAGGTCGGCTGCCGCCTGCGGCACTGGCGCGTCCGTTGCCAGTTCGCTGCGCAGCACGCCGGGCGACTGGCCGGTCAGCACCGCCAGACTGCTGGCGACCTGCGCGATGCCAATGTCGAGCGACGGAATCTGCGCGGCGGTCTGCTCGCTGGCGGCAATGCCTTGCTCCACGTCGAGCGACGACGCCAGCCCGGCCTGGGCGCGCCAGCGGGTGAGCTGCAGCGTCTCGCGCTGCGCCGCGAGGCTGCCCTGGGCAATCAGGCGCTGCGCCTGCAGTCCGCGCAGCTGGAGGTAATTGATGGCGGTTTCGGCGGCCAGCGACACCTGCACATTGCCCAGGCTGGCGGTGGCGGCCCCGACATCGGCATCGGACGCGTTCAATGCGCTGCGGTTGCCGCCGAACACGTCGGGCTCCCAGCTGGCATCAAAGCCGGCCTGAAACAGGTTGCCCGCATGGCTGCCGCCCGACTTGCTGCGCTGCGCTGAGGCCGAGGTGTCCACCCGGGGACCAAGTCCGGCCGCGCTCACGTCGCGCAGCGCTCGCTCCTGCCCCAAGGCGGCCTGCGCGGTGCGGATGTCGGTGTTGGCCTGCAATGCCCGGGTGACCAGTTCGGTCAGCTGCGGGTCCTGAAAGCCCTGCCACCATACGGCCAGCGACGCGGCGTCGGCGGGGCCGGAGGCGTAAGGCGCGGGCGTTGACCATTCGGCGGGCACTTGCGTTTCCGGCAGGGCTTGATTGGAAGGCGTGGTTGACGCGCAGGCTGAAAGCAGCGCTGCCAGCGCCAAGGCCAGCGGGGCCAAGCGGTTGCGGGCTTTGCGGGGCAGGCAATGGGCGGGAGGTTTAAGCGGCATCGGGTCAGACGGTGGGGCGGGCTTGGTCATTTTGCGGCGGTGATGGCCGGGTAATCCCTGATGATTGATGAATTTATGTAAAGCTTGGGTTGGCATGGCTTGATCTTCGTCTTGTGGGCGCTGCTTCGCTTTGCTGGCCGGGAATCGCCCGGCGGTGACTCACTTTTCTTTGCTTCGCCGAAGAAAAGTAAGCAAAAGAAAGGCGATCCGGCTGTCTGGAACCCTTCGCTGCGCTAGGGGCAGCGCCGGCCCGGCCAACACGGGGCAAGCAAGGATAAACAGCCGAACAGCCGCAGCGACGGGTTCCAATCAATAAGTGCTACTAATTCAATATCGACTAGTGCATGTGTAATCAAACGCAAGAAGCACTTTTACTCAAAATCCGGACTGAATTGGCGTGCGGCCTTACTTTCCATTTCACGCAGACAGCGCACGGCCAGAAGCATTTTCGCAGCCGGGGCATGAATTGAAGCCAGGCCGGATCGCAGCAGCCAGTCTGCCGGACACAAGGTGCCGTATCCAGTCTGGATTCAGTGACTTGAAAGTGGCACGGGACGCTACCTTTCATTACGAAAAACTACCTAAGGGTCTAACCCGGTAGCGGCGCGTCCTCTGCATGAATAGGATTGCCCTGTAAGTTTCACGAAACGCTGTGCAACAGCCGTACAGGCCGTTTCGTGAAATGAAGTGACCTCAACCCAACCTGCCGGAGAGCCAATTTGCCAGTGGACTTCATTCTTGAAACGCGCAGCCTGACCAAAGAATTCAAGGGATTCATTGCGGTCAACAATGTGGACCTGAAAGTCCAGCGCGGGCACATTCATGCGCTCATCGGCCCCAATGGCGCCGGCAAGACGACCTTCTTCAACCTGCTGACCAAGTTCTTGACGCCCACGCGCGGCAGCATCACCTTCAACGGCACCGACATCACCTTCGAAAAGCCGGCGCAGACCGCCCGGCGCGGCATCGTCCGCTCGTTCCAGATCTCTGCGGTGTTCCCGCACATGACGGTGCTGGAAAACGTACGCGCCGCGCTGCAGCGCAACCTGGGCACGTCGTTTCATTTCTGGAAGGCCGAAAGCACGCTGTACCCGCTGCACGACCGTGCCCGCGCCCTGCTCGATGAAGTCGACCTGGGCCAGTTTGCCGACGTGCTGACGGTCAACCTGCCTTATGGCCGCAAGCGCGCGCTGGAACTGGCGACCACGCTGGCGCTGGAGCCCGAGCTGATGCTGCTGGACGAACCCACGCAGGGCATGGGCCATGAAGACGTGGACCGGGTCACGCAGCTGATCAAGAAAGTCTCGGCTGGCCGCACCATCCTGATGGTCGAGCACAACATGAACGTGGTGTCGTCGATTGCCGACCGCATCACCGTGCTGCAGCGCGGCGCCATCATTGCCGATGGCCCCTATGCCGAGGTGGCGAAGAATCCACTGGTCATTGAAGCCTACATGGGCACGACCAACACCGAGTTGCAAGGCGCGCACTGACCATGACCAAAGAACTGCTCCGCATCGAAGACCTGCACGCCTGGTATGGCGAGTCGCACATCCTGCATGGCGTGAACCTGACCGTGAACGAAGGCGAAGTCGTCACGCTGCTGGGCCGCAACGGCGCTGGCCGCACCACCACGTTGCGCGCCATTGTCGGCATGACCGGTGCCCGCAAGGGCTCGATCAGGGTCAACGGCGAAGAAGCGCTCAAGCTCGCGCCGCACAAGGTGGCCCGGCTCGGCGTGGGCTACTGCCCCGAGGAACGCGGCATTTTCGCCAGCCTTTCGGCTGAAGAGAACCTGATGCTGCCGCCGACGATTGCGCCGGGCGGAATGACGCTTGAAGAGATCTACGCCATGTTCCCCAACCTCAAGGAACGTGCCAGTAGCCCCGGAACCCGCCTGTCGGGCGGCGAGCAGCAGATGCTGGCGGTGGCGCGCATTCTGCGCACCGGCGCGCGGCTCTTGCTGCTCGATGAAATCTCCGAAGGGCTGGCGCCGGTGATCGTGCAAAAGCTCGCCGAGATGATCCTGGCGCTGAAAGCCAAGGGCTACACCATCGTGCTGGTCGAGCAGAACTTCCGCTTTGCCGCGCCGCTGGCCGACCGCTTTTATGTCATGGAACACGGCCAGATCGTCAAGCAGTTTGCCCAATCCGAGCTGAGCCAGAACATGGGCATGCTGCAGGAGTACCTGGGCGTGTAGGCCACAAGCCTGCCCGCCTTTTTTCAACCGTTTCAACCACGCAACCAGGAGACAAAAAAATGAAACTCAAACTACTCGCGCTGTCCATCACGCTCGGATTTTCCGCTGCTGCTTCGGCGCAGAACACCGGTCCGGTCAAGATCGGCTTTATCACCGACATGTCCAGCCTGTATGCCGACATCGACGGCCCGGCCGGCGGTGAAATGGTCAAGTTGGCGGTGCAGGATTTCGGCGGCAAGGTGCTGAACCGTCCCATCGAGGTGCTGACCGCCGACCACCAGAACAAGGCCGACGTGGCTTCGTCCAAGGCTAGAGAATGGATCGACAAAGACGGCTTGTCCATGCTGATTGGCGGCACCAACTCCGGCACGGCCCTGGCCATGGCCAAGATCGCCGAAGAAAAGAAGCGCCCCTTCATGGCGATTGGTCCCGGATCAGCCCGACTGACCAATGAAGCCTGCTCGCCGTACACGGTGCATTACGCCTATGACACCGTGGCCCTGGCCAAGGTCGCCGGCACGGCGCTGGTCAAGTCCGGCGCCAAGAACTGGTTCTTCCTGACGGCCGACTATGCCTTTGGCTATTCGCTCGAAGGCGACGCGTCCAACGTGGTCAAGGCCAATGGCGGCACCGTGGCCGGCGCGGTGCGCCATCCGCTCAATGCCTCGGACTTTTCGTCTTTCCTGCTGCAAGCCCAGACCTCAAAGGCGCAGGTGCTGGCGCTGGCCAATGCGGGCGGCGACTTCACCAACGCCATGAAGGCCGCGCGTGAATTCGGCATCAACAAGACCATGAAGATCGCCGGCCTGCTGGTGTTCATCAACGACGTGCACAGCCTGGGACTGGCCAACACCGAAGGCCTGCAGCTGGCTGACAGCTGGTACTGGAACCAGGACGACGCATCGCGCGCCTTCGCCAAGCGTTTCTTTGACAAATACAAGCGCATGCCTTCGAGCCTGCAGGCCGCCGACTATTCGGCCGCGACGACCTACCTCAAGGCCGTCCAGACTGCCGGAACCACCGATGCCGACAAGGTGATGGCGACCATGAAATCCATGAAGATCGACGATTTCTACCACAAGGGCCAGATCCGCGCCGACGGCCGGATGATCCACGACATGTACCTGTATCAGGTCAAGTCGGCCAAGGAATCGACGGTGCCATGGGACTACTACAAGCTGGTGGCCAAGGTTCCTGGCGACCAGGCCTTCACCACGGCGGCCGAGTCCAAGTGCGCACTGATCAAAAAATAAGCTGAAGCACGGGGCGGCTGGTCGCTTGGCGCGACCAGCCGCTTTTTTTTAACTTGGCAAGGCATGAACTGACGGTCACCCATGGAAATTTTCGGTATTCCCCATCAAGCGTTTCTGGGCCAGCTGCTGCTGGGCCTGGTCAACGGCGCGTTCTACGCGATGCTCAGCCTGGGGCTGGCAGTCATCTTCGGCCTGCTCGGCGTGGTCAATTTCGCGCACGGCGCGCTCTACATGCTGGGCGCCTTCGCTGCCTGGATCATGCTCGACAAGTTTGGCATCAACTACTGGTTTGCGCTCGTGCTGGCGCCGCTGGTGGTGGGCGCCTTCGGCGTGGTGATCGAGCGGCTGTTCCTCAAGCACCTGTACAAGCTCGACCCTTTGTACGGCTTGCTGCTCACCTTCGGCCTGGCCTTGATCGTCGAAGGCGTTTTCCGCGAACTGTATGGTGCTTCGGGCCAGTCCTATCCGGTGCCCGAACTGCTGTCGGGCGCCACCGACCTGGGCTTCATGATCCTGCCGAACTACCGCGCCTGGGTGGTGCTGGTGTCGCTGGTGGTCTGCCTGGGAACTTGGTTCATCATCGAGCGCACCAGCCTGGGCGCCAACCTGCGCGCCGGCACCGAAAACGCCGCGCTGGTGCAGACCTTCGGCATCAACGTGCCGATGATGGTCATGCTGACCTACGGCGCCGGTGCTGCGCTGGCGGCGCTGGCCGGCGTGCTGGCCGCACCGATCATCCAGGTCAACCCCTTGATGGGATCAAACCTGATCATCATCGTGTTCGCCGTGGTCGTGATTGGCGGCATGGGCTCGATTCTGGGCTCGGTCATCACCGGTCTGGCGCTGGGCCTGGTCGAGGGCATGACGCGCGTTTTTTACCCCGAGGCTTCCAGCATCGTGGTGTTCGTCGTGATGGTGATCGTACTGATGGTGCGGCCCGCAGGACTTTTTGGCAAAGAAGCATGAACATGGCCCCCACGCTCCCCACTTCGTGTGGTTCGCTGCCCCCCGGGTGGGCCGCTGCGCCTGCGGCCCGGCAAAGCCGGTTCCGCGGCCCCTGCTTGCTGGGAGGGGGCGCACCTGCGCTCCCCGCTGCGCTTGGCTCGTTGCACACCATGCCCTTCGGAACCATCCAATGAACAACTCAAAAAAAATCACCCGTATCACCTACATCGCGCTGCTGGCGCTGCTGCTGGCCGCGCCGGTCATCGGTCTCTATCCCGTATTCGTGATGAAGCTGCTGTGCTTTGCGCTGTTTGCCTGCGCGTTCAATTTGCTGCTGGGCTTTACCGGCTTGCTGTCGTTCGGCCATGCCGCGTTTTTCGGCTCGGCCGCTTATATCACTGGCTGGTTCGTCAAGGAACAGAACTGGACGCCTGAACTGGCGATTCTGGCCGGCACCGTGGGCGCCGGATTCATCGGGCTGGTGGTCGGCGCCGTGGCGATTCGCCGCCAGGGAATCTACTTTGCGATGATCACGCTGGCGATTGCACAGATGGTGTATTTCGTCTGCCTGCAGGCGCCCTTCACCGGTGGCGAGGACGGCCTGCAAGGGGTGTCGCGCGGCAATCTGCTCGGAATGTTCTCACTCCAGTCCGACACGGCCATGTACTACTTCGTGGTGGCCATTTTCGTGCTGTGTTTCCTGTTCATCACGCGCATCGTCAACTCGCCGTTTGGCCAGGTGCTGAAAATGATCCGGGAAAACGAGCCTAGAGCCATTTCGCTGGGCTACCAGGTGGACCGCTACAAGCTGCTGGCCTTCGTGCTGTCGTCAGCGCTGGCCGGGCTGGCCGGTTCGCTCAAGACGCTGGTCATGGGCTTTGCCACGCTGTCCGACGTGCACTGGTCGATGTCCGGCGAGGTGATCCTGATGTCGCTGCTGGGCGGCGTGGGCACCTTCTTCGGCCCGGTGATGGGCGCGGGCATCGTGATTTCGTTGCAGAACCTGCTGGCCGACAAGGTCGGCTCCTGGGTCACGGTGATCATCGGAGTGATCTTCGTGCTCTGCGTGCTGGCCTTCCGCAAGGGCGTGGTCGGCGAGTTGCAGGCATTGCGGGAGCGCCGCAAGGCGGCCGCGCAGCTGGCTGCCAAGCAGGCTTGACGCTACACCGGCGCCGGTGCTGGCGCCGGTCAAAGACAAAATACGCGCAAGGCAACTTGCCGCGCACTTTTTCGCTTGACTATGCTTTTTATAGCTGCTAGCGCAGTTGCGGTATGCGCAAAAGCCTGTTTTCTCTTAAAAAATGGCAGCGTCGCAGCGCCAGCCAGCTTGACCGGCCAGACACTGAAAGCAGGAGCGAAATTTCAGCAGGATACCGCTCAAAAAGGCAGCGTCCGGCCCTGGTAGTCCATCAGGCTGCCGGTGTCGGCCGGCTGCAACCCCCCCATCACGGCCAGCAGGTCGCCGGCGGCTTCGCTGGCCGCCCGCACTTTCAAGCCGGTCTTGGCAAACGGCTGGCTCAGCGCGGTGTCGATCGTGCCCGGATGCAGCGCGACGCAAACCGACGCGCGGTTGCGCCGGGTCATCTCGACCGACGCGGTTTTGACCAGCTGGTTCAGCGCCGCCTTGGAGGCGCGGTAGCCGTACCATCCGCCCAGCGCGTTGTCGCCGATGCTGCCGACCCTGGCGGAAACGAACGCCGCCACGCAGCGGCCCTGCCGGGGCAGTAGCGGCAGGAAATGCTTCATCACCAGCGCCGGGCCGATGGCGTTGACCTGAAACACATGCTGCAAATAGCCGGCGTCCAGCTGGCTGAAGCTGCGTTCGGGCTGGCCATGCGGGCCGTGCAGAAAGCCGCTGGCGACGACCAGCAGGCGAAGCTCAAGATGCCGCGAAGCGCACTGCGCCGCGACCCAGTCCGCCGCCACTTTCAAACTCGCTTCATCGCCATAGTCAATGGCCGGAAGGCTGCTGCGGCTCAGCGCCAGCACCGCCGCATAAGGCTGCGGCCCGCCGGCCGCGCCGGAAAGATTCGCCACCAGCGCCGCTCCGAGGCCGCCAGCGGCGCCGATCACCAGCGCCGCGCCGGAAGGCGGATTTTCAGCAGGGTTCATGATGCTTCTTTATTCATAGCGTTCAGCGCAAGCACAGCAAGCGCAAACAGCTGGTTTGATCATGCAAATGCCGTGCATTCGCTCAGGCCTCGTCTTCCATCAGCCGAACCCGCACGCTCTTGCCCTTGACCTTGCCCATGGCCAGCTTGTGCAGCGCGTCAGCCGCAATACGGCGGTCCACCGCCACATAGGTCGAGAACTCGTTGACGTTGATCTTGCCGACCTGCTCGCGGGTGAAGCCGGCCTCGCCGGTCAGCGCGCCGAGCACGTCGCCGGCGCGGATCTTTTCCTTGCGGCCGCCAACAATTTGCAGCGTCGCCATCGGCGGGCGCAGCGGCTCCTTGCTCGCGGGCGTCAATTCTTCCAGCTTGTGCCATTCGGACTCGGCCTTTTGCAGCACCTCGATCTTGCCGACCGAGCCCATCTCGTCCATGCTCGCCAAGCTAATCGCCCAGCCCTCCTCGTCGGCGCGGCCGGTGCGGCCGATGCGGTGGATGTGGATTTCACTGTCCGGCGTCACATCGACGTTGATGACCATCTCCAGCTGCGAAATATCGAGCCCGCGCGCGGCCACGTCGGTCGCCACCAGCACCGAGCAGCTGCGGTTGGCAAACTGCACCAGCACCTGGTCGCGCTCGCGCTGCTCCAGCTCGCCGAACAGCGCCAGGGCGATGAAGCCCTTGTCCTTGAGCAGCTGCACCAGCGCCCGGCATTGCGACTTGGTGTTGCAAAACGCCAGCGTGCTGACCGGCCGGTAGTGGCTCAGCACGCGCGCCACCGCGTCCAGGCGCGCCTCGTCGTGGTCGCTGTCCTCGACCTGGTACCAGCGCTGGCGAATCTTGCTTTTCTCGTGCTGCGCCTGCACGGTAATCGTCTGCGGGTTCTTCATGAACTGCTGGCTGATCTTGGCGATGCCTTCCGGGTAGGTCGCCGAGAACAGCAAGGTCTGGCGCTCTTTCGGGCATTGCTTAACGACAGTGGCGATGTCGTCGAAAAAGCCCATGTCGAGCATGCGGTCGGCTTCATCTAACACCAGCGTGTTCATGGCCTCCAGGTTCAGGTTGCCGCGCCCCAGATGGTCCATGATGCGGCCCGGCGTGCCGACGACGATGTGCGCGCCGTGCTCCAGGCTGGCGATCTGGCCGCGCAGCGCGACGCCGCCGCACAGCGTCACGACCTTGATGTTTTCCTCGGCGCGCGCCAGGCGGCGGATTTCGGTGGTGACCTGGTCGGCCAGCTCGCGCGTCGGGCACAGCACCATCGCCTGGATGGCGAAGCGACGGGCGTTCAGGTTTGCCAGCAGCGCCAGCGCGAAGGCGGCGGTCTTGCCACTGCCGGTCTTGGCCTGGGCGATCAGGTCCTTGCCGAGCAAGGCGACCGGCAGGGCGGCGGCCTGGATCGGCGTCATCTGGGTGTAGCCCAGTTGCGTCAGGTTGGCCAGCACATGGGCCGGCAGCGACAGGGCGCTGAAGTCAGTAGAAGGAGTAGTCATATCCCTTGATTATCGTGACTCGCGCCCTGCCTGCGGCCGGGCAAGGCTGCTGCGGCAAACCCCGGTAAGCTTTGGCGGTGCCCGCGCCCTTGCCTTTGCCGCCGTTTTGGACACCTGACATACCGCCATGGAACTTGATTCACCTGCTGTTTTGAACGCCGTCCAGTCGCTGGCCCTTCATGCGCTGCCCGCCTTTGGCGTGGCGCTGGCGGCGGTCATCGCCGCCGTCAGCGGCCTGTGGTGGCTGGGCCTGCGCTACGGCGTCCACCAGGACACCAGCCGGTTCACGCCACTGGCCTACCTGCTGGGCTACCTCGCGCTAGGCTTTGCGCTGATCATCGGCGCGGCATCGCTGTTTGCCGAAATCGCTGAAAACCTGGGCGACGGCCGCAAGCTGGGCCAGCTGGACCTGCTGTTCTCGGACACGATCCGCTCCACGCTGGCCCCGGGCGCTTTCAGGGTGTTTGCCCTGCTGACCCATTTTGGCGACACCCTCACACTGACCAGCTTGTGCATTCTGGGTGCGCTGTGGCTGCTGCGCCAGCGCCAGCGCGGCCTGTGCCTGGGTTGGGTGCTGGCGTTCGTCGGCAATGCGCTGCTGAACCGGACGCTGAAAAGCATTTTTGAACGCACCCGCCCGGTGCATGACAACGCCCTGGCCTTTGCCGACGGCTGGAGCTTTCCGAGCGGCCATGCGTCGGGTTCGGTCGTGGCCTATGGCATGCTGGCCTATCTGTTGGTGCGGTTGCTGCCGGCCCGCTTCGCCCGCGCGCACCTGCCAATGGTGGCGCTGGCAGCGGCGTTGGCGTTTACCGTGGGCAGCAGCCGCGTGTTCCTGCAGGTTCACTTTGCCAGTGACGTGCTGGCCGGTTTTGCCTCGGGCTCGGCCTGGCTGGCGGTGTGCATCGCCGCGCTGGAACTCAGGCGCTACCGCCAGCGCCAACCGTGAGGCCACGCCAGCAACAACGCCGTCGCTGCCAAAAGGTCATCCGAAAACAGCACAATCACGGCAAGACTACACAAGGAACCCTATGAGCGATTTTGACTTTGACCTGTTCGTGATTGGCGGCGGCAGCGGCGGCGTGCGCGCGGCGCGCATGGCGGCGCAGCGCGGCGCGCGCGTCGGCCTGGCCGAAGTGGCCGAGATGGGCGGCACCTGCGTCAACCTGGGCTGCATCCCGAAAAAGCTCTACAGCTACGCAGCCCACTTCGCCGAAAGCTTCGAGGAATCGCACGGCTTCGGCTGGGTCAGCGAAGCGCCCGTGCTGAACTGGGACACGCTCAAATCCAACCGCGCCAGGGAAATTTCACGCCTCAACGGCATTTATGTGCAGCTGCTCAAAAGCTCGGGCGTTCATACCATCAATGGCTGGGCGTGCCTGGTGGACGCGCACACAGTCGATGTTGGCGGCCAGCGCCACAGCGCCAAACACATCCTGGTCGCCACCGGCGGCAAGCCCAGCATTCCCGAATTTCCGGGCAGCGAGCACGTCATCAGCTCCAACGAGATGTTCGACCTGTCACCCTTCCCGCAGCGCCTGCTGGTGGTCGGCGGCGGCTACATCGCCTGCGAATTCGCGTCGATCTTCAACGGTCTGGGCGCGAAGGTCACACAGCTTTACCGGGGCCATCAGGTGCTGCGCGGCTTTGACGAGGAAGTGCGCGCCTTCATCGCTGGCGAAATGGTCAAGAGCGGCGTGACGCTGCACCTCAACACCGACGTCGCCTCTATCGAGCGCTCCGAAGGCGGGCTGCAGGTGCGGCTGCTCGACGGCAGCCACCTCACGGTGGACAGCGTGCTGTATGCCACCGGCCGCGTGCCGCTGGTCGAAGGCCTGGGCCTGGACGCGGCCGGCGTGCGGCAAGCCAAATCCGGCGCGGTCGAGGTGAACGAGCAGTACCAGACCTCGGTGCCATCAATCTACGCCGTCGGCGACGTCACCGCGCGGGTGCAGCTCACGCCAGTGGCGCTGGCCGAGGCGATGGTCGTGGTCGATGCGCTGTTCGGCCCGGCCGGCGGCAAAGCGCCGCGCAGCATGAGCTACGACTTCATCCCGACCGCCGTGTTCACGCACCCGAACATTGGCACCGTCGGCTATACGGAGCTTGACGCGAGTGAGAAATTCGGCAAGATCAGCGTCTATAAAAGCGACTTCAAGGCGCTCAAGCACACGCTGAGCGGCAGCACCGAACGCACCTTGATGAAGCTGATCGTCGAGGACGCCACCGACCGCGTGGTCGGCCTGCACATGGTCGGCGCCGACGCCGGCGAGATCGTCCAGGGCTTTGCCGTGGCGATGAAGGCCGGCGCCACCAAGGCGGTGTTTGACGGCACCATCGGCATTCACCCAACGATGGCCGAAGAATTCGTGACGATGCGCGAGGCGGTCAAGCGCTGAATCTTGCGGGGCAGCACGAATCCTGCCCTGCCGCCCATGATGAATACCAAAACCGCAAAGTGATCGAGTCCATGCCCTTCCTGCCCCCTTTCATCGCCCCCACCCGCTACAGCGACCCGGCGGTCGCGCTGGCGCAGGTGCGCGCCATCTACGACCAGCAGATCAGCCACCTGCGCAGCGCCATGCAGCGCTACGTGGCCGGCGACACGCTGCCCGGCCATGTGCGCGCCTGCTATCCGTTCGTGCGCATCCACACCGAGACAGTGGCGCGGGCCATCCTGGAAACGCCAGACATCGTGCAGCTGAGCTACGGCTTTGTCGCCGGACCGGGCCACTTTGAAACCACCCTGACGCGGCCCGACCTGTACAGCGACTACTACCTGGCGCAATTTCGCCTCTTGATGCAAAACCATGACGTCGAGCTCGAAGTGGGCACCAGCACCCAGCCGATCCCGATCCACTTCTCGTTTGCCGAGAACGACCATATCGAGGGCACGATGAGCACGGCGCGGCGCATGCTGATGCGCGACGTGTTCGACCTGCCCGACCTGGCGGCCATGGACGACGGCATCGCCAACGGCACCTACGAGGCCAGCCCTGGCCAGCCACAGCCGCTGGCGCTGTTCACGGCGGCGCGCGTCGATTATTCGCTGCAGCGCCTGCGCCACTACACCGGCACGTCGCCGCACTGGTTCCAGAATTTCGTGCTGTTCACCAACTACCAGTTTTATATTGACGAATTCGTTCGCCTGGGCCACCAGGAAATGGCCAACCCTGACAGCGAATACATCGCCTTCATCGAACCGGGCAACGTGGTCACGCGCCGCGCCGGCCTGAGCGCGCAGGAAGGCGACGAGCTGGGCGTGCAGCCCCCGCGCCTGCCGCAGATGCCGGCCTACCACCTGGTGCGCGCCGACCGCAGCGGCACCACGATGGTGAACATCGGCGTCGGACCGGCCAACGCCAAGAACATCACCGACCATGTCGCCGTGCTGCGCCCGCACGCGTGGATCATGCTTGGCCACTGCGCCGGCCTGCGCAACAGCCAGCAGCTGGGCGACTATGTGCTGGCCCATGGCTATGTGCGCGAAGACCATGTGCTCGACGAGGAACTGCCGCTGTGGGTGCCGATTCCGGCGCTGGCCGAGATTCAGGTTGCGCTGGAGGCGGCCGTGTCGGAGGTGACGCAGCTCAAGGGGCCGGAACTCAAGCGCATCATGCGCACCGGCACCGTCGCCTCGACCGACAACCGCAACTGGGAACTGCTGCCGGGCAACCAGCCGCAGCGCCGCTTCAGCCAGAGCCGGGCGATTGCGCTTGACATGGAAAGCGCGACGATTGCGGCCAACGGCTTTCGCTTCCGGGTGCCCTACGGCACGCTGCTGTGCGTGAGCGACAAGCCGCTGCACGGCGAGATCAAGCTGCCGGGCATGGCGAACCAGTTCTACCGCGACCGGGTGGACCAGCATTTGCGCATTGGCATGCGGGCGGTGGAGTTGCTGCGGGCCGAGGGCATCAGCCAGTTGCACAGCCGCAAGCTGCGGAGTTTTTCGGAGGTGGCATTTCAGTAATTTTTGCTATGGTTTGAATAGCTCGTTGCGCTTACTGGTAGTGCGCAGGAGTGCTTTTTGGCCATGATTTGTTGGTTGATGAGCAGCAGGGGCTTTGCTTGGTTGGGCTGGCCGGGGGTTGCCCGGCGGCAACTCACTTTCTTTTGCTTCGCCAAAAGAAAGTAAGCAAAGAAAAGGCGACCCGGCTGTCTGGGTCCCTGCGCTTCGCTTCGGGCAACCTGTGATGAGCGGCAAAAGCGGGGGGCCGCGCAAACTCGCCTGCGGCTCAAACAGCGCGCGGCCCTGATCCCGCTTTTGCCGCTCATCACAGGCCCAGCCAGAACGGGACTTGCGGGAGCGGATTCGGATTCGGGCGTTTTCGCCTCTAAAGTTCCTTCCGGTTTACGCGTCTGGGCGGCTATCAACAGAAATTATTTTCTGACTCTTTCCCGCGGTCCCATCACGCTGTGCGACGATGGCGCTCATGCAAAATTTCTGGCCTTCCAGTGGCTTTAGCCCGCTTCAGCGCAATCCTCGCGGATGGCTGTTGCCAACCGACGATTACCTGCGGTGTTTCCTGGCCCGTCCGGAACTGGCGCCAGTGCCAGAATCCTGCCAGGCCGAACGGGCTTTGCATGCGGCCCTGCTGGCATTGCCGTCCGGGCCGGTCACACCTGCCGATTTGCAGAAGGTGCAGGACCAGGATGCGCGCGACAGCTACCAGCTCTTTTTGCGCTTTCGCGATGGCCTGCTGGCCGCCGGCACGCTGGAAGCCTATTACCTGGGGCTGTTCGCGCGCGACGGAACGGGCGTCATCACCATTCCCCCGCTGTTCATCGACCTGCTGGCGCAGGCCATCGTTCACAACCTGCTCCATGATTCGCAAGATGCGTATGAAGTGCGCGCCGGCGAAATGCTGTTTCGCCCCCAGCGCATCAGCACGCAGGACGGCCAGGTGCTCAGTGGCGACCGCGAGGTGATCGACATGTTCAACGAAACCGGCGGCCTGGGCGACTTTGGGCGTTTTCTGGCTGAGTCCAAGGCGCCGCTGCGAACCGTCAGCCTGCAGGTGCTTGGCGACGCCAACGCTTCCGATTACTGGCAATTGGCTGATCGCCATGCTTTCTTGCTCGACCTCACGCACGAAGTCACCACTGACCTGAGCCACGGCCTGGTGCTGAAAATGACCCGGGCGCGCTCCGGCCTGAAGGCGCTGGCCGGCGTGCTGCAAAAATGGGTTCGCCACTTTCTGGGCATCGGCGTCGTCATCCGGCCCTTGCAAAAGATCGATGATGATGCCTGGCGCTGGCATCTGGGACTCGACACGGAGGCGACGGCCCTGCTCAATGACCTGTATGAAGGCCGGGACGTGGCAACGGAACGCCTGAGCCGGCTGGTCAGCCTGTTCCGCCTTGATTTCGAAGACCCGCAGGAAATGCGCGCCGACGTGGCAGGCAAGCCGGTCTATCTGGGACTGATGATGAATGCCGAGGGTGTGCTTCGGATCAAACCGCAAAACCTGCTGGTGAACCTGCCGCTGCGTGCTTGGATGCAGTGAGGGCGTGTGCGCCTGACAGGCTACCGGCCTCTTGCCATCGCCTGTCCCAACGGCAAGGGCTCGCCTGCAAGTCGCCCATGCGGCCGTAAAAGCAGGGCTGCGTATGGGCTTCACCCTGGCGTGCGTGTCGCTGCCGCTATTGCCTGCCATCGGCGAGGCCGGTGGCGAATTGGCCAGGGATGGCTGCACAAATGCAGACGATGGCGCGCAGTGGCTTAAAATCAGCCGTTCAGCCCATTTTTAACCCGGAGTCTCCCATGTCCAAGAAAATCAGAGTCGAGGCCGACATCTGCGCCCCCAAGCCAGTGCCGCCAAAAGGCTACACCATCACCACTGGCAACGGCCAGAAGATCAGCCTTGAGCGTGGTTCGCACACCCGCAGCAAGAAGAATCCAGGCAAGCGTCCCCACCAGGGTTAAGCCACGGACTGGCCGGAGCCTTATGTGCTCGGCCAAAAAGAAACCCGGACTACCGAGGCGCGATCCGCATCGGTTGTCCGGGTTTCTTTTTTTTAATGCCGGGTGCGGAGCCGGTGCTGGTGAGGCTTACATATTGCGCCGGTACTGCCCGCCGACTTCAAACAGCGCATTGGTAATCTGCCCGAGCGAGCAGACGCGCACCGCGTCCATCAGCACCTCGAACACGTTCTTGTTCTCGATCACCGCCTGCTGCAGGCGCTTGAGCTGTGCCGGGGCTTCGCCGGCATGGCGGGCGTGGAAGTCTGCCAGCCGCTGGAGCTGGCTCTGCTTTTCCTCGTCGGTCGAGCGGGCGAGCTCTAACTTGTCGTGCACCGCGTCGCCGTGCGGGTTGCGAAAGGTGTTGACGCCGATGATCGGCAATTCGCCAGTGTGTTTCAGCATCTCGTAGTGCATCGACTCGTCCTGGATGCGGCCGCGCTGGTAGCCGGTTTCCATGGCGCCGAGCACGCCGCCCCGGTCGGCGATGTTCTGGAATTCAGCCAGTACGGCTTCCTCGACCATTTCGGTCAATTCCTCAATGATGAACGCGCCTTGCGACGGGTTTTCATTCTTGGCCAGGCCCCATTCGCGGTTGATGATGAGCTGGATCGCCATGGCGCGACGCACGCTGTCTTCGGTCGGCGTGGTGATGGCTTCGTCAAAAGCGTTGGTGTGCAGCGAGTTGCAGTTGTCGTAAATCGCAATCAAGGCCTGCAGCGTGGTGCGGATGTCGTTGAACTGGATTTCCTGCGCATGCAGGCTGCGGCCCGAGGTCTGGATGTGGTATTTGAGCTTCTGGCTGCGTTCGTTCGCGCCGTATTTTTCCTTCATCGCCACGGCCCAGATGCGGCGGGCGACGCGGCCCATTACGGTGTATTCCGGGTCCATGCCGTTGCTGAAGAAAAAGCTCAGGTTCGGCGCGAAGTCGTCGATGTGCATGCCGCGCGCCAGGTAGGCTTCGACAAACGTGAAGCCGTTCGAGAGCGTGAACGCCAGCTGCGAAATCGGATTCGCGCCGGCTTCGGCGATGTGGTAACCGCTGATCGACACGCTGTAGAAGTTGCGCACATTGTGATGCACGAAATACTCGGCGATGTCGCCCATCACCTTCAGGCTGAACTCGGTCGAGAAGATGCAGGTGTTCTGGCCTTGGTCTTCCTTCAGGATGTCGGCCTGCACCGTGCCGCGCACATTGGCCTGCACCCATTCGCGGATTTTCAGGATCTCGGTGTCGGTCGGCTCGCGGCCGTTGTCCGCCTTGAACTTGTCGATGTTCTGGTCGATGGCGGTGTTCATGAACATCGCCAGGATGCTGGGCGCCGGGCCGTTGATGGTCATCGACACGCTGGTCGTCGGGCTGCACAAATCGAAGCCGCCGTAGAGCACCTTCATATCGTCCAGCGTGGCAATCGACACGCCCGAGTTGCCGACCTTGCCGTAAATGTCCGGGCGCGGGTCGGGGTCGTTTCCGTAGAGCGTGACCGAGTCGAAGGCGGTGGACAGGCGCTTGGCCGCCATGCCCGAACTCAGCAGCTTGAAGCGCGTGTTGGTGCGAAACGGGTCGCCTTCGCCGGCGAACATGCGGGTTGGGTCTTCACCCTCGCGCTTGAAGGCAAAGGTGCCGGCGGTGTAGGGGTAGCTGCCCGGCACGTTGTCCAGGATCAGCCACTTGAGGATTTCGCCGTGGTCTTCGTAGGTCGGCAGGCAGACCTTGCGGATCGTCGTGCCCGACAGCGATTTGCTGGTCAGCGCGGTGCGGATTTCCTTGTCGCGGATCTTGACCACGTACTCGTCGCCGGCGTAAGCCTTTTGCATCTCGGGCCACTGGGCCAGCAGCTTTTTGGCTGACGGGTCCTGTGTCTGTTCGCGCTCGACGGCCAGCTTGACTACCGCGTCAACAGCGTCAAGGGTGTCGGATTTGCTGGCGGTCAACATGCTTGAAGTGGCGCGCAGCTGCTGGATTTCCCGTGCCAGGTGGGCTTGTTCTTTTCCGCGCTTCTTGTAGCCGCGCACCGTGTCGGTGATTTCGGCCAGGTAGCGCGTGCGTGCGGCCGGCACCACCGGCGTCTGGTTGGTGCTGTGGCGCACATTGACCAAGGGCAGGGCGCCGTCAGTGAGCGACAGGCCGAGCGCGCCCAGGCGCACCTTGAGCGCCTGGTACAGCGCGGTCACGCCGTCGTCGTTGAAGCGCGCGGCCATGGTGCCGAACACCGGCATCTGGTCGGCCGGCGTGTTCCAGGCTTCCTTGTTGCGCTGCACCTGCTTGGCCACGTCGCGCAAGGCGTCGAGCGCGCCCTTGCGGTCGAACTTGTTGATGGCGACGAACTCGGCAAAATCGAGCATGTCGATTTTTTCCAGCTGACTGGCTGCGCCGAATTCGGGCGTCATGACGTACATCGGCACATCGACATGCGGCACGATGGCCGCGTCGCCCTGGCCGATGCCGGAAGTTTCCACGATGATCAGATCGAAGCCGGCGGCCTTGCAGGCGGCAATCACGTCCGGCAGAGCCTTGCTGATTTCCGAGCCGAAGTCGCGCGTTGCCAGACTTCGCATGAAGACGCGTTGGCCCTGGCTCCACGGGTTGATGGCGTTCATGCGGATGCGGTCGCCGAGCAGCGCGCCGCCGCTCTTGCGCCGCGACGGGTCGATGCTGATCAGGGCCACGCGCAACTGGTCGTTCTGGTCGAGCCGCAGGCGGCGGATCAATTCGTCGGTCAGCGATGACTTGCCGGCGCCGCCGGTGCCGGTGATGCCCAGTACCGGTATCTTTTTAGTAGCAGCCTGCGTCCGCACCGCCTGCACCAGAGCCTCATTTGCCTTGCCATCTTCAAGCGCGGTAATCAGCTGGGCCAGCGCCCGCCAGTTCATCTCGCCATGACCTTCGATGGCCTCGATGCCGGTGGGCGCAAAGCCAGAGAGGTCCTTGTCGCAGCGCATCACCATCTCGCCGATCATGCCGGCCAGGCCCATGCGCTGGCCGTCCTCGGGGCTGAAGATGCGCGCCACGCCGTAAGCCTGCAGTTCGCGGATTTCCGGCCCGACGATCACGCCGCCGCCGCCGCCAAACACTTGGATATGCTCACCGCCCCGGCTTTTGAGCAAGTCCACCATGTACTTGAAGTACTCCACATGTCCGCCCTGGTAGGAGCTGATGGCAATGCCCTGCGCGTCTTCCTGCAGCGCGGCCGTCACGACCTCGTCGACGCTGCGGTTGTGGCCCAGATGCACGACTTCGGCGCCCATGCCCTGCAGGATGCGCCGCATGATGTTGATGGCTGCGTCGTGCCCGTCAAACAGGCTGGCGGCGGTGATGAAACGCACCTTGTTCGTGGGGCGGTAGCTGGCAAGGGCTTTGTAGTCGGCAGACAGATCGGTCATGGGGAAGTCTCCTCGGGGGTGGCAAAAAGCACCCTGAGGTGCCAAAACGCCATGATATTACGTTTACGTAAACGTCAACTTACAGCGGCGGAAAATATCGGTACTTTTAGCTTCAATAAGCGACTCGATTTTTTAGGCTGTTGAGCAAAGGGTTAACCCGAATGTTTTTTTGCGGGGATATTGGAAAGTGATGGCGTGAAATATTTTGTGTGTCGTGTTAAAAAATATTCAGCTTTTTTGGGCCTGGCTGAGGGTTTCTCTGAGGAAAACACCCATGCGGGTTTCTGTCGAGTCGGCTAGATTAATAACCAACCCATGCGCTGTAAAAGCCACGGGGCAGTCTGGCGTTGAACACTGCGTACGCCGAGCTTATTCATCATTAGGAGACATCATGACTTTTCGTTTTGCCCAACTGGCGGTGGCCTCAGCCGTTCTGAGTTTCGCTGGCATGGCCAGCGCGGCTGACCCCATCAAGATCGGTGTGTCGGGTCCGTTTACCGGCGGTTCGTCGTCGATGGGGGTCAGCATGCGCGACGGCGTCCGGCTTGCGGTCGATGAAATCAACAAGTCCGGTGGCGTGATTGGCCGCCAGCTGCAGGTCGTCGAGCGCGATGACGAAGCCAAGAATGAGCGTGGCGTGCAGATTGCGCAGGAGCTGATCAACAAGGAAAAGGTTTCGGCCACTGTGGGCTACATCAATACCGGTGTGGCGCTGGCGTCGCAGCGGTTTTTCCAGGAAGCCAAGATTCCGGTCATGAACAACGTGGCCACCGGCAGCCTGATCACGCAGCAGTTCAAGGACCAGCCTGAAAACTACATCTTCCGCAATGCGGCGCATGACAGCATCCAGGCCCCGATGATTGTGGAAGAAGCCATCACACGGCGCGGCTTCAAGAAGGTCGCCATTCTGGCCGACTCTACCAACTACGGCCAGCTTGGCCGCGCCGATCTGGAGACCGCGCTGAAAGCCAAGGGCATCACCCCGGTGGCCACCGAGAAGTTCAACATCAAGGATGTGGACATGACGGCCCAGTTGCTCAAGGCCAAGGAAGCCGGCGCCGAAGTCATCCTGACCTACGGCATCGGCCCCGAACTGGCGCAGATCGCTAACGGCATGACCAAGCTGGGCTGGAAAGTGCCGATGGTCGGCAGCTGGACGCTGTCGATGGCCAACTACATCGACAATGCCGGCCCCGGCGGCGAGGGCGCGCGCATGCCGCAAACCTTCATCCAGGAGCCGACGACGCCCAAGCGCCAGGCGTTCATCATCAACTACCTGAAAACCTTCAACCCGAAGAACCAGCGTATCGACTCGCCGGTGTCGGCGGCCCAGGGCTACGACTCCATCTACCTGCTGGCTGCCGCCATCAAGCAGGCGAACTCCACCGAAGGCCCCAAGATCAAGGCGGCGCTGGAGGACCTGAAGACGCCGGTTGAAGGCGTGATCACCACCTACAACAAGCCCTTCACCGCCAAGGACCACGAAGCCATCACGGCCAACATTCCGGTGTTCGGCGAGGTCAAGGGCCAGCGCGTGGTGTATGCCTACCCGGACGACCAGAAGAAGGCGTCTGAAGTGCGCGTCAAGAAGTAAGTCTGAAAGACTGCAGAGAGCAAAGCACCGCGCCAGCTGCCGCGGTGCTTTTTTATTGTCCGCCGCCGTGTGCGGCCTGACCAGACCTAATTTTTTGCGGAATTGAATATATGGAAATCCTGCTTCAACTCATTTACAGCGGTGTCGCGCTGGGCATGATCTACGCAGTCATTGCGTTTGGCTATCAGCTCACCTTCCAGACTTCCGATACCCTGAACTTTGGCCAGGGCGATGCGCTGATGCTGGGCGCCATGGTCGGGCTGACGCTGGTCAACATGGGCGTGAACTACTGGCTGATGCTGCCGCTGGTGATCGTGTTTGGCCTGCTGCAGGGCGGCCTGGTGGAGCGCATCGGCGTGCGCCCGGCGATCAAGATCAAGAGCGAGTTCGGCTGGATCATGTCCACCATTGCGCTGGGCATCATTTTCAAGAACGTCGCCGAGAACATCTGGGGCCGCGACGACCTGAAGTTTCCATCCCCCTTGCCCGAAGCGCCGCTGAAAGTGCTGGGCGCCAATGTGCTGCCCATGGAAATCCTGGTGGTGGTCGGCGCCGTGCTGATGATGCTGGCGGTCGAGTTCTTCAACCGCAAGACCATCTACGGCAAGGCCGTGGTGGCGACTTTCAACGACCGCGACGCGGCTAAGCTGATGGGCATCAACACCGGGCTGGTGATCACCTTTTCGTATGCGCTGTCCTCGGCCACCGCCGCGTTTGCCGGCGCACTGATCGCGCCGCTGACGCTGACCGGCGCCACCATGGGTTCGGTGCTGGGCCTGAAGGCCTTTGCCGTGGCCATCATCGGCGGGCTGACCAGCGGCATGGGCATCATCGTTGGCGGCATCATTTTGGGCGTGGCGGAAACCACCACCGGGTTTTACCTGTCCACCGGCTACAAGGACGTTCCGGGACTGGTGCTGCTGCTGCTGGTGCTGGCGTTCAAGCCGGCCGGCCTGTTTGGTAAAAACGCGATCAAGAAAGTTTGAAGATGAACCGAAAGACCCTTGTGGCCGCCCTGATCGGGCTGGCCCTGCTGGCGGCTGCACCGCTGATGACCAGCAATTCGTACTACATCCACATGATCGGCACGATCATGATCTATGCCATCTTGCTGTATGGACTGGACATCGTGGTCGGCTACACCGGTCAGGTGTCGCTCGGCCATGCCGGCCTGTTCGGCGTGGGTTCGTACACCGCCGGCGTGCTGTTCCTGAAGCTGGGCGCGCCGCTGTGGGTCATCATCCCGGCCAGCATCGCGGTGACGGCCGGTTTTGGCGCGCTGCTGGCATTGCCGGCGCTGCGCGTGACCGGACCTTACCTGGCGATGGTGACGCTGGCCTTCGGCACCATCATCCAGATCTTGATCAACGAAATGACCTTCCTCACCGAAGGCCCGCTGGGCATCACCATTCCCAAGCCGATGGTGTTTGGCCAAAAGCTCACCGAGCACGGTTTTTACTGGCTGACATTCGGTCTGATGGTGATCTCGCTGGTGGTGGTGGACCGCATTCTCAAGTCGCAACTAGGCCGTGCTTTTGAAGCGCTGCGCGGCAGCCCGGTGGCATCTGACTGCATGGGCGTGTCGGTCTACCGCTACAAGGTCTATGCCTTCGTGATCAGCGCCGGCTTTGCCGGACTGGCCGGCTGCCTGTACGCCTATTCGGAGCAGTACATCTCGCCCAATACCTACAACTTCGAGCTGACCGTGCTGTTTCTGCTGGCCGTCATCATGGGCGGGCGCAAGACGCGTTCGGGCGCCTTGCTGGGCGCGGCCATCATCGTGATCCTGCCCAAGCTGCTCGACGACCTGGAACTGTTTCGCATTGTTGCCACGGCGCTGGCGGTCCTGATGGCGGTCGGTGCCGGGGTGGGCCTGGCCAAGAAGGTCACCACGCCCAAGGCGGTGGCGATTCCAGTGGTCGGCACCATCGCGCTGGCCGGCTTCGCCTTCTGGCTGCAGTCGATCACCGACTGGCGCTTGAGCATCTTCGGCCTGATGATCCTGTTCGTGGTGTATTACCTGCAAAACGGCATCGTCGGCTTTGTGCGCGCGCTGTTCCATGTGCGCAAGCCTGCACCCGAGTTCATCGGCAAGGCAGGCGAGGACCATGGCAAGGATGCCATTTCGGTGGCCGCCCGTTCCGGTGGCGCCGAGGCCGGCGGCGACCTGCTGATTGCAAAGGGCGTGCTGATGCAGTTTGGCGGCCTCAAAGCGATCAACCAGGTGGACCTGCGCATCAAGCGCGGCACCATTCACGGCCTGATCGGCCCGAACGGCTCGGGCAAGAGCACCATGATGAATGTGCTGACCGGCATTTATGTGCCGACCGCCGGCAGCATCGACTTTGCTGGCCGCTCGGTGGTCGGGCGCACCTCGTCCGACATCGCGTTGTCGGGCATTGCACGGACCTTCCAGAACGTGCAGCTGTTCGGCGAAATGACGGCCTTGCAAAACGTCCAGGTCGGCCTGCACCACACCTTTGACAGCACTATCCTCGATGTGGCGCTGCACACGCCGCGCTACCGGCGCGAGGAAACGTCGGCCATCGAACGCGGCATGGGCCTGCTGCGCTTTGTCGGTCTGGCCGAGCTGGCCAGCGAAGAAGCGCGCAACCTGCCTTACGGCAAGCAGCGCCTGCTGGAAATCGCGCGTGCACTGGCGCTCGACCCGCAACTGCTGCTGCTCGACGAACCGGCTGCCGGCCTGACCGCGCCCGACATCAAGGAGCTGGTCACCATCATCCGCAAGATCCGCGACCATGGCATCACCGTGATCCTGATCGAGCACCACATGGACGTGGTGATGAGCATGTGCGACACCGTCTCGGTGCTCGACTTCGGCCAGAAGATTGCCGAAGGCAAGCCTGCCGATGTGCAGGCGGATGAAAAAGTCATCGAGGCCTACCTCGGCGGCACGGTCGCATAAGGAAAGAAACACCATGTTGAGTATCAAGAACCTGGAAGCCGGTTACGGCAAGGTGCAGGTCCTGCACGGCATTTCGATGGAAGTGCCCAAGGGCCAGGTCGTCACGCTGATCGGCTCGAACGGCGCCGGCAAGACCACCACCATGCGCGCCATCTCGGGAATGATCCAGCCGACCGCCGGCGAAATCAACCTGCACGGCAAGCGCATCGATGGCCTGGAGTCCTACGCCATCGCCAAGCAGGGGCTGGCGCATTCGCCGGAAGGCCGGCGCGTGTTTGCCACCATGACCGTGACCGACAACCTGATCCTGGGCGCCTTTCCGCGCCTGACCGGCAGCCGTCCCAAGGGCGATGTGCAGGGCGACCTGGAAAAGGCTATGGAGCTGTTTCCGCGCCTGAAGGAGCGGCGCACGCAACTGGCCGGCACGCTCTCGGGCGGCGAGCAGCAGATGCTGGCGATGGCGCGCGCCGTGATGCTCAACCCCGAGATCGTTCTGCTCGACGAGCCATCGATGGGACTGGCGCCGATTCTGGTCGAGGAAGTGTTCCGCATCATTGCCGACCTGAAGTCGCGCGGCGTCACCATGCTGCTGGTCGAGCAGTTCGCCGCCGCCGCGCTGAAGGTGGCCGACTACGGCTATGTGCTGGAGAATGGCCGCATCTCGGTGCATGGCGAGGCGTCAAAACTGCGTGACGACCCGGCGGTGAAGGCGGCCTATCTGGGCGGTGGGCATTGACCGCTAGTCTGAAACTGCTATTGAAAATATAGCTGCTAACGCAGATAAGACGTGCGGAAACGGCATGAATTGCTTGAAATTCTGGCCGGCAACGGCTTGACATCTCGCCGCTGGTTTCTCAAACCACCTTGATGCCCTTGAGCGCCTCGTTTTCGGGCGGGTAGCGCAGGTCGAGCTGTTCAAAGGCCTGGCGAACCCGCAGGGCGATCATCAGGTTGCGGTGGGTTTTGGAATCGGCCGGTACCACCGTCCAGGGCGCCCACGGTGTGCTGGTGGCGTTGAGCAGGTCTTCATAAGCGTGCTGGTACTGCTTCCACTGTTTGCGTGCATCCAGGTCGCCCATCGCGAACTTCCAGTGCTTGGTTACGTCGTCAATCCGCTCCTGCAGCCGCTCGCCTTGTTCCTTGAAGCTGATGTGCAGCATGAACTTCAGGATCACCGTGCCGTTTTCGCTGAGCATGCGCTCAAAGTCATTGATCTGCCGGTAGCGCTGCGCGGTTTGCGCCGGCGTGATCCAGCCGTTCACCGGCGGCACCAGCACGTCTTCATAGTGGCTGCGGTTGAAGACCATGATTTCGCCGGCGGCCGGCACCTTCTGGTGGATGCGCCACAGGTAGTCGCGGGCGCGCTCGTCTTCATTCGGCGCTTTCCAGGCCGCCGTGTGCACGCCCAGCGGGCTCATGCGGCTGAACACACTGCGCAGCGTGCCGTCCTTGCCCGAGGTGTCGGTGCCCTGCAGGACCACCAGCAGCTTGTAGCGGCGGTCGGCATAAAACAGGTTTTGCAGCCCGTCGAGTTCCAGCGCCAGCGCGTCCACCGCTTCCTTGTCGCGCGCTTTGTCGTCCGATGAAAGCGGCTTGGCGCCCGGGTCGAAATCGGCCAGGCTGCAGGCCTTGCTTTTCTTCTTGCCGTTGCCGTTGCCGAGGTCGCCGACCAGCGGAACCTGCCAGCGCAGGAGCTTTTCGGCCACCGCCTTGCGTTCATCCTTGCCGGCCGGGGAGCCGGGCGCACTCTGGGCAAAAGAGGTGT
Organism: Polaromonas sp. DSP2-3-2b2; assembly: GCF_049895905.1. Lineage (NCBI taxonomy): Bacteria > Pseudomonadati > Pseudomonadota > Betaproteobacteria > Burkholderiales > Comamonadaceae > Polaromonas > Polaromonas sp. DSP2-3-2b2. The sequence goes on along the minus strand of NZ_JAFCTH010000009.1, from coordinate 130,571 downwards.
CAGCCGTTTTTGAGGTCATCGGGGTTTCGTGAAATGTGTGTGGTTGGAGTTGATTCTGCGCGCCGATGCCGGTGTAGCCTGAACGAATACACTTATTTTTATGCCAGAGGCCGCGCCGTCCGCGTGGCGGAAACGGGCAGGCCCTGGCCTTAACCGTGACAGGAATTTTTATGAAAACCGATTCGACAACAGACGCTGCAGACGCCGGCATGCAAGCGGCCACCGGCTATGCCGGCGACATCACGCCAGCGCTGGCCTGGCAATGGCTGCAGGCGGGCAAGGCCGTGCTGGTTGATGTGCGGACCGACGCTGAACGCGAATGGGTTGGCTTTGTCCCGGGCGCCGTGCCCGTGGCCTGGAAACAGTGGCCTGGCATGGAACTGAATACCGGTTTTGACGATGCCCTGAAGGCGGCGGTTTCCGCTGGCTCCAAGGTTGTGCTGCTGTGCCGAAGCGGTGTTCGCTCGGTGGCCGCTGCCCGCCGTGCTACGGAACTGGGGCTTGAGGCCTACAACATTCTTGAAGGCTTTGAAGGCGACGCCGACGGTCAAGCCCAGCGCGGTCACCGGGGCGGCTGGCGCCTGCGGGGCCTGCCCTGGATGCAGAAGTAATGGCCTCAACGGGGAGATTGTTGCAACGTCGCATGGTGAGAACTTTTCAGGAGAAGCAAACGCGCTAGCCTGTCAGATGTAGCAGGGGTCAAGGCGTGACTATTTGTGAGAAAGTTTTCAATAAGTCTGTTTTTAACAAAGGAACAGCCTTATGCAAATACTTGATCGCACCACCCGTCCTGGCACTGCCGCCCCCCGCAATCCGCCCCTGTTGCCGCGCCTGCGCGAGCGCTTTGAGCAAAAATTCATGGCCCACTGGCAAAGCCAGTGGGGCGGAAAACCCATCCTGCATGGCCGCAACCCCGGATCGGACTCGATCCGGCTCGATGGCAATGACTACCTGGGCATAGCGGGCCATCCGGACATCGTCCGGGCGCAGATTGCCAGCCTGCAGCACAGCAACGAAAGCGTGATCCAGTCGGGCGTTTTCCTGCTCGATGCCCATCCGTGCCGAACGCTCGAAGCGTCTCTCGCGGCCTGGGTCGGGAAGGAAGACGGTTTTGTCTGCCAGTCGGGCTATTCGGCCAATGTCGGGTTGCTGCAGGCGATTGCCGACGAGCAGACGCCGGTCTACCTCGACAGCCTGGCCCATACCTCGCTCTGGGAAGGCGCGCATGCTGCACGCGCGCCGGCCCATGCGTTTCGCCACAACGACCCGGAGCACCTGTCGCGCATGATCGAGCGCCACGGGCCGGGCGTGGTGGTGGTGGACTCGGTGTACAGCACCACCGGCGCGCTGTGCCCGCTGGTCCGGATGGTCGAGGTGGTCGAGCAGCACGGCTGCACGATCCTGGTCGATGAGTCGCATTCGCTGGGAACCCACGGCCCGCACGGCGCGGGGCTGTGCGCCGAGCTGGGCCTGACGGATCGCGTGCATTTCATCACCGCCAGCCTGGCCAAGGCGTTTGCCGGCCGCGCCGGCTTTTTCACCATTCCGGCCGCCATGCGTTACTACGTGCTGCACAACAGCTACCCGAACATCTTCAGCTCGTGCCTGCTGCCGCACGAGATTGCCGGGCTGGCGGCCACGCTGGAGGTGGTTCGCGGCAGCGACGCCGAGCGGGAGCGGCTGCATGCCAACACCCGCCGGTTGCGCGCCAGCCTGTCCAGCATGGGCTACCCGATCCACCAGGGCAGCCAGCAGATCATTGCGCTGGAAACCGGCACCGAGCCGGCCACCATGGTGCTGCGCGACCAGCTCGAGGCACACCAGATTTTTGGCGCGATTTTCTGCGCCCCGGCCACCAGCCGCAACCGCGCGATGGTGCGGCTGACGCTCAACGCCGGCCTGACCGGCGCCGAAATGGACCGCATCGAGCAGACGATGCGCACGCTGTTGCCCGTGCTCCAGCCGTCGGAGTGGCCGATTGCCCGGCGCGCCCGCACCGAACAGGTGTGATGGCCTAATCTTGCGGCAATCGCCTTTCGCCATGGTTGGCCAAAAAGCGCACGTAGCTGGTGCTCAAGCCCGGGCTGAACGGCTCACCGATGGCAAAGATAGCCGCATGAAGCTGGCCAGCCTCGCCGGTCAGGACGAACGCTTCGCAAGGCTTGGGCTGATGGCCGGCGCCTAGTGCCAGCTGCAGTTCCAGGTCCACAAGCCTCTTTCCGCTGCGAATGTCCTGGACGACGCGCTCGTTCCAGCCCTGGGACAGCGCCATCTCGGCCAGCTCGCCCAGGTTGCCGGCTGGCTCCAGCTGCAGCCAGCTGGCCTGTCCCCGGGCGTTGAGCGCCAGCATGCCAAACGGCGCGCCGATGACGACATGTTCGCTCCAGCCGTGCTGCTGCGTGAGACTGTGCAGCGCCTGGAAAATGACCGGGTCGGCCAGCAGCGCAAGCTGGCCGGGCGACAGCGTGGCGCACCAGATCTGCTGGTGGCGCTGGTCGGGCTGATGGCGCAGGTCCTCGATGGCGCGCATCAGGCAGGCGCGCAGGTCTGGCGACTGCTTGGGGATGAACTGGTTGATCAGCCCCCGGTTGAACGCCGAAACTGCCAGCTGCTCGTCGGCGCGGCCAGTCAGCAAGATGCGCGAGCCCGGCCAGTCCCGCAACTCGCCCAGCACCCGCAGCCCGCTCATGGCCGGCATGGCGTAGTCCACCACGGCAAGCTGCACCAGAGCGAAGCGCGCGGCTCTGTCGCCCTGCCAGTAGCGCAGGATCTGCGGGATCAGCAGGGCGCCTTCGCGCCAGCGGTGGATGATTTCCTGCTGAGCCCAAGCGTCTTTTTCGCGCTGCGCGGTATCTTGCTTGAGCAGGTCGATGCAGGCGATGGGCCGCAGGAACAGCTGCACGGGCCAGTCGGGTGGCATGACCTCGCCCAGCATTTCCAGGTAATCCGGGTCATCGTCGAGAAAAATCACGCGGCCGGGCCGGCGATAAAGGGGGAAAGACATGGCGGGAGGCTTTGTAAAGGAAATTCAAACGCAGTCATCGGCAGCGTTCAGGACGGGGCGAGCGGCAGGGTCAGCGTGAAGACAGCGCCTATGGCATGGCTTGACTCCACCCGGATGCTGCCCCCTGCGCTGCGCACCACCTGCTGGCAAAAGGCCAGGCCCAGGCCATGCCCGGTGCTGCGGTTGCTGGAGAAAAAGGGCTTGAAAATATGCGGCAGCAAGGCCGGATCGACGCCGACGCCGTCATCTGCCACGGCAATGCGGCCGCTGTCCGGCCCACAGTCGACCGTGATGCGCAGCGCACCTGCCGCGTACGACGAATCGGCCGCCGCCAGGGAGTGCAGGGCGTTTTTCATCAGGTTCATCAGCACTTGGGAAAACTGGGCCGGGGAGCCGCAAAAAGTGAAGTCATGGTGAATCACCACACTAACGCACTCCCGCTGGCGGCTTGAGGTGTAGGGATAGGCCGCCACGGTATCGCTGACCAGGCTGGCGGCGCAGACCGCTTCGCTGTAGCGCGGCAGTTGCAGCAGCTTGGCGTTGGCAATCTGGGTGTCGATCTGGTGATTCATCGAGCGCACCAGCGCCTGCAGGCGCTGGCCCAGCTGTTCAAGTTTGGCAGCACGCGGATGCGCCTGCTCGCGCCCGATTTCCATTTGCAGCGCGTCGCCGATCAGCGAAGCCGTGGACAGCGGCGTGCGCAGCTCGTGCGCCATGATGCCCATGGTGGCCAGCGTGTGGGCCAGCTGGTCGCGCCGCAGGTTGGCCGACGACAGGCCGAGCAGCAGCGCGCAGGTCCAGCTGTAGGCGATGACCACTCCATCGACCGGATTGGCCTGGAGCCCGTTCGGCATCAGCCAGGCAAACAGCGTCCATGACAGCAGGGCGCCGCTGGCGATGCCTGCCGTGGCGATGCGCCAGTCGGTCAGGAGGTAGTAGCACACGATCATGGTGCAGACGGTACCCAGCCAGGCTGCGCTACCGGCATTGCAAAAGTACATCCAGCTGAAAAAAAGGGGGATTTCGATCCACATGATCAGGGTGACCAGCAGCCGCGTCGCTGGGCTGGAAAAATCCCGGCTCAGCCCGGGCAGCAGCAGCGTGGCGCCCAGCAGGCTCATCAGGCCGCGCAGCCACAGGTTTTCGTAGGGCTGCACCAGCCAGCTGGACCAGATCCAGCCGAACAGCGGCTGGCCCAGCATCGTCGCCAAGCCTAGCAGACGCATGCGCCACGGCGACGCATGCAAAATCGGCTCCAGGGGCGCGAGTGTCCAGCGGCGTGGCGCGTGCTGTAAAAACTGTGAGGTGCGGCGAATTTTTTCCATCTGGCGTTGAGCCGGAGCCTGCGTATCGAGCCATAACTTGTCTTGCCCTTTAAACCATTGTCCCTGTTCTTCCCCTTCATCCTTGATGCAACTACCTGCTAACTTTGACAGCGTCTGCCTGGACGGCATCATGAGCGACTGGTTGTCGTCGCTGCGCGAATTCTCGGTCGAGGCGCTGGTGGTGCTCGGTCCCGACCCGTTCGCCGGACAGGAAAGCCGGCTGGTGCTGGCCCTGCATCCGCCGCGCCTGCTCGAAGCGGCGTATGCGCTGGCCGCCAGCCAGGACTTCGGGGCGCCCTGGCGGGATTCCGATGCGCCGCTGGTGGCCTGGCAGGATATTTCCCGGTCGGCTTTCAGCGACATGGGCCGCTGGCGCAGGCTGTGGCTGGCGCACGGTTTTCAAAGCGTGGTGCGTATCGCCTTTCCACTGACCATGGGCCGCGCCTTCGAATGCTACCTGTTCAGCGCGCGCCAGTGGCCTGACCGAACCGAGCCGTCGCAGCTGGCCTGGTCGGCGCTGAACATCTGGCCGCTGCTCAAGCGGGCGCTGGCTCAGGCGCGCAATCCGCTGAGTCCGCGCGAACTCGAATGCCTGGAACTGGCCTTCCAGGGAATGACCGCGCGCAAGACTGGCGAGATGCTGGCGTGCAGCGAGCGCACCGTCAACTTTCACCTGGCCAACGCCATGGGCAAGCTCCAGGTCGACAACAAGCTGGCGGCGGTGCAGCGCGCCTGCTGGTACGGCCTGATTTGATCTGGCGCAGCAGGGCACCCTATTGCGGGAAAACCATCGTCGATCAGGCGCTGGCCGTGGCGCAAACCTGTTCATAATCCAGCCCCATGACTTTCCTAGCGCTTGATGTGGGTAACACCCGCCTGAAATGGGCCCAGTACGACGCCCCGGTGACAGGCGCCAAGCTGCTGGCCCATGGCGCGGTGTTCCTTGAAAATATCGACCGGCTCGCCGAGGAGGACTGGCGGGGGCTGGCCGAGCCTTCGGCCATCCTGGGCTGCGTGGTGGCCGGCGACGCCATCAAGCGGCGCCTGACCGAGCAGATGGAAATCTGGGACGTGCTGCCAAGTTGGGTGATTTCCAGTCCGCAGGAGGCCGGCCTGAGCAACGGCTACGACCATCCGGCGCGGCTCGGGTCCGACCGCTGGGTGGCCATGATCGGCGCGCACCACCGGCTGCTGGCACGCGGCATCCGCAAGCCCTGCCTGGTGGTGATGGTGGGCACCGCTGTCACGGTCGAGGCCATCGACGCATCGGGCAAGTTCCTGGGCGGCATCATCCTGCCGGGCCACGGCATCATGCTGCGCGCGCTCGAATCGGGCACGGCCGGGCTGCATGTGCCGACCGGCGAGGTGCGGGATTTTCCGACCAACACCAGCGACGCGCTGACCAGCGGCGGCACGTTTGCGATTGCCGGCGCGGTCCAGCGCATGGTCGACAACCTCACGAGCCACTGCGGCGAAGCGCCCGAATGCATCATGACCGGCGGCGCCGGCTGGAAAATGGCGCCGAGCATGACCGTCCGCTTCGAGCTGGTCGAAAACCTGATCTTCGACGGCCTGCTGGAAATTGCCTCCCGGCGTTTCAAGGCTTGACGCTATTGAATAGATAGCTGCTTACGCCCGTGAATAAAGCGTGGAAGGCTGATTTGATGCATATTTCGTAACTACTAATGCTTCCGATTTGATTGCTGCGTCGATTGTTGATTGCCTTTGGCTTGGTAAGTTCTTCTGTGGTTTGGCGGGTGAGCGCCTTCCCGGCGGGGGGTAACTTTCTTTTCTGGCAAAAAAGAAAGTCACCAAAGAAAGTTGCCTGAGGTCGGGAGCGGGTTAGAGCTGAACGCTCTGACAGGCCATCGCTTCGCTGGGCCCTTGGATACTTGATCTTATGGCTGGCAGCCAATGACAGGCATTGGCCGCGAGCCACCAATCAAGGAACCCAGGGCCAAGCGAAGCGATGGCTCGTCAGAGCGTTCAGCTCTAACCCGCTCCCAAGGCAACTTTCTTTCGTGAGTTTCTTTTTTGCCAGAAAAGAAAGTTACCCCCCGCCGGGAAGGCGCTCATCCCTCAAACCACAGAAGCAGCAGGAAAAAGAGACCGCAAACCTGCACTTTGCCAAAAAAGGCCATCACAAAAGATCAATAAAACCGTTGACCTGCAGCAAGGCAAGCAGTCACCACATTTCAAGGCGTGAAGCCCGCACCGCATCATCAGGCCTTCACGCCTCGTCCCACGGCAGCATCAGCGTCACCATCGACAGCCGGGCGAACTCCGGCATGAATTCGTCAACGATGCGCTGCGGCTGCGGGCACAGCGCGCTGTCGGTGATCACGCCGAACTGAACGCCGCCGCCGTAGCTCAGGATCGACACGCCCAGCCCGACATCGCCCGACTGCGGCACCCAGAACATGGTTTGCTCCAGCACTGCGCCGCAAAACCGCAGCTTGCCCTGCGGCCCCGGCACATTGGTCATCACCGCCGTGGTCTTTTTCGAGAAGAATTCGAGCATGGCGTCTTGCGCAGACTTCGGGCAAAGGCCGGCTGCGGCCATCAGGCCGAAGGCTAGCAGCGGCTGGTAGCTGCCCTTGAGCGCGGCCATGCGCCGGCGCACCTCAAAGACCCGCTCGACCGGGTTGCTGACGCCAATCGGCAGCAGCAGCGGCGCCAGGCCAAAGTGGTTGCCCAGCGTGGGGCTTGGCGCCGGCTCTCGCAGGTTGACGGGCACCATGGCGCGGATGTCCTGGCCGTCCACGTCATCGCCGAGCGACTTCAGGTATTCGCCCAGCGCGCCGGCCAGGCAGCCGAGCAGCACATCGTTGAGCGAGCAGCCCAGCGCCTTGCCGACCGCCTTCACCTCGTCCAGCGGAACCGGCTGGCACCAGGCGACCTTCTTGATGCCGCAAGACTTGCCCTTGAGCCGGGTCGCCGAGTCGTTTGGCATCAGCGTCAGCGCGGCCGAATCGCCCGCCACCTGCAGCAGCAGCCTAGCCATGTCCAGCGAACCCTTCACGCCCGCCTCGATGCCGCGCTCCAGCCCCAGCCCGCCGCCCGGCTGGTTCAGCCGGCCAAGCGAGCGCGCCGCGCCGTCGCCCAGCGCATCCAGCGTCCGGACCGCCAGCCGCGTCAGCGGCGTGAGCACGCTGTCGACCATCCACGCCTGCGCGTCCTGCCCGTTCTGCGTGTCCGGCGGCGCGGCGGCAGCGCCCGGTTCGCCGGGCATGGGCGGCGGCGCGCCGCCATCGGCCATCGACATGATCACGCCGAGCAGCGCAATGCCGTCGGCAATGCAGTGGTGGATGCGCAAAATCATCGCGCTGCCGCGCACGCCGTCAAGGCTGGTGTAGTGCTCGACCAGGTGGAACTGCCAGAGCGGCCGGCTGCGGTCCAGCGGCTGGCTGGCGAGTTCGGCCACGCGCTCTTGCAAGGCCAGCTCTTGGGCGCCCGGGGCGCTGGCCGGCAACTTTTCGCGCAGCACATGGTGCGCCAGGTCAAAGTGGCGGTCGGCTACCCAGGAGGCGCCGGTCGCGTCCTGCACCGCGCACTGGCGGAAGCGGTCGTAGCGGACCAGGGTGTTTTCAATGCGTTCGCAGACCGCCGCGTACTTCACGCCAGGGGCAAATTGCCACACGCCGGTGATCTGCATCAGGTTTCCGGGGTTGTCCATGCGCAGAAAGGCGGTGTCCACCTTGCTCATGCGTTCGTCGGGCAGGTGCGGCCGCCATGGCGGCGATGCGGCGGGTTTTTCCGGCCTTCGGGGCGCGGTTTTTTCAGGCTGGAGCCGGGCCGGTCTTTTGCCTGTTAGAGCCGCTGTAACGCGTGTGACCATCAAGTATTTCCCCTGTGCAACGCCGCCCCGAGCTGGAGTGGCTAGAGTATTTTGCGGGGAACTTGTCGCTAAGATAACCGGCAGTTACCCGAAGCTTTTCCTTCGGGGGCTTGCGTGCAAAAAAACGAACGGAGCATTTCCCATGTCAGACCTGAAAGCGGCTTTCGACCAAGCCATGATCGATTCCAAAAACTTGAGCGAGCGGCCCGACAATGCCACGCTGTTGAAACTCTACGCGTTCTACAAGCAGGGCAGTGCGGGCGACAACCTGGAGAAAAAGCCCGGCTTCGGCGACATGGTGGCGCGCGCCAAATGGGATGCCTGGAGCAAGCTCAAGGGCACGCCGCAGGACGCGGCGATGCAGCAATACATCGACCTGATCAAGGAGCTCGGTTGAACCGGCTTGCGCCGTAAATTTCAATCAAAAAGGCTTTTTGCGCAAGCGGGGCCGGCGCATCCAGCTATTGATTTGATAGTTGCCAGCGTGGCGATGGGCAAGCCCATGGTGCCGGCCTGCGCGCAGTCCACCGCCAGGCGGATCGACACCAGGTCAAACCCGACAAGGTTGTAGCGCTCGGGCAGCAAGTGCCCGGCTGCTCAGGCGGTTTTCTTGCGGGTGGCTGCTTTTTTGGCCGCTGCCTTGGGCACGGCGGCCTTGCTGGCAATCAGCGTGTCAAGGTTCTTGACAATCTCGGCTTCGATTTTTTCCTTGAAGGCGCCGAGCAAAAACCCGAGTTTTGCTGCCAGCTCAAAACCGTCGTCCGTCACGCTCAGCGTGCCGTGGACGCCGGTGCGGCTGAAGCTGACCAGGTCGCTGGCCGTGCCTTCCTCATAGGTGCATTCCATGCCAAATTGCGCTTCGGCCTGTTCGGCCCATTTGAAGGCGATCTGGCGTGCTTCATGCAGCCCCAGCGTGTGAACGCGATCAATGTAAATGTCAGCCATGGGGTTCTCCGGGTAGGTGGTGGTCAGCTTGGCGCGCCCCGCCTGCCCCCAAGGCAGTCGGCGCCGTTGGACAGCATCATAAAACTGCTGCGCGAGACAAACGGGCCAGGCCGGCGGGTAATGCTGTGAGTGCCCTCCCAAAAAAGGCCAAGCCTGTAAAATGTAGAATTCGCTAAACATGTAAATAAATACGAAAAATTGTTAATTTGACATGTAACAGCGTTTTTGATTTAATGCCCCGCGCGGCTGTCGGTTTTGCCGGCTTGCCGCCGGTTTTTGAGCCGAAACAGCGCGTACCCCAACCCGCCCTGGCGCCATCCATCCAGCCGCAATGCCATCGGCATGGGCGGCACCGGTCTCTTTCATTCCATTTAGCCTCATTCAGTTGCAGGCAAGCGCAGAACACCTCAATGCAACGTCTGTCAGGCCGGCTGGCGTACGCCTTCAGCACCGGCGAAATTTCGTCACACAGCCACATGCAAAGCGGCCTGCGGGCTGCGGGAGTCCGTTCAATACCCCTTTGTTGCCAACCAGGGCCTTGCCATGAGGCTTGAAGACGAGCCGATGGAGCCGTCCATCACCGCCTCGCTGCTGGCGAGCGTGCTGGAGTCGGCGATGGACGCCATCATCACCGTGAACCAGCGGCATGAAATCGTCCTGTTCAACCAGGCTGCCGAAAAGATGTTTGGCAGGCTTCGCCAGGAGGTGATGGGCCAGCCGCTCGAAATGCTGATTCCGCAGGGCTTTCGGGCCTGTCACGCCGGCCACGTCGCGCAGTTCGGCGCGACCGGGTCCACCGCCCGGAACATGGGCAGCGCCGCTGTCTTGATTCACGGGCTGCGCGCCGATGGGCAGGAATTCCCGACCGAGGTGTCCATCTCGAAGGTTGAAACCCCGGGGGGGCTTTTGTTCACCGCCATCGTGCGGGACATCACCGACCGGCAGGCCGCGCAGGCGCACTTGATGCTGCTGGAAGCCAGCATTTCCCACCTCAACGACATGGTGATCATCACCGAAGCCGAGCCGATTAAAGCGCCGGGGCCGCGCATCGTTTTTGTCAATGCCGCGTTTGAGCGCCACACCGGTTACAGCCGCAAGGAAGTGATGGGGAAAACGCCGCGCCTGCTGCAAGGCCCGCTGACGCAACGGACCGAACTCGACCGTATCGGCGTCGCCCTCGCGAAGTGGCAGCCGATCCGGACCGAACTGATCAATTACACCAAGACCGGGCAGGCTTTCTGGGTCGAACTCGAAATCGTGCCCATCGCCGATGCCCGGGGCCGGTTCACGCACTGGGTTTCGGTGCAGCGCGACGTTACCGCGCGCAAGCAGGCCGAGCAGGCACTGGTGGACAGCGAAAAGCGCTATGCCGCGCTGTTTGCCTCGGCGCCCGTGCCGATGTGGGTGTTCGACCGGGCCAGCGGCAAGTTCCTGATGGTCAACCAGACGGCCATCGAGGACTACGGCTTTTCGGAGTCCGAGTTCATGGCGATGACGCTGTCCGAGATTTATGTCGGCGAGGCACCGGCGTGCCTGCCCCATGGTTTGCCCGATGCCGCGCAAAAGCGCCAGGAGCCGCACCAGCATCGGCGCAAGGACGGTTCGCTGTTTTTCGTCGATGCGGTGGCCCGGCCCATCCAGTTCAGCGGCCAGCCGGCGTGTTTCCTGGTGGCGCTGGACACCACCGCCCGGGTCAAGGCCGAAGCGGAGGTGCGCGAGCATTTGTTCACCCTGCAGCGTGCCGCCGATGCCGCCCAGGCAATCACCCTGCACCGGACGCTGGACGGCATGACGCAGGAGCTGGCAGACCAGGCGCGCGGCGTGATCGGCGCGCATCAGGCGGCGGTCAGCCTTGCCATTGACAGTGACTGGACGCAGGCCATCGATGCGCTGTCGCTTTCAAGCGACTATTTGCCCTACCGCAGCCGGCTACCGCTGGCCCACGGCAGCAGCATCTTCACCCGTGGCGCCAACTGCACCCGTCCGGTGCGCCTGACACAGGCCGAGGTGCAGGCGCATCCCGAGTGGCGCCTGGTCGGCAGCCCTGCCGGCAGGAACCACATGATGCGCGGCTGGCTGGCCGTCCCCTTGACAGGCCGCGATGGCCGGCACATCGGCGTGCTTCAGCTGTCCGGCAAGTACGAGGGCGACTTCACCCAGCAAGATGAATATGTCGCAACGGAAATGGCGCAGCTGGCCTGCATCGCGGTAGAAAATGCCCGCCTGATGCAGGAGATCACCCAGCTCAACACCGGGCTGGAGAAAAAGGTCGCCGAACGCACGGCCGCGCTGGCGCGCCAGGAGGCTTTGTTCCGCGCTCTGGCCGAGCAGGCGCCGCAGATCATCTGGACCATCGACCAGAACGGCGAGGTCACCTTCCTGAACCGCGCATGGCTGGAGCTGATGGGCGGCACGCTGCAGGACTGGACGGGATGGCAGTGGATTGCTGCCCTTCACCCCGAAGACATTGCCGGTGTGAAGCAGAACTGGACGCAGGCCCGGTCCCGCCAGCTGCCTTTTTCCGGCGTGCGGCGCTGGCTGTGCCAAAACGGCAGCGTTCACACCATGGCGTACCGGGTGTCGCCGGTGCGTGACGCCCAGGGCGCTGTGTCCTTCTGGGTCGGCATCGATGCCGATGTGACCGAGTTCAAGCTGGTCGAGGAGGCCCTGCGCCGGTCCAACGAGGAGCTCGAAGCCTTTTCCTACTCGGTGTCGCACGATCTGCGCGCGCCGCTGAGCACCATCAACGGCTTCGGGGCCCTGCTGGCCAGGCAGCTGGCGGGCGACGGCAACGAAAAGGTCAGGCATTACCTGAGCCGCATCCAGCATGGCGTGGTGCAAATGGGCCGCCTGATCGAGGATTTGCTGTCGCTGGCGCGGGTGACGCGCACCCGCTTGCACTACACGCAGGTCGATCTGTCCGCCATGGCGCGCCACATTCTGGCCGAGTGGCATGTGCGCCAGCCGGCGCGCGTGGTCACAACGCAGGTCGAAGCCGGCTTGACGGCCCACGCGGACGAAGCACTGCTCAGGGTGGTCATGGAAAACCTGCTGGGCAACGCCTGGAAATTCACCGGCCTGAAGCCCGAAGCCCGGATCACCATCGGCCAGCAACTCGATGCCGCCGGACAGCCGGTGTTTTTTGTGCGGGACAACGGCGCCGGATTTGACATGGCGCATGCCGAAAAGCTGTTTCTGCCGTTTGAGCGCCTGCATGCGGCGCCGGAATTTCCCGGCTCCGGCGTCGGCCTGGCCACCGTCAGCCGTATCGTCGGCCACCATGGCGGCCAGCTGTGGGCAGACGCCACGCCCGGGCTCGGGGCGACTTTTTACTTCACGTTTCCCCGTCAGGCGCTCATTGCCTGACCTGCGGGCTGCTCGGTTCGGCCATGGCGGCCACTGACGGCAAAGGGTCGGCCTTCAGGCGCGCCTGGCGCTCGGTCTTGGGCAGCGCGGCCAGGTGCTTGACGGCGCCGTAGAAGCGTTGCCAGTCGCGGCCCTCGCGTTGAAACAAGGCTTCGAAAGCCGGCACGCCTTCGTCATAAGCCGCCTGGGCGCCGAAGGACGCATTGTTGGCGCGCGCCACCCACGGGTCGTAACCGGCATATCCGTCCCATTCGGCCTTGAACTGCGCATACTGCTCTCTGAAATGCTGCATTGCTATGGTTTTTAGAGCTAGCTGCGCCCGTGGTTCACGCGCAAAAGCCTTGTTGGGTTCATAAATGGCGGTCAGTTCCCGGCGCGTGGCCGCCGCCAGTTCCCGAAACTGCCGGCGCCGGCCGTCAAAGCGCTCATAAGCCTGGCGGGCTTCCTCGCTGCCCCGGCCGGTTTGGGCCTCAAGCCATTGCTGCACGCCCAGCCGCTCGACGGCGGTGGCAAACGATTCGTTGAACTCCGTGTCGCCGGGCGCATAGGCCACCTGGTGCGCCAGTTCGTGGAACACCAGCCGCGCCAGCTCGCCTTCCGGGTAGCCGATGAAGGTGCTGAGCAGCGGGTCGCCGCCGGCCCAGTTCATCCAGCCCAGCGTGGAATAGGCCGGCACGCCATAGACGCTGGTTTCCAGCCCCTGCGCGGCCAGCCGGTCGGCCTCGGCCCGGGCCTCGGCCTCGTTGAAATACCCCCGGTAGCCGACGCAGCCGGCTACCGGAAAACACCAGGTCCTGAGCGTGAGCGAGAAAGGCGGCGCCGCCACCACGTTCCAGACGACGGCGCTGCGGTGCAGGTCGGCATAGCGCTGGTAGCTCGGGTTGTCGGGCAGCTTCAGTTCAGTCACGGCAAAGCGGCGGATGCGCTGCGCCAGCGCCAGCCGGCTTTTGAGCGGCGCCGATGTCTGCGCATCGCCCAGCCAGTCGTTCACCGGGCGCGCGGCATTGAGCATCGTCAGGTGGCCGTTGACCGACTGCCAGTAGTAGCCCAGGTCCGCGCAGCCGGCCAGGCTGGCTGCGGCCAGGGCGGCCGCCAGCAGCTTCTTGCGCCTTGTCCATGCCATGTCCGGATGCCCCTTCTCAAGCCGCCTGCACTTGCACCAGGCAGTCGTAGAACACCGGCCCGCGCCCCAGGTCGGTCAGGCGCTGGCTGGTGAGCTGGTTGACGTTGGTGCCGCCCAGGCCCAGCTTGCGCCACCAGATGCCCAGGCCATTGACCACGCCGGGCCGTGCGCGCAGCGAGACCTCGACCTTGACCCGATAGTCGCCGCGCGCGTTGAACACCCGCACCACGGCGCCGCTGGCAATGCCGCGCGCGGCGGCGTCGTGCGGATGCATTTCCAGCACCGGCTCGCCCTCCATGGCGCGCAACGTCTTGACGTTGACAAAGGTCGAATTCATGAAGTTGCGCGCCGGCGGCGAGATCATGGCCAGCGGAAAGTCGCTGGACGAGCCCGGCGCTTCATGGTTCGGCACATGGCCGGGCAGGCCGTCCAGCCCCTGCGCGGCCAGGCGTTCGCTGAAAAACTCGCATTTGCCCGACGGCGTGGGAAAGCCGCCTTCGGCGAACGGCGCATCCGGCAGCGCCAAAGTGGCAAAGCCCTGGTCCAGCAGCGTCTGGAAATCGACCCGCTCGCCAAACGTCGCGCGGCACAGCGTTTCGTCGCTGTCGGCAAAGCAGGGCTCGGCAAAACCCATGCGCGCGGCGAGTTCGCGAAAGATCTGCGTGTTCGGCTTGCTGTCGCCCTGCGGCGCAATGGCCGGGCGATTGAGCAGCACATCGGTGTGGCCGTAGGTGGTGTGGATATCCCAGTGCTCCAGTTGCGTCGTGGCCGGCAAAATGAAGTCGGCCTGGTCGGCGGTGTCGGTCTGGAACTGCTCCAGCACGACGATGAACAGGTCGTCCCTCGCAAAGCCGCGCACCACTTGGCCGGAGTCGGGCGCGACGGCTACCGGGTTGCTGTTGTAGACGATCAGCGCCTCGATCTTCGGGCCGAAGGCGGGCGAGCTTTTGCGCAGCAGGTCGTCGCCGATGGTGCTCATGTTGACGGTGCGCGGCGTGCGCCCGGCCAGCAGGTCGGGCCGCTGCAGCGCCGCCCGGTCCACTGGAAAAACGCCCGAGCTGCTCATCAGCAGGCCGCCGGCCCGGTGCCGCCAGGCGCCAGTGAGCGCGGGCAAACAAGCCACGGCGCGGGTGGCGTTGCCGCCGCCGCGCACCCGCTGCATGCCGTAATTCAGGCGAATCGCCGCCGGCTGCCTGTCGATGAAGCACTGGCCGTAGTCGCGCGCCAGCGAGCGGATCTGTTCGGCCGGCACGCCGCACACGCTGGCGGCGCGCTCGGGGCTCCATTCAAGCGCGCGCTCGCGCAGCGCCGTCCAGCCCAGCGTGTGGCAGGCGATGTAGTCGTGGTCCAGCCAGTCGTGGATGATGAGTTCGTGCGTCAAGGAAAGGGCGAGGGCGGCGTCGGTTCCCGGCAGCAGGGCGATGTGTTCATGGCATTTTTCAGCCGTTTCGCTCTTGCGCGGGTCGATGCAGACGAGCCTGGCGCCGTTTCGCTTGGCCACTTGCGCATAACGCCAGAAATGTAGGTTGCTGCCAATCGAATTGCTGCCCCAGATGATGATCAGTTTGGACTCGGCAAAAAACTCCACCCGCATGCCGACCTTGCCGCCCAGCGTCTGCGTCAAGCCTTCGGCGCCAGCGGCGGCGCAGATCGTGCGGTCGAGCAAGGAAGCGCCCAGCCGGTTGAAAAAACGCCCGGCCATGGCTTCGCCTTGCACCTGCCCCATGGTGCCGCAGTAGCTGTAGGGAAGAATAGCTTCGGGGTTGCGCGCGGCAATGGCTTGCAGGCGCGCGGCAATCTCGCTAAGGGCAGTGTCCCAGCTGACCGGCTCGAAGCGGCCGCTGCCCTTGGGGCCGGCGCGCTTGAGGGGCTGCAGCAGGCGCTCGGCATGGTAGGTGCGCTCGGTGTAGCGCGACACCTTGTTGCACAGCACGCCACCGGTCTGCGGATGGCCGGGGTTGCCCTGCACGCGTGTGGCCACGCCGCCCTCCACGGTGGTCAGCAGCGAACAGGTGTCCGGGCAGTCGTGCGGGCAGGCGCCGCGCACCTGCACGCTGGCCGGTTGCGGCGCTTGCGCCGGCGGGGTCGCGGCAGGAAACGGGATCGAATGTGAATGCATGCCTGCACTTTATAGCGATTGACCAGCGGTCCCGGCCATTTGCACGGGAAACCCTGATGCCAAGTTCGTTCAGACCGGTTGAAATGTCCTGTGCAAAAAACGCTTTTTGATACAGTGGCATGAATTCAATAAAACTTGTGAAAATTTAGCCATGACGCTGACACGCAGAAAATTTTCCATCAGTTCGGGAGCCGCCCTGCTGGCAGGCTTCACCACCGTTCGCGCCCAGTCTGAAGGCCGCATCGTCCTGGGTCAGTCGGCCGCTTTCACCGGACCCGCCGCGCAGCTGGGCATCCAGTTTTACCAGGGCGCCAGGGTCTATTTCGACCAGGTCAACGCCCAAGGCGGCATTGCCCGGCAGCAGATCGAGCTGCGCAAGCTCGATGACGGCTACGAGCCCGCCCGCTGCGCCGAAAACACCAAAAAATTCATCGCTGACGATGTGTTTGCGCTGTTCGGCTACATCGGAACGCCGACCAGCGTGGTGGCGCTGCCCATGGCCATCAAGGAAAAGATCCCCTTCATCGCGCCGTTCACCGGCGCCATGGCGCTGCGCGAACCGTTCAGCCGCTACGCCTTTCATGTGCGGGCGTCGTACAACGATGAAACCGCGCTGATTGTCAAACAGCTGACCAACCTGGGCCTGAAGAAAATCGCGGTGTTCTACCAGAATGATGCCTATGGCAAGGCTGGCCTCGACGGCGTCCACCTGGCGCTGGGGCGCCTGAACCTCAAGACGGTGGCCGAAGCCACGGTGGAGCGCAATTCGGTCGATGTGGCGCTGTCCGTCAAGACGCTGGTGGCCGCCGGGCCCGATGCGGTGGTGCAGATCGGCGCCTACAAGGCGTGCGCGGCCTTTATCCGCGAGGCCCGCAAGGCCGGCTATGGCGGCACCTTCTACAACGTGTCGTTTGTCGGCACGCAGGCGCTGGCCGACGAACTGGGCAAGGACGGCGCGGGCGTGGTGGTGTCGCAGGTCGTGCCGTCGCCCTACAACGCGGGGCGCCCCATTGCCCGCGAATTCGCCGACGCGGTGAAGGCCGTGGGTAACAAGGAGATCCAGGCCAACTTTTCCAGCATGGAAGGCTACCTGGCCGCCAAGGTGTTCGCCGAGGGCCTCAGACGCGCCGGCAACAAGCCGACGCGCGAATCGCTGATGGCCGGCCTGGAAAGCATTGGCAGCCAATCCTTTGGCGGATTTGCGGTGTCGTTCGGGCCTGGCGACCATGTGGCGTCAAGCTTTGTCGAACTCTCGATGCTGACCGGCGACGGACGCGTGCGCACTTGAGCGGCCCGCCCGCCCTGGCGGGTGACGCGCGCAAAGCCTGATTTGTTCAGGCTTTTTTTTGCCTGTTCGCCTGCTATCGGCTTGGCAGGCGAGTCAGTTATGCTTCAAAGCCGATTCCCGGTTGCACGCTTTTGCCTTATCCATTGATGCCTTTCTCTTTTTCAAGCCTGTGGGCGCTCGTGCGCCTGATGCGGCCGCACCAGTGGGTCAAGAACGTGTTCGTGTTTGCCGGGTTGGTGTTCAGCCAGAGCTGGGACGTTCTTGCGCTGGACTTGGCGGTTTTGCAGGCCTTTGCGGCCTTTTGCTGCGCTTCCAGCCTGGTCTATATCCTGAACGACTGGCATGACCGCGCCAGCGACGCGCTGCATCCGGTCAAGCGCAAGCGACCGCTGGCCAGTGGCGCGGTGACGGCGGTTCCTGCGCTGCTGCTGGCGGCCGCGCTGCTGGCCGCAGGCGTTTTGCTGGCAGCCGGCAACCGCACGCTGCTGCTGCTGTTGGCGTTGTATGTGGCGCTGAACATCGCGTATTCGTGGCGGCTCAAGCAGGTGCCGGTGGTCGATGTGTCCATCATTGCGGCCGGCTTCATGCTCAGGCTGCTGGCCGGAACGGTGGCGGTCGGGATTCCGCCATCGCGCTGGCTGCTGCTGACCGGGATTTTCATGACGCTGTACCTCGGCTTTTGCAAGCGCAAGGCCGAAAGCTTCCAGGAAGAAGCCAGCCAGCGGGCGGTGATGGCGGGCTACCCGACGGCGCTGCTCGACACCTTCATCGCCACCACCATGACGGCGACGCTGACCACCTACAGCCTGTTTGCCACCAGTCTGGAAGCGCAGCTGCAGCACGGCCAGCGCCTGCTCTACACCGTGCCGGTGGTCATTTTCGCGCTGCTGCGCTACACCTACCAGGTGCATCGCGGCCATGGCGAGGACGTGGCGCGCGACCTGCTGCGCGATGGCTGGCTGCTGAGCGCGGGCCTGCTGTGGATGGTCATCTTCCTGAGCCAGCGGTTTTGACGGCGGACCCGCAGCGCCCGGCGCCAGGCCCTTCGCCATCGCGCCCTGGCTTCAGGCTGCCGGTCAAGCAACTGCTGCTGGTGCTGGGGCTGGTCGCCACGCTGTATGCGGCGGCGCTGCTGGTCTGGAGCGACAGCCCGCGCACGTCCCTGGCCCGCCTGTGGTCGCCAAGCGGCCTGCAGGCGGCAAGCCTGTGCCTGCTCAGCTACGGCCTGCGCGGCCTGCGCTGGCGTTTCTGGATGGCGCATTACGGACGCCACTTCGGCCTGCTGCAGGGGCTGCGGCTGTACCTGGCAGGCTATGCATTCACGCCCACGCCCGGCAATGTCGGCGAGGCGGTCAGGGGCCTGGTGCTGGCGCGCGAACCCCTGGGCGCCCGGCAGAGCCTGGCCATCTTTGGCGCCGAGCGCCTGGCCGACCTGCTGTGCCTGCTGCTGCTGTGCCTGCCTGCCGCCGCCTGGGCCTGGGAGCAGGGCGTGGTCCAGCGGATGCCTGGCTGGGCGGTGTGGCTGCTGCTGGGCGGGGCGGTCGCTGCGATGCTGGCGGCCGTTGCGCTGTTCAAGTTTCGGCATGGCGCGCTGCGGTTGCCGGGCTGGCTGCAGGAGGCCTGGACATGCCTGCGCCTGCGGCCGCTGGCCTGGTTCAGCCTGACGCTGGCCGCTTGGGTTGCGCAGGCCGTGGCGGTCTGGCTGATCTGCAACGACATGGGCTTTTCTCTGGGGCTGGCCACGGCGACCGGTTTTTACGCCGTGGCCATGGTCGGCGGCGCCTTGTCGGCCCTGCCGGCGGGCCTGGGCGGCACCGAAGCGGTGCTGACCGGTCTGCTGGTGGCCCATGGCGCTGGCGCCGGCAGCGCCCTGGGCATGACCGTGGTGGTCCGGCTGCTGACGCTGTGGCTGGCTGTGGCCATTGGCCTGCTGGCCTTGCTTTATAGTGCGGCCTTCGCCCGGGACATCAGTTTGCGCTAGCTGCTTTCCGTTTCATTTTTCTTGTATTGGCCGTGTTGCGGCGCGCATCCGGCAGCGCGCCTTTGGCCTGCCGCATCCGCGCTGTTTATCCGACCCTTTCCCATGTCCCACAACCCCGTCATTGCTTCTTCCCCGCAGGCTGTTTGCGCCACGCTGAGCCGCTGGCTGCTGGCGGCCGGGCTGGCTTCGCTGCTGCTGCGCTTCTGGATTGCGGCGACCTTTCCAATCTCCGGCGACGAGGCGTTTTTCTACTGGTGGGGCGTTTACCCGGACTGGGGCTACTCCGACCATCCGCCGATGGTCGGCTGGCTGATTGCCTTGATGCGCGCCACCTTGGGCGACAGCATCCTGTCGATTCGCCTGCCGGCGGTGCTGCTGCCCTTGGCGCTGGGCGCGGCGCTGTGGTGGGCGCTGGCGCCGCTGGACCGGGTGCGCGCGGCCTGGGCGGTGCTGTTGTTCTGGCTGGCGCCGCTGAACTGGCTCTACGCCATCATCACCACCGACACACCGCTGATTTTCTGGTCGATGCTGTCGGTGGCGGCCTTGATGCGCGCCGAGCAGCGCGCCCGGCTGGACCGCGCAGCCTATGGGCTGTATGCGCTGTCGGGCGTGTTCCTAGGCTGCGCTTTCTTGTCGAAGTATTTCTCGGTGGTGCTGGGGCTGACCTACCTGCTGTACTTTTTGTTGTACCGCCGCGAGCGGCTGGCGGGCCTGGCGCTGCTGGTGGCCTGCGCCTTGCCCGGCCCGGCGATCAACATTGCCTACAACCTGTCGCACGGCTGGTCGAACATCATGTTCAACGTCTACAACCGCAACCAGGATGCGGCGTTCGAATGGCGCAAGCCGCTGCTGTATGTCGGCATGATGGCTTACCTGATCACGCCGGTGGCGCTCTGGCTGGCCGCGCGGCACCGCCAGGCGCTGCTGGCCAGCGCCCGGTCCCACCGCCTGCTGGCCTGCCTGGTCGTCGTGCCCCTGCTGTTTTTCATGCTGCTCTCCAGCAAGAAAGTCATTGGCCTGCACTGGGTGCTGTCGTTCTACCCTTTTGGCTTTGCCTGGCTGGCCTTTGCCCTGCCGGCTGACAAGCTCAAGACCTGCGCCAAAGGCCTGGCGCTGTTTGCCGGCCTGCACGTTGCGGGGATCGCCGGCCTGTACCTGACGACGCTGGACACCTGGCGCAGCGCCAAGATCTACCCGCAAATCGTTCGCAGCGTCAAGACCGCCGACATCCTCAAGCAGGCCGACCGCCCGGGCGCGGTGCTGATGGCCGACTCGTACACCGCCGCGTCGATCTACGGTTTCGAACGCCGCCAGTACATGCCGGTGTTTGGCGTGGGCCGCTTCCATGCGCGGCAGGACGACATGCTGGTGGATTTTTCGCTCTATCAAGGAAAAACGGTGCGAATCATCACGCCGGACAAGCCCGAACTGGAAGAATTCAAGCCTTACTTTGACAGCGTCGCCGTGCTGGGTTTCATGCAGGATGGCGTGGCTTTCTACGTGGTCGAAGGCGCCGGATTCAACTACCCGGCCTACCGCCAGGGCGTGCTGGGCGAGGCCTTCCGGCAGTTCTACAACATACCGGCCTGGCTGCCGATGACCGGTTGCCCGTTTTGCGAACGCTACTGCGGCCAGGTGCGCTGCCCTGGCTAGGCGATAAACAACGTAACCCCTAACGCTGCCGATTTGATCGCTGCGTCGTTTATCGATTGCCTTTAGCTTGGCGGGTTCTTCTGTGGTTTGAGGGGTGAGCGCCTTCCCGGCGGGGGGTAACTTTCTTTTCTGGCAAAAAAGAAACTCACGAAAGAAAGTTGCCTGCAATGCGGGGATGAGCTGAGCGCTCACTCGGGCCATCGCTTCGCTGGGCCCTGGCCTCCTTGATCGGTGGCTGGCGGCGATGCCTGGGACTGGCTGGTTCTACCCTTCGTTCGCCAACAGCTTCACGCTCTGCTTGATCGTCTCTTTTGTGCCTCAAGGCACTGCAGGCAGTTTCTTGCCCCTCTTTTCCTCGGTCAAGGCAGGGCGGGGCTGGCAGCGACCGGTGAAAAGAACCCTCGTGGTTCCACAGCCACTGACCTACCAGCCCACACCCAGCAGGCGAGGAAACAGAAAAATGGCGCAGCCGACAGCGACGTGCAAGCCAGTCAGCGAGATCAAGCAGAGCGTGAAGCTGTTGGCGAACGAGCGGTAGAACCAGCCAGCCATCGGCATCGCCGCCAGTCCTCAGATCAAGTACCCCAGGGCCTAGCGAAGCGATGGCCCGTCAGAGCGCCCAGCTCTAACCCGCTCCCAAGGCAACTTTCTTTGGTAACTTTCTTTTTTGCCCAAAAAGAAAGTTACCCCCCGCCGGGCAGGCGCTCCACACCCAAAAACCCAACAGAAGCAAGCAAAAGAGACCGCAACCCCGCGCATCGCCAAGCAAGGCCAACATCAAGGACCGATAAAGCCGTTGACCTGCAGCGAGGTAAGTCGTTACTAAATAACGGTCAAAAATGCCTTTTGCGCAAGCAGGGTATGCGTCGATAGCTATTGAAAAGAGAGTGACAAGTTTTGCTGACACAGGCTTGCAGGGCCAAGCCCGGCCGGCGTTTCAGTCCTGCAGTTCCACCCGGGCCATGTCCACGTCCAGCCGCTCCATCGCGTCCAGCGCTTCGGTAGCTGCGGCCTGCTCGTAAAGCCGGGTGGCTTCTTTCATCCGCTTGTTGCCTTCGAGCATCACCATGCCGTTGGCATATTCGGTCATGGCGATGGCCGAGCCAGGATTGAGCTTGAGCGCTTCCTTGAACAGCGCCAGGCCGGTGTCCTTGCGCGCGCCGTAGGTCATGCTGCCGATCAGCGAGCCGACCTTGTCGATCACCTCGGCATGAAAAGCGCCCAGCGCAATGTGCGCATCGGCATGCTGCGGCGCGAGCTGGATGGTCTGCTCCAGCGCGGCCTTGACCTTGCTGCCCAGTCCCTGCGCCAGCGCCTTGGCCACGCTGATGCCCTGGCTGTAACGCCCCAGGGCATAAGCCTGCCAGTACCAGGCATTCGGATTTTTCGGGTTTGACGCCTGCTGCGCCTCGGCCCGTTGCGCCGCTTCCAGCAACAGGTCGAGCTTGGTTTTTTCCTTGTTTTCCAGGTAATTGGCATAGATGCAGGTGGCCTTGTTGGCCGCCGTGATGCCATCGCCGCCGGCTTTCAGTCCGGCCTCGGCCGCTTGCTGGAATTCGCCGTTGTGAAACAGCACCCAGGCCTTGAGCACTGCAGCATCGGTGGGCAGCGGCTCGCAGTCGCCCCGGTGCAGCCGCGTCCAGTTTTTCCTCAAGCTGGCGGTGTCAAAAGCATAGGCGCCGGGGTGGGGGAAAGGGTTCCATTTGGCCATGTTGTTGTCTCCTTGACGCATCTTTCATTATTCATTTCTTATTTTTACGCCATCGCGTGGCCCGCGCCGGCACGGTTCAGGCTGGCAGGCTGGCCGGGCTGCTGTAAGCGCCTGCCAGGCTTTGCAGGTGGTTTTTTTCGGCCGGCTCAAGATACGGAACCAGCAGGCTCAGCACATGGTGCGCGCCGCGCATCAGGGCCGACTGGGCATTCTCCGGCTCCAGGGCATGGCGCGGATTGCACACATATTCAAAGCTCAGCCAGTAGGTCAGCAGCACCACCATGCTGGTGGCCGTTGCGTCGACTTCGCGCGAGTCCAGCGCCACGGCGCCAGAGCGGCCCATGCTCCCGAGCATGGTCCTGACGGCGCGCGCCTTGTTCTTGAGCACCCACTGGAAATGCGTTTCCAGCCGCCGGTTCTTGCTCAGCAGGTCGTTCAGGTCGCGGTACAGGAAGCGGTACTGCCAGATCAGTTCAAACAGCGTGTGCATGAAAAACCAGGCGTCTTCCACGTTGCGCACGCCGTCGCTGGCATTGAGCAACTCGTTGAGCGCCTGCTCGTAGCGGTCAAACAGCGAGTTGATCAGCTCGTCCTTGGCCGGGTAGTGGTAGTACAGGTTGCCCGGGCTGATGCCGAGTTCGGCAGAAATCAGCGTGGTCGATACATTGGGCTCGCCAAACCGGTTGAACAGTTCGAGCGTGACCTCCAGAATGCGCTCTGCGGTGCGACGCGGCGCTTTTTTCACCATAGCTGTCTCTCTTTGTTTTGTTCCCTGACTCTAACCCAGCGCCCTGCGGGAAGGAATCAGGAAAACCTCATGTGGGGCATTCGAGCAAGGAAGATTTCCGGACATACAGGCGAAAAAAAAGGGACATGACGTCCCTTTTCCGTGACTCCGCACCTTGCTTGCGGCTGTCATCCCGTTTCAAGTATTGACTGCGTGTCCAACCCCTTTGCAGGCGCTTGTCCGCTGCGGATTATTCGGCTGCGCTTGGCACGGCGCCTGCACCGCCCTCTGCGGGCGTTTTGGCCACTGTGCGCCTGGCGGACTTTTTGGCGGCGGGCTTGACGGCCTGCGGCTCTGCGGTCTTGGTGGCAGCCCGGGCGCGTGGCTTGGCGGCTGGTTTGGCCGCCGGCCTGGCGATCGGGACTGCGGCCGCGCTACCGCCCTTCAGTTTGCGGACCTGCTGGTCAAGCAGATCGACGCGTTCCGTCAGTGCGCTCACGTCCCGTGCCGACGGGACGCCGAGTTTGCCCAGCGCCTTGGCGACGCGCTCCTCGAAAATATTTTCCAGCTTGTCCCAGCGGTTGCCTGCTTTGGACTGGATGTCGCTGGCCATGTCGCTCATGCGGCTGGTGGCCTCGCTGATCTTTTCTTCAGTGGCTGCCTGGGTCTTGCGCTGAATCGCCAGGCCTTCCTTGACCAGGCTGTCGAACACCTTGCTGCCTTCCTCCTGCGCCTTGGAAAAAGCCCCCAGGCCGGCCAGCCAGATCTGCTGGGCAGAGTCCTTGACGGCGCTGGAGAGTTGGGGAGTGGCTTTTTGGGCGGCGCTCATTTTTTGCAGTTTTTTGACCATGGAAGGCTCCTGGAGGGTTGGATAAAAAAAGGGACTGCGGCCATCGCCGCACACCAAGAGGAATGTAAGCCTGCGGCGCCCCGGTGTTTAGGGTCAGGCTTCTAGAGCGCTAGGCAGGAGGTCCTATGGATTTGCGCTGGATCGGGCGGGGTTCGCGGGTTTGTGCTGAAGGGACAAAGGCGCAAATCTGAACAAAATAAAAATTTTGTCAGCCACGTCAATGCGGAGAATTCAATGAACTATTTCGTCACAGGCGCCACCGGTTTCATCGGCAAGCGGCTGGTCAAGAAACTGCTGGAGCGCAAGGGCACCAAGGTCTATTTCCTGATCCGGCCAGAGAGCGCGGGCAAAGCGGCCGGACTGCGTGAGTACTGGGGCGCGGGCGCTGGCCGGGCGATTGCGGTGCATGGCGACCTGACCGGCAAAAAGCTCGACGTGAAGGCCGAGGACATCAAGAAGCTCAAGGGCCAGATCAGCCATTTCTACCACCTCGCAGCGGTGTATGACCTGGAGGCCGACGAGCAAAGCCAGATCGCCGTCAACATTGACGGCACGCGCAACACGGTTGAGTTTGCCAGGGCGATTGACGCCGGGCATTTTCACCATGTCAGCTCGATTGTCGCCGCCGGACTGTACGAAGGTGTGTTTCGCGAAGACATGTTCGAGGAGGCCGAAAACTACGAGCACCCGTATTTCAGGACCAAGCACGAGAGCGAAAAAATCGTCCGCAGCGAATGCACGGTGCCGTGGACGGTGTTTCGCCCGGCGATGGTGGTGGGCCACAGCGTGACGGGCGAGATGGACAAGGTCGACGGGCCGTATTATTTTTTCAAGCTGATCCAGCGCATCCGCAAGCTGCTGCCATCGTGGATGCCCATGGTCGGCCTGGAAGGCGGCCGGATCAACATCGTTCCGGTCGATTTCGTGGTGGATTCGCTCGATTACATCAGCCATCACGATCAAGCCAGCGGCAAGTGCTACCACCTGGTGGACCCGGTCGGCTACCGCGTCGGCGATGTGCTCGACATCCTGAGCAAGGCCGCGCACGGCCCACGCGTGAACCTGTTCGTCAACGCGGCGCTGCTGGGCTTCATTCCCAAGGCGGTCAAGAAAGGCCTGATGGCGCTGGCGCCGGTGCGGCGCATGCATGCGGCCATCATGGCCGACCTGGGCGTTCCCGAGGACATCCTGACCTTCGTCAATTACCCGACCCGTTTCGACTGCCGCGAAACCCTGGCCGCGCTCAAGGGCAGCGGCATTGCCTGCCCGAACCTGCACGACTACGCCTGGCGCCTGTGGGATTATTGGGAGCGGCATCTGGACCCGGACCTGTTCATCGACCGCTCGCTGCGCGGCACGGTCGGCGGCAAGGTGGTGCTGATCACCGGCGGTTCGTCGGGCATCGGCCTAGCGACGGCGCACCGGTTTGCCGAAGCCGGCGCCACCACGATCATCTGCGGCCGCGACCAGGACAAGCTCGATGCCGCCTGCCGCGAAGCCGAGGCAAAAGGCCACGCTTTTATCGCCTACCCGGCCGACATAGCCGACATGGCCGACTGCGACCGCTTCATCAAGGCGCTGCTGGCCGACCATGGCGGCGTCGATTTCCTGGTCAACAACGCTGGCCGCTCGATCCGCCGCGCCATCGAAGGCAGCTACGACCGTTTTCATGACTACGAGCGCACCATGCAGCTCAATTATTTCGGCAGCCTGCGCGTGACCATGGGCCTGCTGCCCGGCATGGCGCAAAAGGGCGCCGGCCATGTGGTCAACATCAGCTCCATTGGCGTGCTGACCAATGCGCCGCGCTTTTCCGCCTATGTGGCGAGCAAGGCGGCGCTCGATGCCTGGACGCGCTGCGCGTCGAGCGAGTTCGCCGATGTGGGCGTCAGCTTCACCACCATCAACATGCCGCTGGTGCGAACGCCGATGATCGCGCCGACCAACCTGTACAACAACGTGCCCACGCTGGCCCCCGAGGAAGCGGCCGAACTGGTGGCGCAGGCCTGCATCTGCAAGCCGGTGCGCATCGCCACCCGCTTGGGCATTGCCGGGCAGGTGCTGCATGCGGTGATGCCGCGCATCGCCCAGATCGCGATGAATACCAGTTTTCGCATGTTTGCCGATTCATCCGCCGCCAAGGGCGAGAAGGGCGCTAAAGACGAAAAACCCAGGCTGTCGCCCGAAGCGCTGGCGATGCAGCAGATGATGCGCGGGGTGCATTTTTAAATACACTCAACATCAGTCTTGGAAAAGATTGATGTATTAACTTTTAATCAAAAATTCTTGTTTATCCCGGCCGGCCGAAAGCTGGGCGCTTAACCAGGCCGGGGACTTGCCGCGACCTGTCCATGTTTTTCCACTTTGGGGGTCTTGGTATTTAGGGGCGACCACATTTCGCTTGTCTCCTGTAACCCGCTTGGCTGCACCCTTGCCTGCAAGGCCCAGATCTGTGGCTGTCAGGTCATAATTTTTGATCAACTCTTTCGCGGCCGTGATGGCTTGCGTACGTTCGCCTTTGCGTTCGAAGTCCTGTTGTTTGCGCAACTCATTAAGCTTGGCCTCAAATTCATTGATTTGTTGTTGTAGCTCATTTGACTTTTGCATGAGAGAATTTTCCTTACTAAAGGGATTGATGTTAATCGATTATTTAGTTGAAATATTAATGAAAAGCATAAATATTCAAAATTCTATTGAGCTTCACATTCCAAATCAATCTCTAAAAAATTTCCAGCTTTGCTTCTTGGATGCTGCTTTCCAAAATTGACGTGGTGCTTAATTTGGCGCCTTGAGTTATCTGGGGTTTTGCAGCAATGTTTGTGTGGAATATTAATTTTTGTAAGATTTTGATGATTGAGGTTGCTGTAATTCAGCCATGGATTCAAGGACTTTTACAGAGCTGCCTTGATAAAAATGGACTGAGTGCAAGAGCGTAATGTGGGGCATGAAGAAGATGTTTATCTTGGAAGGCTGTGCAAGGGCAAGTAGAAATTTTCATATTTTGTAGCTAAAAATGCAGGATTTATGGCTCCAAGGTAGTCGAAAAATTGCGCCAAGTAGAATGAAGCCCTCATAGATTTGACAACGGGCAAAAATGGAAGATTCTGCAAACCCTGCAAATAGTGCTAACAATGAAGTGGGTCTATTGGACTTGCTGGTCACTTTGGCTGAAAATATCAAGCTGTTGGTCCTTGGTCCGCTGGCTGTTGGCGTGTGCGCCCTGGTTGTCAGTTTTCTGCTTCCTCAAACTTTTCAAAGTGTCGCTGTGCTGCAGGCTGACCAAACCACAGCCAGCCTGATAGGTACTGCAGCCGTTCTGGACCCGGTCATTGCCTCTCTCGGTCTAGCAAAAGACAATACTGTCGAAGAAGCGCGTACCAGACTGCGCGAGCGGATTAAAGCCGTTGTCGGACGAACTGACAAGTTGCTTACATTGACGGTGTCTGACCGTACCGCATCACAGGCCCAAGCCATTGCCAATGCGCTTCTCCAGCAAACCTATCAGGAAAGCCGTCCCAAGGGCAGTGCTCGTATACGACTTGGTGTGCAACTGGAAGAAGCGCGAACGCGGCTTAAAAATGCGCAGGATGCGTCGGTTGGCGTGCTCAAGCGCCTCGAAACCAATGGTTCTGGCGCTGCTGGCGGGGTGGAATTGGCACGGGGTTATGCCGAGTTATTAACTGCTACGGGAGCAGCGCAAGGGCAGGTCAGCCTCCTGGAGGCTCAGCTGGAAGGCTTGACTGATGCTCAGTTGGTTCAGGCTCCCACCTTGGCGCAGAAACCCAGCCAGCCGAAGAAAGGTTTGATCGCCATAGGTGCTACGCTCGCGGCGGGAATGGCCTTGTTGCTGTTTATTTTTATACGGCAAGCCTTTCTCAATACCACACCAAGCGAAACGACTTCTGCGAAGGTAATGCGTATTCGCAACTCCTTCCGTATGAAATAACCCTTTGGCACTTGGCAACAAAGCGGTGGCAGGAGTGAATGCTTATTCATTCCTGCAATGCCCCATATAAATAGCACAGCAGATTGTTGATAACGTTATGACTATTCTCATCACCGGCGGAGCCGGCTTTATTGGCGCAAACTTTGTCCTGGACTGGCTGGCGCAGTCGGACGAAGCCATCATCAATCTGGACAAACTGACCTACGCGGGCAATCTGGAAACGCTGGCTTCGCTGCAGGGCGATGCGCGGCATGTGTTCGTGCAGGGCGACATCGGCGACAGCGCGCTGGTCGATGGTCTGCTGGCGCGCTACCGCCCCCGGGCCGTGCTCAACTTCGCCGCCGAAAGCCATGTGGACCGCTCGATTCACAGCCCTGGTGATTTCATCCAGACCAACATCGTCGGCACCTTTGGCCTGCTGGAGTCGGTGCGCGCTTACTGGAATGAACTCGAAGGCGAAGCCAAGGCAGCGTTTCGTTTCCTGCACGTTTCCACCGACGAGGTCTATGGCTCACTCGGCGCCGCCGATCCGGCCTTCACCGAAGACCATCGCTACGAGCCCAACAGCCCGTACTCGGCCAGCAAGGCCGCCAGCGACCACTTGGTGCGCGCTTATCACCACACCTACGGCCTGCCGGTGCTGACCACCAACTGCTCCAACAACTACGGGCCGTATCACTTTCCTGAAAAGCTGATTCCGCTGATGATCGTCAACGCCCTAGCCGGCAAGGCGCTACCGGTGTACGGTGACGGCATGCAGGTGCGTGACTGGCTGTATGTGAAGGACCATTGCAGCGCCATCCGCCGCGTGCTTGAAGCAGGCCAGCCGGGCGAGGTCTACAACGTCGGCGGCTGGAACGAAAAGCCCAACATCGAGATTGTCAACACCGTCTGCGCACTACTCGACGAGTTGCGCCCACGGCAGGACGCCAGCAGCTACAGCGTGCAGATCAGCTACGTCAAGGACCGCCCCGGCCACGACCGGCGCTACGCCATCGACGCCAGCAAGATCGAGCGTGAACTTGGCTGGCGGCCTGCCGAGACGTTTGAGTCCGGCATCCGCAAGACAGTGCAGTGGTACCTGGCCAACCCCGAGTGGGTCGCCCATGTGCAAAGCGGCACCTACCGCGACTGGGTGCAAATCCAGTACGCAGTAAAGGCTGATGCATGAAAATCCTGCTGCTCGGCAAAAACGGCCAGGTCGGCTGGGAGCTGCAGCGCAGCCTGGCCCCGCTGGGTGACGTCATCGCGCTGGACCGCCACAGCCAGGATTTCTGCGGTGACCTGAGCAACCTGCCCGGACTCGCCGACACGGTACGCGCACTGCGCCCCGACGTGATCGTCAATGCCGCCGCCCACACCGCCGTCGACAAAGCCGAAAGCGAGCCCGAACTGGCCCGCACCATCAACGCGCTGGCTCCCGGCGTGCTGGCCCAAGAAGCCCACAAGCTGGGCGCCTGGCTGGTGCATTACTCGACCGACTACGTGTTTGACGGCAGCGGCAGCCAGCCCTGGGTGGAAACCGACACGCCCGCGCCGCTGGGCGTTTATGGTGAAACCAAGCTGGAGGGTGAGCGGCTGGTGGCCGGGTACTGCGAGCGCCACCTGATGTTTCGCACCAGCTGGGTCTACGCCGCGCGCGGCGGCAACTTTGCCAAAACCATGCTGCGCCTGGCGCAGGAACGCGAACGCCTCACCGTGATCGACGACCAGTTCGGCGCCCCCACCGGTGCCGATCTGATTGCCGACGTCACGGCCCACGCCATTCGCCAGGTGTTACAGCGTCCGCAGGACGCCGGGCTCTACCATCTGGCCGCCCAGGGCGAAACCACCTGGAATCGCTATGCAAAACACGTGATTGCGCAGGCGCAGCGGGCACAACCAGCTATGAAAATAGTAGCTAGTGAAGTCGCTGCCGTGCCCGCCAGTGCTTTTCCGACACCGGCGCAGCGGCCGCACAACTCGCGCCTGGACTGCACCCGGCTGCAAAGCATTTTCGGCTTGATGCTGCCTGCCTGGCAGCAGGGCGTTGACCGTATGCTGGTAGAGATTCTGGCCGCTACCAACCCGTGAGATGGTTTTTCCTCGCAACCTACAATTCATCCATGCGCATCACCCCCACGCAACTGCAAACCATACACCAGCAGATTCACCAATATTTTGGAGATTCCACCGCTGTATGGCTTTTTGGTTCGCGGCTTGACGACACGCAAAAGGGAGGCGATGTCGATCTTTATGTTGAAACCGGCCCCTATCGTTTGCTGGACGAATTACGCTGCAAGATCAGCTTGGAAGAGTGTCTGGATATCCCTGTGGATCTCGTTGTGCGTCAGTCTTCGGACAGTTCGCCCATTGCCACTATTGCAAAAAAACATGGACAAAGGTTGTGAGCGAACATGTTCAACTGATCAGGAAAAAGATCGAACATCTGCACCGCATGAAGGTGTACCTGGACTATTCCTTGGCGCAAACCTTGCCTTTAGTGCCGATCAGCGATTGGCAGGCGCTGACGCCGGAACAACACGAAACCCTGGCAGCTTTCCGGGTGCGATTCAGTGACTTTCAGGAGCAGCTTGGCAAAACCATGCGGGCCATCGCCCGCGAAGAAGAACAAAACACAGAGCCATTCAGTGTCGTGCTCATCTACATGACCAAACTGGGCATTCTTGACTCAGTTGAACAATGGAAACTGATCCGTGAGTTGCGCAACGCAGTGAATCACGAATACGAAGAGAACACTGAGCGTCTTTCAGAATTTTTTCAAGAACTGACACAAGCCACGCCGGCGCTGTTTCTTTGGCTTGGCCGTATGGTGGCTTTTTGCGGATCAACTTACCCACAACGCCGGTGAAGCAATATCTTTTATTAAGTACCTCGGAAAAAAATGACCCAACGCAAAGGCATCATCCTCGCCGGCGGCTCCGGCAGCCGGCTGCACCCGGCCACGCTGGCCATCAGCAAGCAGTTGCTGCCGGTGTACGACAAGCCCATGATTTACTACCCGCTCAGCACCTTGATGCTGGCCGGCATTCGCGACGTCTTGATCATCAGCACCCCGCAGGACACGCCGCGCTTTGCGCAACTGCTGGGCGATGGCAGTCAGTGGGGAATGAATTTGCAGTATGCCGTCCAGGCCAGCCCGGACGGATTGGCGCAGGCTTTCCTGATTGGTGAAAACTTCATCGGTAACCACCCGAGCGCCCTGGTGCTGGGCGACAACATCTTTCACGGCCATGATTTTGTGCCCTTGCTGGCCGAGGCCGACGCGCAGGCGGGCGGCGCCACGGTGTTTGCCTACCATGTGCAGGACCCCGAGCGCTACGGCGTCGTGGCCTTCGATAACAACGGCAAGGCCAGCAGCATCGAGGAAAAGCCGCTCAAGCCAAAGAGCAACTACGCCGTCACTGGCCTGTATTTTTATGACCAGCAGGTGGTGGACATCGCCAAGGCCGTGAAGCCCAGCGCGCGCGGCGAGCTGGAGATCACCGCCGTCAACCAGGCTTATCTGGACCGGGGCCGGCTCAATGTGCAGATCATGAAGCGTGGCTATGCCTGGCTGGACACCGGCACGCACGACAGCCTGCTGGACGCCGGCCAGTTCATTGCCACGCTGGAGCGCAGGCAAGGCCTGAAGATTGCCTGCCCCGAGGAAATTGCCTGGCGCAATGGCTTCATTAATGACGAACAACTCGAAAAGCTGGCCCAGCCGCTGGCCAAAAACGGCTACGGTCAGTACCTGCAGCGCTTGTTAACTGAAGGGGTTCAGCTTTGAAAAAGCTGGCCGTTCAAGCCCAGGAATCCCTCCCCACGCTGATCAGCCAGTTGCGCGGGCTGATCGAATCCGCACGTGGGCAAGCCCTTCGGGCAGTGGATTCCATACAGGTGCGCACTTGCTGGGAAATTGGACGGCATATCGTAGAGTTCGAGCAGCAAGGCGCAGACCGCGCAATGTATGGTGCCCGCCTGATACCCAAGTTAGCAGAATCGCTGACCGGCGAGTTCGGGCGGGGGTTTGATGCCTCCAATTTGCGCTACATGCGACTTTTTTACCTAGCGTTCCCGATTTGTGACGCGCTGCGTCACGAATTGAGTTGGACCCACTACCGCAACTTATTGCGCGTAGATGGCGAACAGGCCCGACATTGGTACATGAACGAAGCTGCAGACCAGAATTGGAGCACCCGCGCACTGGACAGGCAAATCGGCACGCTGTATTACGAGCGCCTGCTCGCCAGCCGCGACCGTGACCCCGTGCGTCAAGAATCAGCCGCGCAGATGGCCCCCTTGCAAAAGACGCCGCGTGAATTCGTGCGTGACCCGGTGTTACTGGAATTTCTTGGTCTGCCTGAAACTGGCCGGCTGTTAGAAGCTGACCTGGAACAAGCCCTCATCAATAAATTACAAGGATTTTTACTGGAGCTGGGCAAAGGCTTTGCCTTCGTTGCCCGCCAAATGCGCATCAGCACCGAAACCAAGGACTTCTACATTGACTTGGTGTTCTACAACTACCTGCTCAAATGCTTCGTTCTCTTTGACTTGAAGGCCGGAGAACTCACCCATCAAGATATTGGCCAGATGGACATGTACGTGCGCATGGTTGATGACCTCAAGCGTGCCCCG
Organism: Polaromonas sp. DSP2-3-2b2; assembly: GCF_049895905.1. Taxonomy (NCBI): domain Bacteria; kingdom Pseudomonadati; phylum Pseudomonadota; class Betaproteobacteria; order Burkholderiales; family Comamonadaceae; genus Polaromonas; species Polaromonas sp. DSP2-3-2b2. The sequence continues at coordinate 98,075 of NZ_JAFCTH010000009.1, read as the reverse complement.
GACGACAACCCCACAGTAGGCATCATCCTTTGCGCAGGCAAAGATACCTCTGTGGTGCGTTATTCCGTTTTGCACGAGAACGAACAGCTCTTTGCCAGCAAATACAAACTGGTGCTGCCGTCCGAAGACGAACTCAGGGCAGAGCTGGAAAAAGAACAACTGTGGCTGGCAGAGCGAGGAAAGGCCGCAAAATAAGCGACAAAACTCAAATGAAAATCACCCCCACCACCATCCCAGACGTTCTCATCATCGAACCCAAGGTGTTCGGCGACGCCCGTGGTTTTTTCTTTGAAAGCTTCAACCAGAAAGCTTTCAACCAAGCGACTGGCCTGAACCTGAAGTTTGTGCAAGACAACCACAGCCGCAGCGCCAAGAGTGTGTTGCGTGGGTTGCATTATCAAATTCAGCAGCCCCAAGGCAAGCTGGTGCGGGTAGTGCGCGGGGCGGTATTTGATGTGGCGGTGGATATTCGCAAGGGCTCGCCGACATTTGGCAAGTGGGTGGGCATAAAACTGAGCGAAGACAACCACAAGCAACTCTGGATACCTGCAGGCTTTGCGCATGGCTTTCTGGTAACCAGCGATTCGGCAGAGTTTCTGTACAAAACCACCGACTACTATGTGCCAGAACATGAGCGATGCATTGCTTGGAACGACCCCGCCATTGGCATCCAATGGCCATTGATAACAGCGCCCAGCCTATCTGCCAAAGACCAGCAGGGGCTTGTATTGCACGAAGCCGAGACGTTTTAATTGCTGGCGACCTGCCTTACATGCCATACCATGACAGCTACCTTAGAAGTAGTGATAAAAACAGCCACAATCCCCCGTCAGATATGCGCAAATAGCTACTAAAAACATCGCGTTTTTAATCTACCGTTTACGCCAATCCAAGGTATTTCATGACACCCCCCTTTATTCATGCACTGGCTGACGTCCAGTCCACAGCTCTCGGCGCCGGCACGCGCGTCTGGCAATTTGTCGTCGTGCTGCCAGCCGCCACAATAGGCCAGGACTGCAATATCTGCTCGCATTGCCTGATCGAGAACGATGTAGTCATTGGTAACCGCGTTACCGTCAAGAGTGGTGTGCAGTTGTGGGACGGATTGCGCGTGGGAAACGATGTATTCATCGGCCCTAACGCATCGTTTGCCAACGACCGATTCCCGCGCAGCCGTCAAAAGCCCCAGAAATTTTTGGTCACTACTATTCACGATAGCGCTTCCATTGGCGCAGGCGCAGTGATCCTGCCCGGCCTGGAGATCGGCCGCAATGCCATGGTTGCCGCCGGGGCAGTCGTCACCCGTTCGGTGCCTCCGAATGCCGTGGTGGAAGGTAATCCGGCTAAGATCATCGGCTATGTGGATGCCGCGCGCGGCGCGGATGTTAGTGTGGTGTCAGGAAATGCTGAGGTGGGCACGTCCGCAACCAGTGTGAAAGGTGTCATGTTGCATCACTTGCCCCGTGTGCCTGACATTCGCGGCAGTCTGACGGTAGGCGAGTTTGAACGCAGTATTCCTTTTGCCGCTAAACGCTACTTCATGGTTTTCGATGTGCCTAGCGTGGAGACTCGTGGCGAGCACGCGCACCGGGAATGTCATCAATTCCTCATTTGCGTACGCGGCAGTTGTGCCGTGGTGGCGGATGACGGAATTAACCGCCAAGAGTTTCAGCTTGATCGCCCGGATGTAGGCCTTCACTTGTCGCCAATGGTCTGGGGTATTCAATACAAATACTCGGCAGACGCTGTATTGCTGGTGTTTGCCTCGCATTATTACGACAGCGCAGATTACATACGAAATTACACCGATTTTCTCGCCTTGGTAAAGCCGTCATGAGTACCGTTCAAGTTCGCAAGGCTAGATGCATTCGAGGTAAAACGCTTGTGTTGCGTAATGCCGTTGTTGCTGACGCCACCTTCATCTTGTCTCTGCGAACAAACCCAGAAAAGTCCAGGCATTTGTCAAAAGTCTCTGACGATCTGGATGCACAGGTTGCATGGCTCATCAGTTATAAAGAGCGAGACACTGAGGCATATTTCATCATCGAAGACGTTCATGGCGTTCCACTGGGAACCGTCAGGATCTACGATGCCCAGAGTGACAGTTTTTGTTGGGGAAGTTGGATTCTCCTGGGAGCCGCACCGACCTCTGCTGCTATCGAATCAGCGTTGATGGTCTATGCGTACGCTCTTGAAGCGCTTGGATTTCAACGTGCTCATTTTCAAGTACAAAAAGCTAATGAGCGTGTTTGGCGGTTTCACGAACGGTTCGGCGCCAAACGCATTTCCGAAAACGAAGTGCAGTATGAATACAGGTTGTCGAACGCTGCGATTAAATCATCCGTTGACCGGTACCGAAGGTATCTGCCGGATGGTATTTTATTTGAGGAACTTTTGAAATGATCCCCTTTCTTGACTTGAAAGCCCCATACCTGGAATTGAAACAGGAACTAGACGAGGCTATAGCCCGCGTTGTTAGCTCCGGTTGGTTTATTGGTGGCAGCGAGGTCGATCAGTTTGAGGCGGACTATGCCCAATACTGCGGCGCGAGCTATGCTGTGGGTGTAGCCAACGGCCTTGATGCTCTGCATCTGGCACTGCGCGCCATGGATGTGGGCCCTGGCGACGAAGTAATTGTGCCCAGTAACACCTACATTGCAACTTGGCTGGCGGTCAGCCAGTGCGGGGCCACGCCCATTCCGGTGGAGCCCGATGCGCACACCTACAACATCGACCCGGCGCTGATTGAAGCTGCCATCACGCCACGTACCAAAGTCATTCTACCCGTTCACCTGTACGGTCAGCCGGCCGACATGGACCCTATCCTGGCTATTGCCCGCAAGCATGGTCTGCGCGTACTTGAAGACGGTGCGCAGGCACACGGTGCGCGCTACAAAGGCCAGCGCCTGGGCGCGCATGGCGACGCCGTGGCCTGGAGTTTTTACCCCGGCAAGAACCTGGGCGCCATGGGCGACGGCGGCGCAGTGACCACCAACGACCCGCAACTGGCCGACCGCATCCGCGTGCTACGCAACTACGGCTCGCGCGTGAAGTATGTCAATGAAATGCAGGGCTACAACAGCCGGCTTGACCCGCTGCAAGCCGCCATCCTGCGCGTGAAACTGGCGCATCTAGACGAATGGAACGCCCGCCGCAGCGTCATCGCCCAGCTTTACCAAGCCGGTTTGGCCGACTGCGGTCTGACGCTGCCGCATGTTCCCGACTGGGCCGAGCCGGTGTGGCATTTATACGTGGTGCAACACCCGCAACGCGATGCACTGCAAAAGGCGCTTACCAATGCTGGCGTGGGTTCACTGATTCATTACCCCATTCCGCCGCATCTGCAACAAGCGTATGCAAATGCAGGTTGGAAAATGGGTCCATTACCTTTGGCAGAGAGCATGGCCAACCACGTACTTAGCTTGCCAATTGGACCAAACATGACGCATGAGCAAGTCAAAGCGGTGATTAGATCGATTCGTGAAATTGCGTGTTGAATGCTTAAGTAAAAGCATGTTGAAAGTAAGTATGGATGCGAACAAAGCGACGCGTTTGAGTAAAAAGAAATTCTGCGACAAATGCTTACGATTTTCTAAGGAAATGCCAAGCGGCAACGCTGGAGCATGACACTCTTCAGAACCAGTTTGCTTAATGGCATTGCGGTGTTTATCAAAATGTTGACGCTGCTAGGAATTAACAAAATATTGGCCGTCTACGTTGGCCCATCTGGTTATGCAGCGCTTGGGCAATTCCAAAATGCTGTGCAGATGATCACCACTTTTGCCAGTGGAGCCATCAATACAGGTGTCACCAAATATACAGCGCAATATAATGGAGATGAAGAGGAACAACATAAAGTATGGGGAACAGCGGGAACCATCGCTTTAGCAGGTTCACTCAGTACAGCGGTAGTTATCGCTGTACTCCACAGATCATTAGCAATATGGTTTCTTAAAGATCCCAATTACGGCGGTGTTTTCCTCTGGTTTGCAGCGACTTTAGTGTTGTTTACTTTTAATACGCTGTTGCTGGCGATTCTCAACGGGAAAAAAGAAATTGGACGCTATGTACTTGCCAACATAGCAGGCAGCATTTTTGCATTGCTGGCGACTGGATTCATGGCGATTGAATTTGGCCTCTACGGTGCATTGGTTGCACTGGCGGTATACCAATCAATAACTTGTTTTGTCACTTTGTTGATTTGTAAAAATGCACCGTGGTTCAAAATTAGCTATTTAATTGGTGGCATAGACAAACAGACGGCTATTAATCTCGGAAAATATACCGCAATGGCTCTAACTTCAGCAGCATGCGTGCCAGTTAGCCATATATTGATACGTAATCACTTGGGCGAAATTCTGGGATGGCAATCAGCGGGTTATTGGGAAGCAATGTGGCGTCTCAGTTCGGCCTATTTGTTGTTAGTAACTACCACGCTTAGCGTGTATTATCTGCCTAAACTTTCAGAGTTAAAAGCCCCCAAGGATTTGAAGAGAGAAATAATTCAAGGCTATAAAATTATATTGCCAATAGTTGCATTGGTCGGGTTGGTTATTTATTTTTTACGTGATTTTGTTATTGGACTGCTTTTCACGCAGGATTTTAATCAAATGCGCGTTTTATTTGGTTGGCAGATGATTGGCGACACGTTAAAAATCGGCAGTTGGATCTTATCCTATCTAATGTTAGCAAAAGCCATGTTTAAGCTATTCATGATTTCTGAGATAGTTTTTTCGTTTGGATTTATTGCGTTGACTTGGATATTCAGCGATTTATTTGGACTTGAAGGCGTAGCCATTGCCCATGCAATTAATTATGCACTTTATTGGCTTGCTATGGCATTTTTTGTTACATGGAATCTTGAAAAAGGATAAATATTATTTCATATAATTTATCCTTCCTAATATAAAAGTTTTAAATGTTAACAATTGTTATACCTTCCTACAATCACGAAAATTATATTCTTGATTGTTTAAATGCTGCGTGCAAATTGGATGTTGTCGGTAAAAAAATTATTGTAATTGACGATGGATCGACAGATGAAACAGAAGAAATAGTACGTCAGTTCATCGAAGAGAGAAATAAAGATGATGTTAGGCTGGTTTGTAAAAAAAATTCTGGATTGGTTTCCTCGCTTAATATGGGCCTTGCCCTTGCTGATACAGAGTATTTTTATCTTGTTGCTTCTGATGACATTCCGGTTCTTCAGGGGATATTGCAGTGTGTCACTGAATTACAAAAAAATCCTTTAGTCCAATTTTGTATTGGAGGGGGAAATAATTTTTGTAAAGAATGGGGCGACCGCAAAACATCGATATATGGAAAAAAGCATGAATTGTTTTTTGGAATGGAAAAACATAGACGCAAAAAAGAAATATTTTTAAATTGCCCAGCCCCAATATTGCTGCAATCTACTGTGTTCCGAGTGGAGGCGTTACGAGCTATAGGCGGATGGGACCCAAAGTTAATTTGGGACGATTACCCAACATTTGTAAAAATGTTAGAAAAATTTCCTCAGAAGGGGAAAGACTTTATTTATGAACCCAATTTTTGCGTCGTTGAGTACAGGCATCATGGGTCAAATTCCTATAAAAATTTGTTTAAGCAATTTTCCATACTAAGGCAAAGTTATCTAACTTTAGCCCCACCTGAATTGTTAGACCGCGCTATAGGAAACGCCTTGGGATATTACGTGCTAGTCGGGTTACGCGAACGTGATTTTAAAGGTGTTATAAAAATAATAAAGACTGCATCTTGGAAAGCCAGATTCTATGCGCTTCCATCAGCTGCAAATGTGATGATCGACAAGTGGCTGCGATCGCTAAAATGAGTGATATAGATTTTTTTGCAATATTTTTTAGTAATTTGCCTCTTTTTTTGATGGCAATGTTGCTAATGACTTCACTCTTGTATCTTAGTGTTCGGAATACCACGTTAGCAGGTTATTTTGATCCAATTCACTTTTATTGGACCTTCACCTTTGGGACTGCATATGGAATAATAATTTCTTTGTATGTTTTAGGATTCATTGAGAATTATCTTTTTTTAATGGTTAGTGGTTACGGAATTCTTTTTATAGTTTCATTTCGTTTCTTTATTCAAGTACTAACAAATCCATTTAAAAAGGTCATTGATCTTTTTCTGGTGCCTGTTGATGATGGTTATGTTGAGTTTCTCTTTGCATTAGTTTGCTACTTGTTGCTTATATTGACGATTATGTGGTTTGTTGGTTTGGGCATGTTTGCTGAAACTAATCGCTTCGAACAAAATCGCGGATTTGGTGCTTTCGTGCGTTTGGCTGATGCATTAAGGTTATTTGTAGTTGCTTATATTTCATTGTTAATATTAAATAGATATAAAAAAAATGGCCGGCCTAGTTTTGGGGCGTTTTTGTTAATTATTTTTTTTATTCTATTAATTGTTTTGGGGGCTGTTGTAAATGGCTCGAAATTTGCGCTACTTGAATCAATTTATGCGATAGTTTTGGCTGTATGCATATATAGGGAGAAGCCTAAATTCAAAGTATTTGCTGTTGTCGCTACTTTTTCTGTGATACTTGGATTTGCGTTGTTAGTGCTTTCTATTAATTTGGATAAATCAGGCTTTGACAAGGATGCTGGACCTGCTTACATGGCAGGCAATTCTGTTTTACTTGAAAGATTATTGCTTAGAGTTTTGGCTAATGCAGATAAATATTATTTTTCTTTACCTGGTAATGTAGTTGATAACTTGGAGGTTGATAGCGTAATCGTAAGATTTATATCGCCATTGATAGGAGAGACTCAGATGAGCGCACTTCTGGGTTATAACGTTGGAGACTATGGGTTGGGACGGCAAACTATAATGTATCATTATCCGTCGTTTGATGTTGCAGGTGGTCCGACCAGCCATTTTGACTTGTTTGCTTATGTGTTTTTCGGGTTAGGCTTTGGCTGGATTTTTGTTATTTTTGTTTCCTTTGTGCTTTCATCACTTTTGTTATTGACCAAGACTGGAAAAAATAATATATTTTATTCTGCATTGGTTGCTGCTTTTTGGCTAAGAGGTCTGGCCTTGCTACTTGAGCCTCCCATGGGGCTTGCCTATGTTTTTGATATTTTTATTTTGTTTTTCATAGTCAAAGTTTTTGGTTTGTGTGTGAAATCTAAAATTATTTTAAATAAAGACGCTTTATGAAGTGTAAATCTATTTCTGAATCGGTTCAAAGTACTTCAATTATTGTTACCACATATAACCCTGATTTGGAATCGTTAAATAGGAACCTGACAAGCTATGCTTATCAGGTTGGGCTGGTATTGATTTGTGATAATTCAGATGATTTAATTATTCAGCAGACAATAAAAGCTCTGGCAATTAAATTTGCAAATGTTACTTGTTTGTCAATGGATGGAAATCAAGGTATTGCTTTTGCTCAAAATCATGGTATTCAATACGCAATTGAGAAGGGGTGTGAATATTTCTTAGAGGTTGATCAGGATTCAAGCTTTCCACCTGACTATGTGGTAAAAGTTATTGATTCTTATTTTAAACTCATCGCTAATGGCGAATCAGTCGCTGGTTTGGGTCCGCTTGCTGTACGCGCAGATGGTTATATTTATGATGGATATAAAAATTTAGCTCATATCGTTCGTGTTGACAAAACTCTGAGTTCCGGATTTTTTTTCCCAAGGTCTAGTTTTGAAGTTGTCGGCCCTAAAGATGAATCTCTTTTTATAGATTATGTAGACTGGGAGTGGTGCTGGCGCAGCAAAGGTTATGGCCTCAACGTTTTTGTAGATACAAATTTACGAATTGTGCATATGCTTGGAAGTGGGCATAAAAAAATATTCTGTTTTGATGTTGGGTTGCCTGCGCCAATTCGTCATTATTATCAATTTAGAAATTCAATCTATTTATTTTTCAGGGGCTACATTCCGATTGGCTGGAGGATAAAACGAGTATTTGTGAATTTGTTTAAATTGCCAATTTATTCTTTCTTGGTTGGTGAAGGCAAGTTGAGAAGAAAGTACATATGTATGGCATTTAAAGATGCAGCTTCTAAAAAAACAGGTAAGATTGGGTTTTAGTTTGTTTTTTTATGCATTAATTTAAATTATAAAAACTTGAAAGATTAAATGAGTTTTTCTGTTTTGATGTCTGTTTATAAAAAAGAAAATGCTACATATTTAGATGAGTGTTTAGAAAGTTTGACGCGCCAAACTAAACAGGCTTCAGAAATCGTTCTGGTTGAAGATGGAGAGATAACTGTCGAGTTGTCTGGCGTGATTGAAAAATATTTGCACTTACTTCCGATAAAAAGTGTCGTACTCGAAAAAAATGGCGGATTAGCCGCCGCTCTTAATGCCGGACTAAAATGCTGCTCAAATGAGCTTGTGGCGCGCATGGATACTGATGACGTTTGTTTACCTTTTCGCTTTGAACGTCAAGTAGCGTACATGCTGGCTCATCCCGAGGTCAGCGTTTCCAGCGCATGGATTGAAGAAAAAGATGAGCAAATGTCAGAATTTCTTTTTCTTAAAAAGTTGCCGTCAACTCATGATGATATTTTGAAGTTCGCGAAAAAACGTAATCCGATAAGCCATCCAGTTTCTATTTTTAGAAAAACTGCTGTTATGTCCGTGGGCGCGTACCCTGAAGTTTTCCCTGAAGACTATGCGCTTTGGTCGCTAATGATCGTCAATGGGTTTAAATTTGAAAATATTCCCGAGACACTTCTCTATATGAGGACCGGGTCTAATTTCATGGGGCGTCGTGGATTGGATTTTTTTAAAGGCGAAATAGGTCTTTTGAAATATCAACGGACTATTGGATTTTTAAGTTTTTCTGAGTTTTGTCGTAATCTTTTGATCCGCTCTGTAGTACGACTTGCTCCAGTAAAAATTAGAACTCTATTTTATAAATTCGCTAGATAATTATTTATTTGTCGCCTGCGGTCTTTTTTGATTGTGAAAGTAATTTTCGTATGGCTTTAGCAAATGTCTAAGACTCTTGTTACCGGTGCGACCGGCTTTGTCGGGAATGCAGTAGTTCAAAGGTTATTAAGTCAAGACGAGTTTCGGGAAATCTCAGTGGCTGTGCGTCGAAATGGCCAGCATTGGTCAGATCGGGTGCGGCAACATAGTGTTGGTAACTTGGACAGAGCCAATGACTGGTCAAGTGCGCTTGAGGGAATATCTGATGTTGTCCACTGTGCCGCTCGAGCGCATCAAATAGTTGATACGTCGACAAGACCGCTATATGAATTTCGTGAGACTAATGTTCATGGCACTTTAAATTTAGCCACGCAGGCCGCAGCAGCTGGCGTGCAGCGGTTTGTGTTTATCAGCTCTATAGGCGTTAATGGTGCCGAGACTTTTCACCAACCGTTTACCGACAAGGATCGGGGCGCTCCACATTCACCCTACGCAGTATCCAAGCACGAGGCTGAAGTAGGACTACAAGCACTTGCCGCTGATACCGGTATGGAAGTGGTGATCATTCGCCCTCCACTGGTATATGGTCCAGATGCGCCCGGAAATTTTGGCTCACTAATGCGTTGGCTTAAGCGCGGTGTGCCCTTGCCGCTGGGCGCCATCCACAACCAGCGCAGCCTGGTGGCGCTGGACAACTTGGTCGATCTGATCATTACCTGCCTGACCCATCCGGCCGCAGCCAACCAGACTTTTCTTGTCTCCGATGGCGAAGATGTTTCCACCACGGAACTGCTTCGCCGCATGGGCCAGGCCATGAACCGTCCGGCGCGGCTGATTCCTGTGCCGGCTGGCTGGCTGGAGCAGGCGGCTGCACTGGTCGGCAAGCGGGACATGGCCCAGCGCCTGTGCGGTTCGCTGCAGGTGGATATTCAGAAAACGCGTCAGTTGCTGGGCTGGAAACCGCCCTTGACCCTGGACCAGGGATTGAAGAAGGCTGCGCAAGGGTTGGCCCCATGAAACGGATGTTTGACCTTCTGCTTGCCCTGGCGGCGGCCTTCATCCTGGCCGTGCCGGTAGTGCTGGTCGCGGTATTGGTGCGATTGACCTCGCCCGGCCCGGCCCTTTACTGGTCAGACAGGGTAGGGCGCCACAACAAGATTTTCAAAATGCCAAAGTTCCGTAGCATGCGCGTCGGCACACCGGCCGTGGCCACGCACCTGCTGACAGACCCTGGCGCCTACCTCACGCCTATCGGCAGCTTTTTGCGCAAAAGCAGCTTGGACGAACTGCCTCAACTCTGGAGCATTCTGGCTGGAGACATGAGCTTTGTCGGCCCCCGCCCTGCGCTGTTCAACCAGCACGACCTGGTTGAAATGAGGACTCGCCTCGGTGTGCACGAACTGGTGCCGGGGCTGACGGGCTGGGCGCAAATCAATGGACGTGATGAGTTACCCATTCCCGACAAGGTCAAGCTCGATGTGGAGTATCTTCAGCGGCAGTCTTTCTGGCTCGATATCCGCATCTTGTGGCTGACCTTTGTGAAGGTCATCCGCCGCGATGGAATCACGCACTAAAACTACAGGCTGTCTGGACAAAGGAGTGGTAAATATGGCTCACGTTTTTTTGGCTAAAACGGGTGGCTTTTGTTGACGTCTGATGTACGGACCCTGTGCATTTTTTACGGCTGCTGGCAGCCAACTACAAGAACGAGAAATGCTTTCCAATAAAGTAATTACGGAGCCTTTGCTGGCCTTGCCCCGCTCTGCCAAACGGCTGGTGGTCATGGCCCTTGACGTATTGATGATGCTGGTTTCAGTGTGGATTGCCTTTTATTTGCGAATTGACCAAACCAGCATGCCGCAAATGCAGCAATCATATGTTTACCTGCTTTCGCCCTTGCTGGCGATTCCGATTTTTTTGCGCTTTGGGCTGTACCGGGCCATTTTTCGCTACACGGGCATGGCCGCTCTGGCCACCACGGCCAAAGCTGTTGCTCTTTACACGCTGCTGTTTTTTCTGGCCCTGCTATTTTTTAAATGGGAGGGCGTTCCACGGACGCTGGGCCTGATCCAGCCCCTGCTGTTGCTGTTGCTGGTGGGCACCAGCCGGGCCATGGCCCGGTTCTGGCTGGCTGGATGGTCTAGCAAGGCGCGCCATGCGGTTGGGCGCTTGCTGATCTACGGCGCTGGCGAGGCGGGCGTGGAAACCGCCTCTGCCCTGGCAGTGGCCCGCCAGTTCGTGCTGCTGGGTTTCATCGACGATGACAAAACGAAGGCCGGAAGAAGCATCAACGGCGTCGACATCATGACGCCTGCCGAAGCGGCCGATGCGGTGGAACGCATGGGCGTGACCGACATCCTGCTGGCCATGCCGTCCCTGGACCGTGTGCGGCGCAATGAAATCATCGCCAGCCTTCGGGAGTTGCCGGTCCACGTCCGGACCGTGCCTGGCATGGGCGATATGGCGTCGGGGCGGGTGACGATCCAGGATTTTCAGGAACTCGATGTGGAAGACCTGCTGGGCCGACCGGCCGTGCCGCCTGATTCGACCCTGCTGGCGCGCAACCTGGCCGACCAGGTGGTGCTGGTCACCGGCGCAGGCGGCAGCATCGGTAGCGAGTTGTGCCGCCAGATACTGATGGAAAAACCGCGCCGGCTGGTGCTGGTCGAGCTCAATGAATTTGCCCTGTACACCATTCACCGCGAACTGCTGGGTTTGTGCAGCGAGCATGGGCTGCAAACCGAGGTGACGCCCTTGCTGGCCAGCGTCGGGAATTTTGGCCGCCTGAAAGAAATCTTTCATCTTTACCGGCCGGCCACGGTGTATCACGCAGCAGCCTACAAGCATGTGCCGCTGGTCGAGAGCAATCCGTCGGAGGGCGTGCTGAACAATGTCTTTGGCACCCTGAACGCCGCCCGCGCCGCCATGGAAAGCGGAACGGCCCATTTCGTGCTGATTTCCACCGACAAGGCGGTTCGCCCCACCAATGTCATGGGCGCGACCAAGCGCATGGCTGAACTGGTGCTCCAGGCGCTGGCGGCCAGTCCGTCGGTGTGCTTTGTGTCCCCCGACGGCAGCTACAGTCCGGACGTCCCGAACCGCACCGTGTTTGCCATGGTCCGCTTTGGCAATGTGCTGGGCAGCAGCGGCAGCGTGGTGCCGCTGTTTCGTAAGCAGCTGCGTGACGGCGGCCCGCTGACGGTCACGCATCCCGAAGTCACGCGCTATTTCATGACGATTCCCGAGGCGGCCCAGCTGGTGCTGCAGGCCGGTGCCATGGCCCATGGCGGCGACGTGTTCGTGCTGGACATGGGCAGCCCGTTGAAGATTGTCGATCTGGCCCGGCGCATGGCGCAGCTGTCGGGCCTGAGCCTGCGCGATGCGCACCATCCTGACGGCGACATCGAAATTAAAATCACCGGCCTTCGCCCCGGCGAGAAGCTTTACGAGGAACTGCTGATTGGCGACAACCCCGAGAAAACGGCGCATCAGCGGATCATGAAGGCGCATGAGGATTTTGTTCCCTGGCTTGAGCTCGCGCCCATCCTGGTGGACATGCGCCATGCCGCCACGCTCAACCACGAGCCGGTGATGCGCGCCATCCTGCTCCGGCTGGTGCATGGCTACAGTCCGCATCGAGACTGCGGTACTGGCGAGCCTGCGCAGAGTCCTGCGGTTCCGGCAAAAGCCGCCTGAGGCTGGTTTCGGGCGCGCGGGAACCCGCCGTTACTGGACTGGCCCGGTCGGTTGGGCCCAGCGCCCCAAGTCGTCACGTCCATGCGGCACAATTTGCAGATTCACCACTTCCAGGCTTGATGACATGACCCATCCTTCCTTTCCCGCCTCTTCTTCTTCCGACCCTGACTTGTCGCACATCGGCCCGCGTGACAAGGCCGAGATCCTGGCCCAGGCGCTGCCTTACATCCGCAAGTTCCACGGCAAGACCCTGGTCATCAAGTACGGCGGTAACGCCATGACCGACCCGGCGCTGCAGGCCGATTTTGCCGAGGACGTGGTGCTGCTCAAACTGGTCGGCATGAACCCGGTGGTCGTGCACGGCGGCGGCCCGCAGATCGAGACTGCGCTCAACCGCCTGGGCAAAAAAGGCCATTTCATCCAGGGCATGCGCGTGACCGACGACGAAACCATGGAAGTCGTCGAATGGGTGCTGGCCGGCCAAGTGCAGCAAGACATCGTCGGCCTGATCAACCAGGCCGGCGGCAAGGCGGTCGGCCTGACCGGGCGCGACGGCGGCATGATCCGGGCGAAAAAGCTCACCATGCTCGACAAGGACGATGCGAGCAAGGAGCACGACATCGGCTTTGTTGGCGAGATCGTCAGCATCGACCCGAGTGTGGTCAAGGCTCTGCAGGACGACGCCTTCATTCCGGTCATCAGCCCGATCGGCTTTGGCGAAAACAACGAAAGCTACAACATCAACGCCGATGTGGTGGCCGGCAAGCTGGCGACCGTGCTGAAGGCCGAAAAGCTGGTGCTGTTGACCAACATTCCGGGCGTGCTGAACAAGGCGGGAGAGCTGCTGACCGACCTGACGGCGCGCGAGATCGATGCGCTGTTTGCCGACGGCACGATTTCAGGCGGCATGCTGCCCAAGATCGAAGGTGCACTCGATGCCGCCAAAAGCGGCGTGAACGCCGTCCACATCATCGACGGCCGGGTGCCGCATGCGATGCTGCTGGAAATCCTGACCGACAAGGCTTATGGAACCATGATCCGCTCGCATTGAGAAGGACGTGCCGGCCGGCATCATGAGATTTTAGTCAAATAGGCCTCTTGCGCAGACACGTCAAGCGTTAGTAGCTATAAATTAAATAGCAAAAAAACTGCCGTCTGCCTTGGCTACCATCGCTGAAGGGTCGGCTGAATTCTCTCTCTCCCGGCCAGGTTAAGGGTAAACCCCTTCATTGCCTAGAAGCCGAACTCTAAAAAATAGCGCCTTGAGGGACTGCTGACGATTAAATTACTGCAAAATAGAACGACCGTTCTTTTATTGCCTTGATTGCCCCGACCCATGCCCGTCAGCCCACCTTCAGTCACAAACGCCCGCTCCGCCCCGGCAAGGAGCGCGTCCAAAAGCGCCTACAAAGGCCAGCTGACCAAGGCCGCCATCGTGGAAGCGGCCTTGGGCCTGGCGACGCAGATCGGCCTGGAGGGCCTGAGCATTGGCGCGCTGGCCGAGGTCATGCACATGAGCAAATCAGGCGTGTTCGCCCATTTCGGCTCACGCGAGGAACTGCAGATTTCGGTCGTCCGTGAATACCATGCCCGGTTCGAGGAAGAGGTCTTCTTTCCGGCCCTGCGCCAGCCGCGCGGTCTTCCGCGCCTGCATGCGATGTTCGACAACTGGATGAACCGGACGTCGGTGGAGATCGATTCGGGCTGCATCTACATCAGCGGCGCTGTCGAATTCGACGACCGGCCCGGCCCGGTGCGCGACGCACTCGCCGACTCGGTACGGACCTGGCTGGCCGCCATGCACCGCGTGGTGGTGCAAGCGACGGACGCCGGCCATTTTCACCAGGATACCGATGCGCATCAGGTGGTGTTCGAGATCCATGGACTCATCCTGGCGCTGCACTACGAAGCCCGCTTCCTGAAGACACCCGGCTCCATCGCCCGGGCCAAGACAGCCTTTGCCGGCATGCTGGTGCGCTACGGCAGCGCCGCCGTGCCAAACCCTTCTCTTTCCAAACCCGCTTGATCCCCCTAACGCCAAAGGATTTCCATGCCCCAGTACAACCCCCCCCTTCGCGACATGCAGTTCGTCATGCACGAAGTGCTCAAGGTCACCGACGAGCTGAAGGTCTTGCCGCCGCATGCCGATATCGACGCCGACACCATCAACGCCGTGCTGGAAGAGGGTGGAAAGTTCGCGGTCGAGGTGACTTTTCCGCTCAACATCAGCGGCGACGAAGAGGGGTGCACACTCGACAAGACCACGCATGAAGTCACGCCGCCCAAAGGCTTCAAGGAAGCCTATGCCCAGTATGTCGAAGGCGGCTGGGCGGCGCTGAGCTGCGACCCCGCGTACGGCGGCCAGGGTCTGCCTTTTGTCGTCAATCAGTGCTTCTACGAGATGATGAATTCGGCCAACCAGGCCTGGACCATGTACCCCGGCCTGTCGCACGGCGCCTACGAGGCGCTGCATGCGCATGGCACCGACGCGCAGAAAAAGCTGTATTTGCCCAAGCTGGTCAGCGGCGAATGGACCGGCACCATGTGCCTGACCGAGCCGCATTGCGGCACCGACCTCGGGATGCTGCGCACCAAGGCCGAACCGCAGCCAGATGGCACCTACAAGCTGACCGGCAACAAGATTTTCATCAGCGCCGGCGAGCACGACATGACCCCGAACATCCTGCACCTGGTGCTGGCGCGCCTGCCGGATGCGCCGCAGGGCAGCAAGGGCATCAGCCTGTTCATCGTGCCGAAATTCAATGTCAATGAAGACGGCTCCATCGGTTCGCGCAACGGCATCTGGTGCGGCAGCCTGGAGCACAAGATGGGCATCCATGGCAACGCCACCGCGCAAATCGTGATGGAAGACGCCGTGGGCACCATGGTCGGCGCGCCCAACAAGGGCCTGGCCGCTATGTTCGTGATGATGAACGCAGCCCGCCTGGGCGTGGGCAACCAGTCGCTGGGCCTGACCGAAGTGGCCTACCAGAATGCGCTGGCCTATGCCAAGGACCGCATCCAGATGCGTTCGCTCTCGGGCGTCAAGGCGAAAGACAAGCCGGCTGATCCGATCATCGTGCATCCCGACGTGCGCAAGATGCTGCTGACTGCCAAGGCCTATGCCGAGGGCGGCCGCGCGCTGGCGGTTTATTGCACGCTGCTGCTCGACAAGGAACTGCACCACCCCGACGAAAAGGTGCGCAAGGATTCAGGCGAGATCGTCGCGTTGCTCACGCCCATCGTCAAAGCCTTTTTGACCGACAACGGCCACATCGCCACCAACGCCTGCATGCAGGTGTTCGGCGGCCACGGCTATGTCAAGGAATGGGGCATGGAGCAACTGGTGCGCGACAACCGCATCAACATGATCTACGAAGGCACCAACACCATCCAGTCGCTCGACCTGCTGGGCCGCAAAATTCTGGGCAACAACGGCGCGACGCTGAAGAAGTTCGGCAAGCTGATCGGCGCGCTGATTGCCGAGGAAGGCGTCAACGAGAAGATGGCCGAGTTCATCAACCCACTGGCCTACCTGGCTGACCAGATGACCAAGTTCACCACCGAACTGGGCTTCAAGGGTTTCCAAAATCCCGACGAAGTGGGCGCAGCCGCTGTCGATTACCTGCGCGTGGCCGGTCACCTGGTGTTTGGCTACTTCTGGGCGCGCATGGCGCAAACCGCGCTGCGCGAAATCGCCGCCGGCAATGCCGACCCGTTCTACCTGGCCAAGGTGCAGACCGCGCGCTTTTACTTCGCCAAGCTGTTCCCAGAGACCGCCACCTTGATGCGCACCGCGCGCAGCGGCAGCCGCTCGCTGATGGACACCGACGCAGCGTTGGCCTGATTTATTAACGTTTTACTGCTGGAGCGCCTATGTACCGTGCACTGCTAGCTATTGTTTTAGGAGCTGCTTTCGGGTCCGCGATGGCCCAGAGCACGCCGCTGGGCCTGTGGCGCAGTTTCGATGAGAAGACCGGCGAGGCCAAGGCCGAAGTCCGGATTGCCGAGACGGCCGGGGTGCTGAGCGGAAAAATCGAAAAGCGTCTGCTCAAGACGGCCAAGCCAGAGGACGTTTGCACCGAATGCAGCGACGACCGCAAGGGCCAGCAGCTGCTCGGTCTTGAAATCATCCGAGGTGCCAAAAAGGCCGAAGGCCGCGAAGTGTGGGAGGGCGGCAAGATTCTGGACCCCGAGAACGGCCGCAACTACACGCTGAAGATGACGCCGGTCGAAGACGGCAAAAAGCTGGACGTCCGGGGCTCGTTCGGGCCGTTCGGCAGGACCCAGACCTGGACCCGCATTCAGTAAACCAGACGAGCGGCGCATCCGTCGCGTCATTCGAAGAAAGAAAAATCCATGTCAAGTTTTCAAGTCAAGAAAGTCGCCGTGCTCGGCGCCGGCGTGATGGGCGCGCAAATCGCCGCCCATCTGGTCAATTGCCGCGTGCCGGTGGTGCTGTTCGACTTGCCGGCCAGGGAAGGCCCGAAGAACGGCATCGTCAGCAAGGCCATCGAGGGCCTGAAAAAGCTCAAGCCTGCGCCGCTCGGCGTGCTTGACGACGCCAGCCTGATCCAGCAGGCCAACTACGAAGAACACATGGATGTTCTGAAAGAGTGCGACCTGATCATCGAGGCGATTGCCGAGCGCATGGACTGGAAGACCGACCTGTATCACAAGATCGCTCCTTTCATCGCTGAAGGCGCCATCGTCGCCAGCAACACCTCGGGCCTGTCGATCACCACGCTGAGCGAAGCGCTGCCCGAATCGATCAAGCCGCGTTTTTGCGGCATCCATTTTTTCAACCCGCCGCGCTACATGGCGCTGGTCGAGCTGATCAACACGCCGACGACGCAAGCCGCCGTGCTCGACGACCTCGAAGCCTTTGTGACCACCGCGCTGGGCAAGGGCGTGATCCGCGCGCATGACACGCCCAACTTCATCGCCAACCGCGTCGGCATCGCCGGCATGCTGGCGACGATCAAGGAAGCCGAAGCTTTCGGCCTGAGCTATGACGTGGTCGATGACCTGACCGGCAAGAAGCTGGGCCGCGCCAGCTCGGGCACTTTCCGAACCGCCGACGTGGTTGGACTCGACACGATGGCGCATGTCATCAAGACGCTGCAGGACAACCTGGGCGAAGGAAAAATTGCCGACCCGTTCGCCGCCATGTACGGCACACCGCCGGTGCTCGCCGCCTTGTTAGAGGCCAAGAGCCTGGGCCAGAAGACCGGCGCCGGTTTCTACAAGAAGGTAGGCCGCGACATCCTGCGGCTGGACCCCGAGAGCATGGAATACGTTCCCGGCGGCGCCAAGGCTGACGAAGTGGTCGGCCGCATGCTCAAAAAGCCCGCCGGCGAGCGCCTGGGGCTGCTGCGCAATGCCGAAGGCGCTGAGCCGCGCTTCCTGTGGGCCGTGCTGCGCGACCAGTTCCACTATGCTGCCGTGCACCTCGCCAGCATTGCCGAAACCGCGCGCGACATCGACTTTGCGATGCGCTGGGGCTTTGGCGCCAAACAGGGGCCGTTCGAGCTGTGGCAGGAAGCCGGCTGGTTGCAGGTGGCCTACTGGATTCAGCAGGACATCGACGCCGGCAAGGCGCTCAGCAGCGCACCGCTGCCCGACTGGGTGTTCAATGGCCCGGTGGCCAAGGCGGGTGGCGTGCACACGCCCGAAGGCTCGTGGAGCGCCTCCAGCCAGAAATTCATTCCGCGCCGCCAGCTGCCGGTTTATGCGCGCCAGCATTTCCCCGAAGATGTGCTGGGCGCCAAGGCGCCAGCGTTCGAGGCCGCCGGCACGACGCTGCACGAGGACGATGCGATTCGCCTCTGGACACTGGATGGCGACCAGAGCGACGTGCTGATCGCCAGTATCAAGACCAAGATGCACGCCATCAGTCCCGATGTGGCCGAAGGCCTGGCGCTGGGTGTGGACCTGGCCGAGAAAAGCTACAAGGGCCTGGTGATCTGGTCCAACCACGCGATGTTCTCGGCTGGTGCCGACCTGCAGGCCATGCTGCCCGCCTTCATGATGGCCGGCGTATCGGCCGTGGAAGGTGCGGAGGCCGAGATGCAGGCCGTGATGCTCAAGCTGCGCTATGCGTCGGTTCCAGTGGTGTCGGCCATTCGTGGCCTGGCGCTGGGCGGCGGCTGCGAAATGGCGGTGTATTCAGCCAAACGCGTGGCGGCGATGGAAAGCTATATCGGCCTGGTCGAAGTCGGCGTGGGTCTGGTGCCCGGCGCCGGCGGTCTGACCTATATTGCACGCCGCGCCGCTGAAAACGCCAGCAAATCGAGCAACAAGGATGTGCTGCCTTTCCTGCTGGAGGGCTTCACCGCAGCCGCCATGGCCACGGTCGGCACCAGCGCGCTGGAAAGCCGCAAGCTGGGCTATTTGCTCGACAGCGATGTCATCGTGCCGAACAAGGACGAGCTGCTGTTCGTCGCGCTGAACGAAGCGCGTGCGCTCTGCACCTCTGGCTACCGTGCGCCGCTGCGCCGGCTGTTCCCGGTGGCGGGCCGCAACGGCATCGCGACCATCAAAGGCCAGCTGGTCAATATGCGCGACGGCGGCTTTATCAGCGCCCACGACTTCCACATCGCCAGCCTGATCGCCAATGTGGTCTGCGGCGGCGATGTCGATGCCGGCACGCTGGTCAGCGAGGAATATGTGATGACACTGGAGCGCAAGGCGTTTTGCGCGCTGCTGGAGCACCCGAAAACGCAGGACCGCATCATGGGCATGATGAGCACCGGCAAGCCGGTGCGTAACTGACTTGTATTCCTCCTTCCCCCGCTGGGGGAAGGCCGGGATGGGGGTTCCACGACATGCAAGACCAAGCCAGCACCAACGCCAGAAAGTTCGCCAAATTCCTGCGCCGGGAGATGACCGACGGCGAGCGGCTGGTGTGGCAGCGGCTGCGCGGTGAGCAACTGGGGTTCAAGTTCAGACGTCAGCATCCGCTGGGGGCTTATGTAGCGGATTTTGCTTGTCTTGCACCGCGATTGATTGTTGAGCTGGATGGCTCGCAGCATGCGGTTCAGGCAGTTTATGACGCACGGCGTGACGATTTTTTCAGGAATGCAGGGTTTGACGTGATGCGGTTTCCTGCGAACTTGCCTTTTTTGGAATTGCAGTCGATGGTTGAGGCGATTTACAACCGGGTGATGGAATTGAGCGCGCTGGCCCCCATCCCAACCTTCCCCCAAAGGGGGAAGGAGCAAGAAAAGGCATGCGCCCGACTCCCCGATTTACCCCTTCCCCCTCTGGGGGACGGCAGGGATGGGGGCCTCCCCGCACCCACTCTCTGAATTTATTCATTCAAACAAACGGCCTTTAAAAAATTCACCGAGAAAGATTCAATATGAAACAAGTCCAGGAAGCCTATATCGTTGCCGCCACGCGCACGCCCATCGGGCGTTCGCACCGGGGGTTTTTCCGCAATACCCGGCCTGACGACCTCTTGGTCAGCGTCCTCAAGGCCGCGCTGGCCCAAGTGCCGACGCTCGACCCGAAAGCCATCGAAGACATCATCTGCGGCTGCGCTATTCCCGAAGGCCCGCAGGGCCTGAACATCGCACGCATCGGCGCGGTGCTCGCCGGCCTGCCGACCAGCGTGGGCGGCATCACCGTCAACCGCTTTTGCGCTTCGGGCCTGTCGGCCATCCAGATGGCCGCCGACCGCATCCGCGTCGGCGAGGCCGATGTGATGTTTGCCGCCGGCGTTGAGAGCATGAGCATGGTGCCGATGTCGGGCAATTCGCCGTCGCTGTCGCCGGCCATGTTCGCCAACGACGAGAACGTCGGCATTGCCTACGGCATGGGCCTGACCGCCGAGAAGGTCGCGCAGCAATGGAAAGTCTCGCGCCAGGCGCAGGACCAGTTCGCCTACGAATCGCACATGAAGGCGCTCAAGGCGCAGCAAGCCGGCGAATTCAGCGCCGAGATCACGCCGGTCGAAGTCACCGACCGCACAGCTAACCTGGAAACCGGCGAAGTCATCGCCACCCGCCGCACCGTCAGCCTGGACGAAGGCGCGCGCCCCGACACCACGCTCGAAGGCCTGGCCAAACTGAAGACGCCGTTTGCCGCGCGCGGCTCGGTCACGGCCGGCAACAGCTCGCAAACCTCGGACGGCGCCGGTGCCTTGATCCTGGCCAGCGAAAAAGCGGTCAAGCAGTTCGGCCTCAAGCCGCTGGCGCGCTTTGTCAGCTATGCGGCCAAGGGCGTGCCGCCCGAAATCATGGGCATCGGCCCGATCGAGGCGATTCCCGCAGCGCTGCGTTACGCGGGTTTGAGCCAAAACGACATCGACTGGTTCGAGCTGAACGAAGCCTTTGCCGCGCAGTCGCTGGCGGTCATGAACACGCTGGGTCTGGACCCGGCCAAGGTCAACCCGATGGGCGGCGCGATTGCGCTGGGCCATCCGCTGGGCGCCACCGGGGCGATTCGCGCCGCCACGGTGATCCATGCGCTGCACCGTCACCAGCTGAAATACGGCATGGTGACGATGTGTGTCGGCATGGGGCAGGGCGCCGCTGGCATTTTCGAGCGCGTCTAAACCGGGACGCATCCTTTATCCTCTACGCTTATGACCAATACCATCCAGACCCCTCCGGAAATCCTGACCCATGTCGATGCCGGCGTGATGACGATCACGCTCAACCGCGTGGAACGCAAAAACTCCATCACCGCCGCCATGTACGATGCGCTGGCCGATGCGCTGGATTCAGCCAACCATGACGCGGCGGTTCGCGCCGTGGTCATCCAGGGCCATGAAACGATCTTTTCGGCCGGCAACGACATTGGCGACTTCCTGAACAAGCCGCCGTCCACCGCGGACGCGCCGGTGTTTCGTTTCCTGCGTGGCATCAGCAGCTTTCCCAAGCCCATCGTCGCCAGCGTGTGCGGCCCGGCGGTCGGCATTGGCACCACCATGCTGCTGCATTGCGACCTGGTCTATGCCGGTGACAATGCGGCGTTTTCCATGCCCTTCGTCAACCTGGGCCTGTGCCCCGAGGCGGCGTCGAGCTTTCTGGCAGCGCAGCTGATGGGCTATCCGCGCGCTGCCGAGGCACTGCTGCTGGGCGAGCCCTTCATGGCCGAGACGGCGCTGGACATGGGCCTGATCAACCGCATCGTGCCACCCGCCGAAGCCAACGCCCTGGCGCAACGGCAGGCACTCAAGCTGGCCGCCAAGCCGCTGACGTCGCTGATGGAAACCAAGCGGCTGATGAAAAAAGGCAATGCCGGCATGGTGGCCGAGCGCATGGCCGAAGAGGGCGCGAGTTTTGGCCGAATGCTGCAGGAGCCCGCCGCGCGCGAGGCGTTCACCGCCTTCATGGAAAAGCGCAAGCCGGATTTCTCGGCACTCTGAGCCGTTTCGCGCCCGGTTTCAAGTAAAAATAGCTGTTTGCGCAAGCGGTACGGGCGCCTATAGCTACTTTATTAATAGCAGCGGGCGCTGCGTAGCGAATAAAAAAAGCCGCTGTCAGTTGCTGACAGCGGCTTTTTTATTGAGAGGTGCCGTGCTCAGCGCACCCCTCAAACGCTTGGATCGCTGTCAGCGATCAGTGCACCACCATCAGCGTGAACGGCCACACATACGCCTGCAGCGTCACCAGGCCGCCGACCAGGCAGGCCAGCACGACGGAATGGAAAAACACATAGCGCAGGATGTCGCCTTCGTGGTTAAACCACTTGGTGGCGGTCGAGGCGACGACGATGGACTGCGCGTCGATCATCTTGCCCATCACGCCACCCGAGCTGTTGGCCGCGCCCATCAGGTTGGCCGACAGGCCCAGCTGCTCGGCCGCCACTTTCTGCATGCCGCCAAACAGCACGTTGGACGCGGTGTCCGAACCGGTCATGGCCACGCCGATCCAGCCCATCAGCGTGCCGAAGAAGGGGTAGAACACGCCGCTGTTGGCAAAGGCCAGGCCGAGCGTGGTGTCGGTGCCCGAGTAGCGGGTCAGCGTGCCCAGTGCCAGCATCAGCACAATGGTGACCAGCGAATAGCGCACCAGCCAGAAGGTGCGGAAAAAGACCTTGACGATTTCAATCGGGTTGTACTTCATGATCAGCGCGCTGATGATGGCCGACAGCAAGATGCCGGTGCCGGTGGCTGACAGCAGGTTGAGCACATAAACGGCCGTTTCCTTGTGCGGCACGGGCACCACGGGCGGCACTTTCTCGATCAGGTTGTGCAGTCCGGTCATGGGAAACGACGGCGCGAAGATGCCGTTGAGCCAGGCCTTGACGGGCGGCAGTCCCCAGATGAAGACAAACACCGACAAGATCACCCAGGGCGTCCAGGCGCGGATCAGCGCGGCGCGGTCATGCACCACCACGGGGCCCTGCGGCTTGGCTTCATGCGCGCTGATGTCATGGCCCTTGATCGACGGCGAGGTCCAGATGGTCTTGGGCTGCCAGACGCGCAGAAACAGCACCAGGGAAACCATGGAAACGATAGCGGCAATGATGTCCACCAGTTCGGGCCCGATAAAATTGCTGACCAGGAACTGCGGAATCGCGAACGACAGGCCGGTCACCAAAATGGCCGGCCAGATTTCCATCATCGCCTTGCGACCGGCAAAAGCCCAGATCAACCAGAACGGCACCAGCAGCGAGAAGAATGGCAGCTGGCGGCCGATCATGGCGGTGACTTCCATCAGGTCGTAGCCGTGCACCTTGGCCAGTGTGATGACCGGCGTGCCCAGCGCGCCAAAGGCGACCGGCGCGGTGTTGGCAATCAAGGAAAGGCCCGATGCGGCCAGCGGCGAAAAGCCCAGGCCGATCAGGATGCCGGCCGTGACCGCCACGGGCGTGCCGAAGCCGGCCGCGCCTTCAAAGAAAGCGCCAAAGCAAAAGGCGATCAGCAGCAACTGCAGTCGGCGATCCGCCGTGATGCCCGAGAGCGAATCCTGCAGTATCTTGAAGCTGCCATTTTGTTCGGCCAGCTGCTGCAAAAAGATGATGTTCAGCACGATCCAGCCAATCGGCAGCAGGCCGGTGAAACCACCATAGACAGCCGCCCGGCCCGCCATGTCCATCGGCATGCCATAGGCAAACACCGCCACAGCAACGGCGGCAATCAGTCCAAGGCCGGCCGCTATGTGCGCCTTGATGTGCAAAAAGCCCAGCGCCACCAGCATCACCACCACCGGTATGGCGGCTAGTAAGGTGGATAGGTACATGTTGCCGAAAGGGTCGTATATCTGTTGCCAAATCATGAAATGTCTCCTGGAAGGTTGAATGTCTGCAGGGTTGCTTCACGCGTTGGATGCGCTTTGCACGCCTTTAGCCGTTTGCATTTCTACGAACGGCTAGGGGCGCACTGAACCGTGGCGGGACTATACGGACTAAATGCCCTGTGATTTTGAATCTTTTGATGAAATGGTTGCAAAAATTTTGTGGACTTTAATTCGGACTTTTTTGGAAAAGTGAAAATTTGCTGTAGGCGTCGCAAAGCTACAACGACAGCCAGCGGCTCAAGCCTCTAAAGTTCCATCGCGGGATAGGTCGATTTCGCCCAATACAGCTTGGCGATAGCAACGAACTCGGCGTTTTTGCATTGGTCGCCGCGCCCATGAACGGGAAACCAAGCGCCGCAGCTGGCGTAAAGTGCCTGACGGGCGCGAATGAGGAGACCGGACATCCTTGCCGGGAATTTATGCAATGCTCGGAAAGCTGGGTTTATTGAATAAGTTCAAGGAACCACATTGGAAGAATTTAACGGGCTGGAGAATTACTTGATCACCATCAATAACAACATTAACGTCAGCAACTCGGGCAGCTTCGTGCTGTTCGGCGGCATCAACGTCCTCGAATCGCGCGATCTGGCTTTGCGTGCCTGCGCAGAATATGTCCGCGTCACCCAAAAGCTAGGCATTCCCTATGTCTTCAAGGCCAGCTTTGACAAGGCGAACCGCTCGTCCATCCATTCCTACCGTGGTCCCGGACTCGAAGAAGGCCTGCGGATTTTTGAAGCGGTGAAGGCTGAATTCGGTGTTCCGCTGATTACCGATGTGCACGAAACCTGGCAGGCCGCGCCGGTGGCCGAGGTGGTCGATGTGCTGCAACTGCCTGCCTTTCTGGCGCGTCAAACCGACCTGGTGGTGGCCTTGGCCAAGACCGGCCGGGTGATCAACATCAAGAAGCCGCAGTTCCTCAGCCCCAGCCAAGTGGCCAATATTGTCGAAAAGTTCAGGGAAGCCGGCAACGACCAGTTGATTTTGTGCGACCGTGGCACCTGCTTTGGCTACGACAACCTGGTGGTGGACATGCTGGGCTTTGGCGTGATGAAAAAGGTTTGCAATGACTTGCCGATCATTTTTGATGTCACGCACGCATTGCAGCAGCGCGACCCCGGGGGCGCGGCGTCCGGCGGGCGTCGCCAGCAGGTGGCCGACCTGGCCCGCTCCGGCCTGGCGGTGGGCCTGGCGGGCCTGTTTCTGGAAGCGCATCCTGATCCTGACCATGCCAAGTGCGACGGTCCGAGTGCCTTGCCACTGGACCAGCTGGAGCCTTTTCTTGCGCAGCTGAAGGCGCTGGATGATCTGGTGAAGTCATTCGCACCGTTGAACATCAGGTGAGAGAACTGACCGGGCAAAGCCTTTGCTGCGCAAAAGCGCCGCTCAGAGCTGAAACGCCAGCCAGCGGATCAGGCCTTCTGAAAACACGACCAACGGACTGGGTGCTTTTGCCTGGTACCGCCTGGCCGTGGCGCGCTGCTGCTCGATCCAGCAGGCAAAGCGATGCACGTCGGCGGGCCTGAAAAAGGCGATCATCAATTCGTAATTCAGGAACAGGCTGCGCTCATCCAGGTTGGCCGATCCGGCCAGCGCCAGCTCGGTGTCGATGACGACGGCTTTGGCATGGACCATTTCATCGACCAGCCAGACGCTGGCGCCTGCCGCTGCCATCTCGCGCAGGGCAGCTGGCCGCGCCAGATCGGTCAGCCGGTGGTTGGAATGGCGCGGCAGCACCAGGTCAACGGCCACGCCGCGCCGGGCGGCCAGCGTCAGCGCCAGCAGCAGCGTGGCATCGGGCACGAAGTAGGGCGTGATGATCAGGATGCGGCTGCGCGCCGTGAAGCAACTGGCGATCAGCAGCGAATACAGCGTGTCTTCTGCCTGGTCGGGGCCGCTGGCAATCAGCTGTGCGCCCGCCACGTCGGAGGCCGGCTCGGCAAATGCGGGCAGTGGCAGTGCCGGCAGCGCCGCCTGCGTGGCAAAGGCCCAGTCCTGGTCAAAGCGCTGCTGCGACTGTCGCGCCAGGTCGCCGCGAAAGTCAAAGCTCAGGTCGATCCAGGGTGCTTTGGGCGGCTGGCTGGCCGCGTCGCCGGTAAAGTATTCGGCCGCCAGATTGCGCCCCCCGGTCCACATGCGCCGGCCATCGGCAATCACCATCTTGCGGTGATTGCGCAGGTTGGTGCGGCCGGGGAGCGGCGAGCGAAAAGGCGAGACGAACAGCGCCACCTGCACGCCGGCAGCCGACAGCGGCTTCAGGTCGGGCCGTCCGCCCAGGTACACGCCAATGCCGTCCACCAGCAGGCGGACGCGCACGCCGCTGCGCGCCTGGCGCATCAGCAGTTCGCCAACTTCCCGACCCAGGGCATCGCGTCCCAGAAGGAAGGTGCAAACGTCGAGCGTTTCCCTGGCTTGCAGCAGCACGCTGCGAAGCGCGGCCAGCGCTTCCCTGCCGTCCTGGTGAATGGCCAGCTGCTCGTACGGCGCAGCGCGCGCAAGGCCCATGGCGGCGGAAAGCTGCTGGAACCGGTACGCCGGCGCATTTGAAGGGGGGCCGTTGACCGGCAGGACGGGCGTGTAGTGCGGTAGCGGGCCGCGCGTTACCTTGCGGCTGCCAAACAACAGGTACAGCGGCAGTGCCAGGTAAGGCATCAGCGCGAGTGACACGACCCAGGCGATGGCGGCCGAGGGGTGCCTGCGCTGGCGCCGGGCATGCGAGGCGATGACGTAGATCGCCAGGCCTGCCAGCGTCACCAGGCCATGCACCGTCAGTCCCCACTGACTCAGGAACTCATGCAGCATGGCCTGTCACGGAACGATTCTGGCCAGGTTCGGACGTCTGCCGGACGGCAAGCTTCAAGACGTCAAGGAGTAGGAAAAGCGCGCCTGCAGTCATTGAATCACTATAGCGTGTCACCTTGCGAGGACCGTGGCAGTGCAAGCCACCGCTCGATGATGCGGCTACCCACGTCGGCGCCAAAAGAGGAGTCAGCCATAAAAATGGGGGTTTCCACCTAAATCCAAGCGTAATGATGGGGCTTTCTTGCAATCCTGGATTGGTGGTGGTGTAATTGCTGCACTGCAACATTTTTTCAACCGCAACCCCAAGGAGCTACCATGAACTTCACCAACGACCAGCTGATCGCCACTCAGAAATCCAATGTCGAAGCCTTTGCCGGCTTGTCGGAAAAAGCATTCGCCAGCTTTGAAAAGCTGATCGAGTTGAACATGGCCGCTTCCAAAGCCCTGCTCGGCGAGTCCATCAGCCACCTGCAAGCCCTGACCGAAGTCAAGGATGCCCAAGAGCTGATGACCCTGCAGTCAAGCCTGGCCAAGCCGATGGCTGAAAAAGCCGCTTCCTACAGCCGCCACCTGTATGACATCGTCTCCGGCAGCAGCGCCGATTTCACCAAGGTTTTCGAATCGACCAGCGCTGAATCGCAAAAAACCGTCACGGAACTGCTGGAAACCTCGCTGAAGAATGCACCGGCCGGTTCCGAAGCCGCCGTGGCCGTCATCAAGTCCGCCATGACAGCCGGCAACAATGCCGTGGAAACCGCCCAGAAGAGCGCCAAGCAGGCCGCGCAAATGGTCGAATCCAACATCTCCGCCTTGTCTACTGCTGCCCAGAAAGCCGAGTAAGCACTGATCGGACGCCAGGGGCTTCAAGGCCCTGGCAGCATATGACGGCACCTTCGGGTGCCGTTTTTTTTATTGGCGACCGGGAAAATTGCCCGGCCGGATGATCTGGTGGGCTACCGCGATCGGGCATGGGCTCGCCGACAATGCAGGCCATGACCAAACACCTGATCCATCCCGCGCCCGTGCCCGAGTTCGAAGAGGAGTTCCTCGCCGGACTTAAGGCCATCTTCGAGGAACAAATCGTCTTCAACCAGCTGCTGGGCTTGAAGATCGCATCGATCAAGGCCGACCGCGTCATCGGGTGCATCGACATGCGGCCCGAACTCATCGGCCATGCGGCGCACCACCGCATCCATGGCGGCGTGATCAGCGCCGGGCTGGACGCGATCGGCGCGCTGGCCGTGATGGCCGCCATCGGCGCGCGGCACATGGACGAAACGCCGGCGCAGCGCCTGCAGCGCTTTTACAAGCTCGGCACGATTGACCTGCGCGTTGACTATCTGCGCCCCGGTATCGGCGAGCGCTTTGAGCTGCGCGCCGAAGTGATGCGGCTGGGCTCGCGCGTGGCGAGCACGCGCATGGAATTTCTGGGTGCCGACGGCAAGCTGCTCTCGACGGCGGCGGCGGCCTACATCGTCTCGTAGCGCTTCAAGGCGCAGCAGCAGCCGCCGCATCCTGCCTGACGGCCTCCACCCGCGCCCGGTGAATCCACTCGCCGATTTGCGGGCCACTCTGGCCGGCTTCCATGGCCTGGGCCGCCACCTGGTCCGTTGCCACGCCCTGGCTTGCGACCAGCGCTTGCAGCAGCCGGGGCCGCTGCGGATAGGGCGTTTGTTCAAACCCGAGCCGGCCGCGCGCATCGCATTCGCAGGCCAGCAACACGTCGGCAAAACGCTGCGGCTTGCGAAACGCATCGCAGCGCTCCAGCAGGCGCACCACGGCGGCCGGGCTGAAGTCGCCGCTGCGGTGGATGTTGCCGTGCTCGCGCGCCACCACATCGGCAATCTCGCGGCACTCGACTGGCACACGCAGGCGCTGGCACACGCCTTTGAGCAGCCGGGCGCTGCGCTCCTCGTGGCCGATGTGGCGCGGCAGCACGTCAGCCGGCGTCGTTCCCTTGCCCAGGTCGTGGCCCAGGCAGGCAAAGCGCACCGGCAGCGGGGCACCGAGTTGCGCGGCCATGTCCAGCACCATCATCAGGTGGATGCCGGTATCGACTTCGGGGTGGTATTCGGCGCGCTGCGGCACACCCCACAGCCGGTCCACTTCGGGCAGCAGGTGCCCCAAAGCACCGCAAGCCCGCAGCACTTCAAACATGCGCGAGGGCTTGTCTTCCATCAGGCCGCGCGCCAGTTCCTGCCAGACGCGCTCGGGCACCAGCCCATCGACTTCGCCGTCCGCCACCATCTCCTGCATCATCGCCAGCGTCTCTAGCGCGATGGAAAAGTCGGCAAACCGCGCCGCGAACCGGGCCAGTCGCAAAATGCGCACCGGGTCTTCGCGGAAGGCGTCGGTGACGTGGCGCAGGATTTTGGCCTGCAAATCGCGCTGGCCGCCGTAGGGATCGACGAGCGCATCAAAATCAGGCTCAAATAGGCCTCTTGCGCTTTCTGGATGGGCGGGAGCAGCTATTGAATTGATAGTCAGGTCGCGCCGCGCCAGATCCTGCTCCAGCGTGACTTCGGGCGCGGCATAGACCTCGAATCCCCGGTAGCCGCGCGCGCTGTTGCGCTCGGTGCGCGCCAGCGCGTACTCTTCGCGGGTCTGCGGGTGCAAAAACACCGGAAAGTCCTTGCCGACCGGCAAAAAGCCCTGCGCCGTCAAGGCTTCGGGCGTGGCGCCCACCACCACCCAGTCGTGGTCGGTGACCGGCAGGCCCAGCAATTTGTCGCGCACCGCGCCGCCGACCATGTAGATTTTCATGCCGGCAGTTTAGCGCCGGTACAAAGGCCAGGGCCGGCGTGCGGCCGCAGGCTGTTGCCCCGCTGCCGCAAGCGCCTGTTTCCTACCGCAGTTGTCGAAATTCGCCAGCGCCGCCGGGCCGCCAGTCCGGCAATCATGTCGGCATCCGGGCCATGCCATATCGTGTGACCGGGCTGCCTTGGAATGGACGACCGTCATGCTTTTTTCTGAACCCAACAACCCCCGCCCCGTAACCATGCCGCCCTGCCTGCCGGGCGCCGCAGGCAAGAGGCCCGCATGGACATGCTGAACCTGGTGCAATGGCCGGCCATGCTGGTCACCGTGGTGGCGGCCTGGTATGTGGCGTCGAACCGCAAGGGCAAGCGCAACTGGGGCTTCTGGCTGTTTCTGGCCAGCAATGCGCTGTGGATCGTCTGGGGCGTTCACACCGGCGCGCCGGCACTGGTTGTGCTGCAGGTCTGCCTGGCGGCCGTGAACATTCGCGGGGCGATGAAGGCGCAGGCCTGAAGCCTGATCTGCGGCATGTCAGCGCCGCAGACGGTAGGGCTCCTCGAATTCGCGAAAGTCGTTTTCCGCCAGCGCGCCGTCGATCCAGGCCTTCACGCCGGGCAGGGCGGACAAGCGTGCGATGTAGGCGGCGATGTCTTCGGGCACCGGCAGCGCATAGCCCTTGAGCCGCATGCAGACCGGCGCGAAAAAAGCGTCGGCAACGCAGAAGTCGCCGAACAGCATGGCCCCCTCGTGTCCGGCCAGCAGTTCGCGCCACATGGCGACCAGGCGCGCCACGTCGGCGCGCACGGCGGGCTTGTCGCGCCAGACCAGCGCGCCGATGCCCGCCAGGTCGGCCTCGATGTTCATCGGGCAGGCGCCGCGCAGGGCGGCAAAGCCGCTGTGCATTTCTGCGCAGACGCTGCGCGCCCGGGCGCGCGCCTGAACGCCTTGCGGCCAGAGGTTTTTTTCAGGAAAACGCTCGGCCAGGTATTCGGCAATCGCCAGCGTGTCCCAGACCTTCAAGCCGTCGTCGTCGAGCACTGGCACCTTGCCGACCGGGCTGACGGTGCTGATCTGCTTTCTGAAGTCGGAGCCTTCGTCGAACGAATCAAAGCGCACGACGATTTCTTCAAAGGCAATGCCGGCCTGCCTGAGCAGCACCCACGGCCGCATCGACCAGGACGAATAATTTTTGTTGCCGACGTAGAGCTTGAGCATGGGTTTCCCGGGGAAGTTAAAGGTTCAGAACCGTCCTGAGGTTTTTCGTTTGGCCATCAGCCCGCTGCGCAGGCCGCGCGCGCCGAGGTAGGTTGGGCCTATCGCCTCCAGCGACGCCGGTGTGATGCCAAGCGCCTGCAGGCCGGGCAGCTTGCCGCTGGCGACGTTGTCGGTCTTCATGGCGTCGAGGTTGTCGCGGCTGAGCACCGGGTCGCCCGGCGCGAGTTCCATGAAAAAGGCTTGCACCCGCGCCAGCGCGTTGGGCAGTCCGATCACCGGGCGGCCCTGGCCAATGCCGGCGTAGCGGCCGGCCAGCTGCACCAGCTGGCGCAGCGTGAAGACATCGGGGCCGCAGGCTTCATACACCTGGCCGATGGTAGCGCTGTCCTGCAGGCAGTGCACCACGGCGCTGGCCACGTCGCCGACCCACACCGGCTGGAAGCGCGCGGTGCTGCCTGCCAGTGGAATTACCGGGAACACCTGCTGCAGGCTGGCGAAGGTGTTGAGGAACTTGTCGTCCGCGCCAAAGATGACGCTGGGGCGCAGCACCGTCACGTCCAGCCCCGAGCCGAGCAGGGCGGCTTCGCCGCGCGCCTTGCTGCGCTGGTACATCGAAGCCGAGTCAAGCGAGGCGCCCAGCGCGCTGATGTGCACCAGCCGCCGCACACCGGCGGCCTTGCAGGCGCGAATCAGGGTCAGCGGCCACTGCACATGCGCTTTTTGAAAAGCGTCTTCCGAGCCGTGCAGGATGGCGACCAGGTTGACCACCGCGTCGTGCCCGGCCACCAGCGCAGCCAGCGCTGCAGCGTCATGCAGGTCGATGGGCGCCACATCGACCAGCGGCAGCAACTGCAGGTGCCGGGCGCTGCTGCGGCGGCGCGTGGCCACGGTCACATGGCATTGCAGCTGGTTGAGCTTTTCGCAAACCTGGGTACCGACAAAGCCGGTGCCGCCAAAGATCAGAATTTTTTTCATGGGGCCTAATTTAGCGTGTTTGCCGGAGTTTTCCATGAAAACCTTTTTTAAGGCGCCAGAAAAAACCAGGGGCTGGCGCGCAGGAACGCAGGCCATCTTTCGCCCTTGGCCTACAACCGGCCCCCGGCCCTGTTCGCATAATGAAACGATGAATATTTTCGAAGCATTGCGCATCAGCCATGTGACCCAGCGCGCACTGGCCGACAACCTGATCCAGACGCAGGGTGACACGCTTGAGAGGGCATCGATCTTCAATGCGCTCAAGCTGGAACTGGCCGCGCATGCGGCGGCCGAGGAGCGGTTTTTCTATGTGCCGCTGATCGCGCATGACATGACGCAGGAGCCTTCGCGCCACGGCATTGCCGAGCACCACCAGATGGACAAGCTGGTCGAGGCGCTGGAAACGACCGATCCCAGTTCGCCGGCCTGGCTGGCTGCGGCCAAAGCGCTGCACCACAAGATCTACCACCACCTGGAAGATGAGGAGCACAGCGTCTTCCAGCTGGCCGGCAAGGTGCTGGGCGAGGACGAAAAGCTGTCGCTGGCACGCGATTACGAAGGCGAATTCGTCTCGCAGCGCCTGAAGGACTGATCGGCGCCAGGCGAAAATTTAGAGGCGATGGTTTGTTCCGCCCGTTGTCACGGGCCTGAACCCATGCGAGTTCCTTCGGTAGACTTGTTTTTGTGGCTAAAAGTGCTTCTTGCGCATATTCAGCATGCGCACCATGCTATTTATTCAATAGCATTCAAGGCTTGGCGATCTTTTGCGGCTTGCCGGCATCGTCAATCGCCACGTAGGTCAGGCTGGCTTCTGTGACCTTGAAGTAGCGACCCTGCGCACGAAAGCCTTCGGCAAACACCTCGACCTGCACCGTGATCGAGGTATTGCCGATGCGGGTCACGGCGGCAAAGAACGACAAGATGTCGCCGACCCGCACCGGCTGCTTGAAGATGAACTGGTTGACCGCCACGGTCGCCATGCGGCCATCGACATAGCGCGCCGGCAGCACCGCGCCCGCCAGATCCACCTGCGCCATCACCCAGCCGCCGAAAATGTCGCCGTTGGCATTGCAGTCGCGCGGCAACGGAATCACCTTGAGCACCAGTTCCTTGTCGGTCGGCAATTGGCCGTGCAGGGCGCGGGTGTCCAGGCCGGCGCCGGTTGGGGTGGAGGCTGCGGTATTGGCCGGGGAGGCGCTTGATTCAAAAGACATAGGCACAATCTCAGAGGTTTGAAAAATTTCTAATTGAATTGTGACGTATGCGCTCCCGAGCTTCCACCGCTGATTCCTATCCTGTGCCTGCCGTGACGGCGGGCGCCCCGGCGGTGCCGGTGCCTGTGCGTTCCGACTGGGACACGCTGAAAAGACTGTTCCCCTACCTCTGGGAATACAAGTGGCGAGCCATGGCGGCTCTAGCCTTCATGGTCGGCGCCAAGCTGGCCAACGTCGGCGTGCCGCTGTTGCTCAAGGACCTGGTCGACACCATGAGTTTCAAGCCTGGTGATGTAAAGGCTGTGCTGGTGGTGCCGGTCGCGCTGCTGCTGGCTTACGGCCTGCTGCGGCTGTCGACCACGCTGTTCACCGAGCTGCGCGAGCTGGTGTTCGCCAAGGCCACCGAAGGCGCGGCGCGGCGCATCTCGCTCGAAGTGTTCCGGCATCTGCATGCGCTGAGCCTGCGCTTTCACCTGGAGCGCCAGACCGGCGGCATGACGCGCGACATCGAGCGCGGCACGCGCGGCGTGCATTCGCTGATCTCGTATTCGCTCTACAGCATCATTCCGACGCTGATCGAGGTGACGCTGGTGCTGAGCCTGCTGGCGGTCAAGTTCGATGTCTGGTTTGCCGGCATCACGCTGATCGCGCTGGTGTTCTACATCTCCTTCACGGTGATCGTGACCAACTGGCGCACGCAGTTTCGCAAGACCATGAACGAGCTCGATTCGTCGGCGCACAGCCGCGCCGTCGATTCGCTGCTCAATTACGAAACCGTCAAGTACTTCAACAACGAAGAGTTCGAAGCCGGCCGCTACGACGAAAACCTCAATCGCTACCGCGCCGCCGCCATCAAGAGCCAGCGCACGCTGAGCATGCTCAACGCCGGCCAGCAACTCATCATTGCCTTTGGCCTGGTGGCGATGCTCTGGCGCGCCACGCAGGGCGTGGTCGATGGCCGCATGACGCTGGGCGACCTGGTGATGGTCAACGCCTTCATGATCCAGCTCTACATTCCGCTGGGTTTCCTGGGCGTGATTTACCGCGAGATCAAGCAAAGCCTGACCGACCTGGAAAAAATGTTCAACCTGATGGAAAAAGAGCGCGAAATCGCCGATGTGGCCGGCGCGCAGCCACTGCGCATCGAGGCCACGCCGGCGGTGCGTTTCGAGAACGTCAGCTTTGCCTATGATCCGAGCCGGCCGATTTTGCACAACGTGAGTTTCGAGATTCCGCCCGGCAAGACCGTCGCCGTGGTCGGCTCGTCGGGCGCGGGCAAATCGACGCTGGCGCGGCTGCTCTACCGCTTTTACGACGTGCAGCAGGGCCGCATCACGATTGCCGGGCAGGACATCAAGCAGGTCACGCAGGCGTCTGTGCGCCAGGCGATTGGCATCGTGCCGCAGGACACGGTGCTGTTCAACGACACCGTCGAATACAACATCGCCTATGGCAAGCCCGGCGCGACGCATGAAGAGGTGGAAGAGGCCGCGCGCGCTGCGCGCATCCACGACTTCATCGCCTCGACGCCGCTGGGCTACAACACCATGGTCGGCGAGCGCGGCCTGAAGTTGTCGGGCGGCGAGAAGCAGCGCGTGGCGATTGCCCGCACGCTGCTGAAAAACCCGCCGGTGGTGATTTTTGACGAAGCCACCTCGGCGCTGGATTCGGCCAACGAGCGCGCCATCCAGGGCGAACTGCGCACCGCCGCGCAGAACAAGACCACCTTGGTGATTGCGCACCGGCTGTCCACGGTCGTCGATGCGCATGAAATCCTGGTGATGGACGCCGGCCGCATCGTCGAGCGCGGCAGCCACCAGGCGCTGCTGGCGGCCAACGGCCGCTATGCCGACATGTGGGCCATGCAGCAGCAGGCCAGCGATAAAATTTTAGATGAAATCGGGGTTTAACGCTTTACTGGCGGGCGCAATCAGCTATAAAAAAATGAGTGAATAAGCGCCAGCCGATTGCGGGCGCCAGGGACGTGGCGCCCGCCGCATAATCCGCTCATGGAAACCAAATGGCTGGAAGATTTTGTCTCGCTTGCTGAAACCCGCAGTTTCAGCCGCTCCGCGCAACTGCGGCATGTCACCCAGCCGGCTTTTTCGCGGCGCATCCAGGCGCTTGAAGCCTGGGCCGGCAGCGACCTGGTAGACCGAAGCTCCTACCCGACGCGGTTGACACCGGCCGGCCAGACGCTCTACAACCAGTCGCTGGAAATGCTCCAAAGCCTGCAGTCAACCCGGGCGATGCTGCGCAGCCACACCTCGGCAGGGCAGGACTTCATTGAATTCGCCGTGCCGCACACGCTGGCCTTCACGTTCTTCCCGGCCTGGGTTAGCAGCCTGCAAGGCAAGTTCCGCCCGATCAAGAGCCGGCTGATCGCGCTCAATGTGCATGACGCGGTGCTGCGGCTGACCGAGGGCAGTTGCGACCTGCTCATTTCCTACCATCACGATTCCCAGCCTTTCCAGCTGGACCCGGGCCGCTATGACCTGGTGGTGCTGGGCCAGGAAGTGCTGGCGCCGTTTTGCCGGCCCAACGCCGCCGGCGAGCCGTTGTTTGGCTT
Organism: Polaromonas sp. DSP2-3-2b2; assembly: GCF_049895905.1. NCBI lineage: Bacteria > Pseudomonadati > Pseudomonadota > Betaproteobacteria > Burkholderiales > Comamonadaceae > Polaromonas > Polaromonas sp. DSP2-3-2b2. The sequence goes on along the minus strand of NZ_JAFCTH010000009.1, from coordinate 62,686 downwards.
GCCGGGGCGCGTCGGCCAGCCCTTGCCCTACCTGGGCTACGCGGCGGGCGCCTACCTTGGGCGCATCGTGGAGCTGATCCTCAAGCAGTCCAGCACCGCCATTCATCTGGACCGGGTCTATGAAACCGACATGGCCGAGGGCCTGAAGGCGATGGCGCTCGAAGGCCACGGCGTGGCGTTCCTGCCGCTGAGCGCAGTCAAGAAGGAGCTTCGGGCCAAAAAGCTGGTCAGCGCCGGCAGCCATCTGCGCATGACCATGGAGGTACGGATTTACCGCGAGCGACCCACCGCCAAGGCGCCCGCCAAGCCCCATGTCCAGGCCTTGTGGACCTATTTGCAGTCGCAGGCCAGCCCGAAAGCCGCTGCCGTGCCGCCCCCGGCCTTACCCGGCACTTGTTAGTGGCCTGAAACTTGCTGTAATCTGACATATGATGTCGCTCTTTCAAAGCGGCACCATTTTGGTTCTGCACAAGAATTTTCACCGCTTCCTGCCGTCTCCCCCGCCCCGGCCCGAGTCCAACAAGCCCGGGTAAACCTAGGTCGCGTCAAGCCGAGAATTCTCTAGACTGATTGTTTTATTCAAAGGAAACCTCATGAAACTCAAACTCGCTGCTTTAACCCTGGCGCTACTCGCTTCAGGCGCAGCTTTTGCTCAGGCGACCGATACCGTCGCCAAGGCCAAGGCTTCTGGTGTCGTCACCATGGGAGTTCGCGATTCTTCGGGCGCACTGTCCTATACCCTGGGTGATGGCAAGTACGTGGGTTATCACGTCGAGATCTGCCAGCGCATCATCGCCAACCTCGAAAAAGCGGCTGGCCGCAAGCTTGAGGTCAAGTACCTGCCGGTCACGTCGCAAAACCGGATTCCGCTGGTGCAAAACGGCACGGTCGACATCGAATGCGGCTCGACCACCAACAACGCAACCCGCGCCAAGGACGTCGCCTTCCTGCACACCACCTTTGTCGAGGAAGTGCGTATCGCGGTGAAAGCCAATTCCGGCATCAACTCGATTGCCCAGCTCGCCGGCAAGAACGTCGCCACCACGACCGGAACCACTTCGGTGCAGACGCTGCGCAAGAACGAGCGTGCCACCGGCGTCGACTTCAAGGAAGTCTACGGCAAGGACCATTCCGACAGCTTCCTGCTGCTGGAGTCGGGCCGCGCCGATGCGTTTGTCATGGATGGATCGATCCTGGCAGGCAACATTGCGTCCGCCAAGAACCCGGCCGATTTCAGGGTTGTCGGCGAAGTGCTCAGCGTCGAACCGATTGCCATCATGGTGCGCAAGGACGATGCGGCGCTGAAGAAGATCGGCGACGACACGATCGGTCAACTGATCAAGACCGGCGAGATGACCAAGCTCTACGACAAGTGGTTCATGCAACCGATTGCGCCAAAGAACACCCGTGTCGGTCTGCCCGCCAGCGACAGCGTCAAGGCGGCCTGGGCCATGCCGAATGACAAGCCGATGGAAGACTACGCCAAGAAGTAACACCTGCCACCAAGATCAGCAGACCCCGCTTGCGATTGCGCTGGCGGGGTTTGTTGTTTGACACGCGGAATTTTCATCAGGTAGCGAGCAACAACAGGCAGGAGTCACCATGACGTGGGATTGGAAAGTTTTTTTAAATGACGATGGCGGCGGACGCACCTACCTGGAGTGGATGATGACCGCCTGGGGCTGGACGCTGTCCGTGGCCATCGCCGCCTGGGTGGTCGCCATGCTGGTAGGCGCGCTGATGGGCACCTTTCGCACCCTGCCCAACAGCCCGTGGCTGGTGCGGCTGGGCAATGTCTGGGTCGAGCTGTTTCGCAACATTCCGCTGCTGGTGCAGATTTTCCTTTGGTACTTTGTCGTGCCCAAGATGTTTCCGGCCATGAAGGACGTGCCCGGTTTTGTGCTGGTGGTGCTGGCGCTGGGCTTTTTTACCTCGGCCCGCATCGCCGAGCAGGTGCGCGCCGGCATCCAGGCCCTGCCGCGCGGCCAGCGATATGCCGGCATGGCGCTGGGCTTTACCACCGTGCAGACCTACCGCTATGTGATTTTGCCGATGGCTTTTCGCATCATCATGCCGCCGCTGACCAGCGAGTCGATGAACCTGCTGAAGAATTCGTCGGTGGCGTTTGCGGTGTCGATTGCCGAACTCACCATGTTCGCCATGCAGGCGCAGGAAGAAACCTCGCGCGGCGTCGAGATCTACATCGCCGTCACTGCGCTGTATGCGATTTCCGCCTTTGCGGTCAACCGGCTGATGGCGCTGGTCGAAAAGAAAATGCAGATACCCGGCCTGGTCGTGGTGGGCGCCACCGGTGGAGGACACTGACATGTTCGGACTTGACCTGACCTTTCTGAGCTGGGACATCCTGTCCAAGTTCGTCATCAACGGCTTTTTGTTCAGCGTGCAGCTGACGGTCATTGCCACGCTGGGCGGCATCGTCCTGGGCACGCTGCTGGCGTTGATGCGCCTGTCGGGCAGCAAGCTGCTGGCGATTCCCGCCACCATCTATGTCAACGGCATGCGCTCGATTCCGCTGGTGATGGTGATCCTGTGGTTCTTCCTGCTGGTGCCGACCCTGATTGGCCGGCCCATCGGCGCGGAGCTTTCGGCCACCATCACCTTCATCGCCTTCGAGGCGGCGTATTTCAGCGAAATCGTGCGCGCCGGCATCCAGTCGATCTCGCGCGGCCAGGTGAACGCCGGCCGGGCGCTAGGCATGACCTACGGCCAGAACATGCGGCTGATCATCCTGCCGCAGGCCTTTCGCAACATGGTGCCGGTGCTGCTGACGCAGACCATCATCTTGTTCCAGGACACCTCGCTGGTCTATGCGATTGGCGCCTACGACCTGCTCAAGGGCTTCACCACCGCCGGCAAGATTTACGGCCGGCCTGAAGAGTCCTACCTGCTGGCGGCTGTGGTTTATTTCGTGCTGTGCTACAGCCTGTCCTACATGGTCAAGCGGCTCAACAGCCGGATTGCCATCATTCGCTAATGCCTTGCCCGACGCAGTAACACCCAAGAGAACATTGGAGAAGAAGATGATTGAGTTGAAGGAAGTTTCCAAATGGTACGGTGACGTGCAGGTGCTGAACAACTGCAGCACCCGCATTGAAAAAGGCGAAGTCGTCGTGGTGTGCGGGCCTTCGGGCTCGGGCAAATCGACGCTGATCAAGGTCATCAACGCGCTGGAGCCTTTCCAGAAGGGCCAGATTTTTGTTGATGGCCAGGCCGTGCATGAACCCAAGACCGACCTGCCCAAGCTGCGCTCCAGAGTCGGCATGGTGTTCCAGAATTTCGAGCTGTTTCCGCACCTGAGCGTGACCGAGAACCTGACGCTGGCGCAAATCAAGGTGCTGGGCCGCAAGCCCGACGAAGCCAAGAAGCATGGCCTGAAATACCTGGACCGCGTCGGCCTGATGCTGCACAAGGACAAGTTTCCCGGCCAGTTGTCGGGCGGCCAGCAGCAGCGCGTGGCGATTGCCCGGGCGCTGAGCATGGACCCGATTGCCATGCTGTTCGACGAGCCGACCTCGGCGCTCGACCCCGAAATGGTCGGCGAGGTGCTCGACTGCATGATGGGCCTGGCCACCGACGGCATGACCATGATGGTCGTCACCCACGAAATGGGTTTTGCCAAGAAGGTCGGCAGCCGCGTAATCTTCATGGATGTCGGCGGGAAAATCCTGGAAGACTGTTCAAAAGAGGAGTTTTTCAGCCATCCGGAAAACCGTCAGGAGCGCACCAAGGACTTCTTGAACAAGATCCTGTCGCACTGATCAATCCGTCTGCCGACTTGAAAAGCCCCTCGCGCAGGGGCTTTTTTCATGCGGTCCTGCAGCCGTCCGGGGAAGGGCCGGTGCGACAATTCAGCGCATGACTTCAGCCACCCTCACTCCTGCCACCTCGCTCACGATCACCCGGCCCGACGACTGGCACCTGCATGTGCGCGACGGCGAAGCCCTGCTCACCGTCGTGCCGCACACCGCCGCGCAGTTCGGCCGCGCCATCATCATGCCCAACCTGCGCCCGCCGGTGACCACCGCCGCGCAGGCGCTGGCCTACAAGGCGCGTATCGAGGCCGCCGTGCCCGAGGGCGTGGCCTTCGAGCCGCTGATGACGCTGTACCTGACCGACAACCTGCCGCCCGACGAAATCAAGCGCGCCAAGGACGCCGGCGTGATCGCCATCAAGCTCTACCCGGCCGGCGCCACCACCAACAGCGACGCCGGCGTGACCGACCTGCGCAAGGCCTACGCCACGCTCGAAGCGATGCAGCGCGAAGGCTTGCTGCTGCTGGTGCATGGCGAAGTGACCTCGCCCGACATCGACCTGTTCGACCGAGAAGCGGTGTTCATCGACACCCAGCTTGAACCGCTGCGCCGCGATTTTCCGGAACTCAAGATCGTTTTCGAGCACATCACGACCAAGGAAGCCGCGCAGTATGTGGCCGGGGCTGACCGTTTTCTCGGCGCCACGATCACCGCCCACCACCTGCTGTACAACCGCAACGCGATCTTCACCGGCGGCATCCGCCCGCATTACTACTGCCTGCCGGTGCTGAAGCGCGAAACGCACCGGCTGGCGCTGGTTGAGGCTGCCACGTCCGGAAATGCGCGCTTTTTTCTAGGGACCGACAGCGCGCCGCATCCGGCGCACCTGAAAGAGCACGCCACCGGCTGCGCGGGCTGCTACACCGCCCACGCGGCGATGGAGCTGTACGCAGAAGCGTTTGACGCGGCCGGCGCCTTGGGGCAGCTCGAAGCCTTTGCCAGCTTCAACGGCGCCGATTTCTACGGCCTGCCGCGCAATGCGGGCACGGTCACGCTGGTCAAGGAAAGCTGGACGCCGCCGGTGAGCTTTGCCTTCGGCGAGGCCGAACTCAAGCCGCTGCGCTCGGGGGAAAGCCTGCCGTGGAAACTGTTGGCTGAATGAGCGCCTTGCCCGAAAATGAGGCCGTTCCGTTCCCGCTGACGCCGCTGCCTGCACAAGCACTGGCTGGTATCGACTGGCATCCCGGCTGGCTTGGCGGCTGGCGTTCCACTGGCCAATTGGTGCAAGCTCAAATCCTGTCAGGCGCCACGGTGGCACAGGCGCTCAACGCGCTGGGCCGCGCGCCCGTCAGCTTCGTGCCGCAGTCGGCCTTGCCGCCCGGCATGGCTTACGAGCAGTTCATTTTCGAGCGCGGCGCCGTGCCCACCCGCGACAACCTGCACGATTTTTTCAACGGCCTGTGCTGGATGCGCTTTCCCGACACCAAGAAGCGGCTCAACCAGCTTCAGGCCGCCGAAATTGCCGCCGCCGGCGTGACTGCGTTGCGTGGCCCCGTGCGCGACGCGCTGACGGTTTTTGACGAGAACGCCGCCTTCCTGCTGGCGCCGCCGCCGCTCTGGGACGCGCTGGAGGCGCGCGACTGGCAGCGCCTGTTTGTCGGCCTGCGCCCGCTGTGGAAAGACGCGCAGCTGGTGCTTTTCGGCCATGCGCTGCTGGAAAAGCTCTGTTTTGCACGAAAACCGATCACCGCACATATCTACCGGGCACAACCAGCTATCGATTCAATAGCAGCGCTTGATGCCTGGGTGGCCGGTGACCTGAGCGCTGCCAAGCTCGCGGGCAAGCCTTTTTTGCCCTTGCCGGTGCTCGGCGTGCCCGGCTGGTGGCCCAGCAATGAGGACTTTTCCTTTTATGATGACCGTTCGGTTTTTCGCCCGCCCAATCAGGAAAAGATTCAGAAAAGTCTGGGTCTGAACCGGGCCATATTCCATACGGAAAAACTTGATTTGGGCTGAAAAATCCCCATTTCCTGCCGAGATATGCACAATTCGGGCATCTACCCGTGGTGCTCTTTCTTGCCCCCTGCCTTTATTCAACGCCTTCCGGAGAATCCATGAAACGCATCCTTTTGTTTATCCTGACCAACGTTGCCGTCGTGGCCGTGTTGGGCATCGTGGCGAGCCTGCTTGGCGTGAACCGCTTCCTGACGCCCAATGGCCTGAACCTGCCGATGCTGCTCGGCTTTGCGCTGGTCATCGGTTTTGGCGGCGCCATCATTTCGCTGCTCATCAGCAAGCCCGTCGCCAAATGGAGCGCCGGTGTGCGCGTGATCAACGGCGCCGAAGGCCCCCAGAATGCCGATGAAGCCTGGATTGTCGAGACGGTGCGCAAGCTGGCTGAAAAAGCCCAGATCGGCATGCCCGAAGTTGGCATCTTTGAAGGCGCTCCCAACGCTTTTGCCACCGGCGCGTTCAAGAACTCGTCACTGGTGGCCGTGACCACCGGGCTGCTGCAGGGCATGACCAAGGAAGAAATCGAGGCGGTGATCGCCCACGAAATTGCCCACATCGCCAATGGCGACATGGTCACCATGACCTTGATCCAGGGCGTGATGAACACCTTCGTGGTGTTTTTGTCGCGCGTGATCGGCTACGCGGTGGACAGCTTTTTGCGCAAGGGCGATAGCAACAACTCCGGCCCCGGCATCGGTTACTACGTCAGCACCATCGTGCTCGACATCGTGCTGGGCTTTGCCGCCGCCATCGTGGTTGCCTGGTTTTCGCGCCACCGCGAGTTCCGCGCCGACGCCGGCGCTGCGCAACTGATGGGCCGCAGGCAGCCGATGATGAATGCGCTGGCCCGCCTGGGCGGCATGCAGCCGGGCGAGCTGCCCAAGGCCGTGGAAGCCATGGGCATCACCGGCGGCATGGGCAAGCTGTTTGCCACGCATCCGCCGATTGAAGAGCGCATCGCGGCGCTGCAAAACGCGCAAGGCTGAGCGTCGAGAAGCGCTTGATTTAAGTAAAAAAGGCTGTTTGCGCAGTATCCACGGGCGAAAGCAGCTATTGAATCAGTAGCAAATAAGTGGCAAGGCCAGGACTTTTCAAAAGTCCTGGCCTTTTTTGTTGCTTCATCCCATAGCCGGCTTGACGTGCCGGCTTTTTCTCAAGGGGCTTCAGGCTTGTTGGCTGGAATGGGTTCGTCGGTGGATTCGGCTGGCGGTGCGGCTTCCTGCGCGCTGGCCTCTGCTTCTGCTGGCGCTGCAACGGCTTGCGCCGCTTGCGCAACACGCGACAGTTCCAGCGTCCGGGCCACTTCATCGGGGTTCATGCCGTACATGTCGGAGAACTCGGCGACGGTCTTGCCGCTGGCTTCGAACATCTTGCGCAGCGCGTCGCGCTTGGCGGCTTGCGCGGCCAGTTCGGCAAAGGCATCGTCGAGCAGGGCCACCGAAATATCGTCCTGCTGGCGAATGCACAGCAAATAGTCTTCCCGGCTCAGACCGGACGCTTCAATCGCCTCGATCAGCTGCGCGCGCGCATAAGGCCGCAAGTCCTGGTTCGAGCGCGCCTGGCGGCGGCGGAACACTTCCAGGATGGCGTGGTGGACATGCTCGGGCGCCACGGGCTCGACCGGCTCGCCCTGCAGGTTGTGGCGCGCATGGCCGGCGGCGACGCTCTCCAAGTAGCGGGTGGAGCGGGCGTGCAGGCCCAGCGCGACCTTCAGGTCTTCGCGCTTGAACAGTTCTGGGTGCAGCGCCAGCAAGTCCTGGTACACGCCCAGCTTGAGCGGCAGAAACTGCGCACCGAACATCTTCGGGTACAGATCAAACAGCTGTTTCAGGACCGGATGCACTTCGCGCGGCGCGCGGGCCTGGTTTTGAGGCTTTGCCGGTGCCCGGCCGCGACCGCCTTGCCGGCCCTGGCGTTGGGGCGGCGTTGTCGCTTCAGCAGGCGCAGGAGATGCTTCGGTTTCAGCCGGTGTGTTCAGGGTTTCGGTCATGGATCGCTTCTGTCAGGTTGAGGTTTGAACGGCGCCTTGGCGTCGCTCTGGAAAAAAGGTGCGCCGGGTGTTGCCCGGCGTTGCGGTGTGAAACCGTGAGGGCGAAGTATCCCCTATCCGCTCCGGCAGGGTGTTCAGACGCGGGCCAGCCGCGCACTTTCGGCGCCTTGCAGCATGCTGCGCGCCACCGCCTCGGCCACCTTGATGCCATCGACGCCGGCCGACAGGATGCCGCCGGCGTAACTGGCGCCTTCGCCGGCCGGGTACAGGCCGCGCACGTTCAGGCTTTGCATGTCGTCGCCCCGGCTCATCTTGATGGGTGACGAGGTGCGCGTTTCCACGCCCGTCAGCACCGCGTCGTGGCGGTCAAAACCCTTGATCTTCTGGCCAAAGGCGGGAAAGGCTTCGCGCATGGCTTCAATCGCGTAGCCGGGCAGGGCGGACGACAGGTCGCCCATCGCAACGCCAGGTTGGTACGACGGCATGACCTCGCCCAGTCCCGTGGAGGCTCGCCCGGCGACGAAATCGCCGACCAGCTGGCCGGGCGCCTCGTAGTTGCCGCCGCCCAGCACGTAGGCGTGCGATTCAAGCTGGCGCTGCAACTCGATGCCGGCCAAGGGGCTGCCCGGAAAGTCGCGCGGGTCAATGCCCACCACGATGCCGGCATTGGCGTTGCGCTCGTTGCGCGAATACTGGCTCATGCCGTTGGTCACGACGCGGCCGGCTTCCGATGTGGCAGCGACTACCGTACCGCCCGGACACATGCAAAAGCTGTACACCGACCGGCCGTTGCTGGCGTGGTGCACCAGCTTGTATTCGGCCGCGCCCAGCGATGGGTCGCCCGCGTGGCGGCCCCAGCGGGCGCGGTCGATCAGGCCCTGCGGATGCTCGACCCGGAAACCGATGGAAAAAGGCTTGGCCTCGACGTGCACGCCGCGTTCATGCAGCATGGCAAAGGTGTCGCGCGAACTGTGGCCCAGCGCCAGCACCACGTCGTCGGCGCGCAGCTCGTGGGTCTGGCCGGTCGCCTGGTCGAGCACCGTCAGGCCGCGAATGTGTTGGTTGTCAGCGCTGCCCTCGATCAGCACGTCGGTCACGCGCTGCTGGAAGCGGATCTCGCCGCCCAGCGCGATGATCTGCTCGCGCAGGTTCTCGACCACCTTGACCAGCTTGAAGGTGCCGATGTGCGGGTGCGCCTCAAACAAAATGTCGGCAGGCGCGCCGGCCTTGACGAACTCATTCATCACCTTGCGGCCCAGGTGGCGCGGGTCCTTGATCTGGCTGTAGAGCTTGCCGTCCGAAAACGTGCCGGCGCCGCCTTCGCCGAACTGCACGTTCGATTCGGGATTGAGCACATTCTTGCGCCACAGTCCCCAAGTGTCCTTGGTGCGCTCGCGCACGGTCTTGCCGCGCTCCAGCACGATGGGTTTGAAGCCCATTTGCGCCAGCACCAGCGCGGCAAAAATGCCGCAGGGACCAAAGCCGACCACGACCGGGCGCAGCGGCAGGCTGGCGGGCGCGCTGCCTACCGGGTGGTAGGCCATGTCGGGCGTGGGAAAGATGTGCGGATGGCCGGCGTGGCGGGCCAGCAGCTCGGCTTCGAGCGCGGCGCTGCTGAGCGCCACATCAACGATGTAGACCTGCATGATCACGGCCTTGCGCGCATCGAAGCTGCGCTTGAAGACCGTGAAACTCGCCAGGTCGCCGGCCGTGATGTCGAGTGTGTGAAGAAGAGCCTCTTGCAGCGCGTTTTCAGCGTGCGCGAGCGGGAGTTTGATTTCGGTCAGTCTGAGCATGGTCGTCCGGTTCGTGGCTTGTGGTTATCAAGCAAGAGGGCGATTTTAAAGGCTGGCGGAGCGCCTGCCGCTGAACCGTCAATCAGCGGCAGGAACAGGCGCATCAGACCGGGAAAAAGCCTTCGACCGACAAATAGCGCTCGCCGGTGTCGTAGTTGAAGCCCAGCACGCGGCTGCCCGCCGGCAGTTCCGGCAGCTTCTGCGCAATCGCCGCCAGCGTCGCGCCCGAGGAGATGCCAACCAGCATGCCTTCTTCGCTGGCCGAACGACGCGCCATTTCGCGGGCCGGTTCGGCATCGACCTGGATCACGCCGTCGAGCACGTCCATGTCGAGGTTTTTGGGAATGAAGCCAGCGCCAATGCCCTGGATCGGATGCGGGGCCGGCGCGCCGCCCGAGATGACCGGCGAGGCGGCCGGCTCGACGGCAAACACTTTGAGTTGCGGCCAAGCGGCTTTCAGCACCCGCGCGCAGCCGGTCAGGTGGCCGCCGGTGCCGACGCCGGTGATCAGCGCGTCGAGTCCGTCGGGAAAGTCGGCCAGGATTTCCTGCGCGGTGGTGCGGACATGGATGTCGATGTTGGCCGGATTGTCGAATTGCTGTGGCATCCAGCTGCCCGGCGTGGCGTCAACCAGTTCCATGGCGCGGGCGATCGCGCCCTTCATGCCGTTAGCGCGTGGCGTCAAATCAAAACTGGCACCATAAGCCAGCATCAGCCTGCGGCGCTCGACGCTCATGCTGTCGGGCATCACCAGCACCAGCTTGTAGCCCTTGACCGCCGCAACCATTGCCAGGCCGATGCCGGTGTTGCCTGAAGTCGGCTCGATGATGGTGCCGCCGGGCTGCAGGGCGCCCGATTTTTCAGCGGCTTCGACCATGGACAGTGCAATGCGGTCCTTGATCGAGCCGCCGGGGTTGGAACGCTCTGACTTGATCCACACCTGCGCATCGGGGCCGAACAGGCGGTTGATGCGGACATGGGGCGTGTTGCCAATGGTGGCGAGGATGCTGTCGGCTTTCATGGGGGCTCCCTTTCGTTTTCGATGAACAAAAGCACATTGTGGCGCACTGCCATAATGCAGGAGTGAAGCCTGCCAGACCGCCGCTGGTGCAATTTCCGAAAGGAAGCACTGGAGGAACGTCCGGACTGCACAGGACAGCGTAGGAGGTAATACCTCTCCACCGCGAGGTGAGGATCAGAGCAACAGAGACGAGCCGGTTTAGTCCGGGTGAAACGGGCAATCTCTACGCGCAGCAACACCAAATAGGCCAGCGTTGACGTGGTTCCGCGGAGCTGGCGGGTAGGTGGCACCGAGCCGGGCAGGCGACTCCCGGCCCAGATTAATGGCGGTCACACCGGGCCATCGCAAGATGACCCGGCGCACAGAATCCGGCTTATCGGCGGGCTTCACACTTTATTTTTAGCGCCAGGCGCAGCTTGCGTTCAGCGGCTGCCCATCAGCGAGCGGCCCAGGGCAAACACCGAGTTCGGCGCCGTGGTGTAGACCGGCTTGGGCTTGGGCGCGCTGAAGACGCCGCGCTTGGCCGGACGTGCCTCGATCTTCACGCCCTTGGCGCGCTGCTCGCTGGCCAGGTGGCGCAGGTTGATCGTCTGCATGTGCTCGACCATCTTGGCGTTCAGCGTGGCCCACAGTTCCTGCGTCATCCACTGGCCCGAGCCTTGCTGCATGGCCACGGCTTTGTCTGCCTTGCCCGGCTTGTCGCCATGGGCCTCGACGGCGCCAATGATGTCGGCCACCGAAATGCTCTCGCTGGCGCGGCTCAGCGAGTAGCCGCCGCCCGGGCCACGGGTGCTTTCGACCAGTCCGGAGTGGCGCAGCTTGCTGAACAGCTGCTCCAGGTAGGACACTGAAATTCTGTGCCGCATGCCGATGTCGGCCAGCGAAATCGGGCCGGCGTTGCCTTGAAGGGCAATGTCGATCATGGCGGTCACCGCGAAACGGCTTTTGGTGCTCAGGCGCATGGGAAATCTCCTTTAAACATCAAAAAAATGACGTGATGCTGTGTACTATAAAAAGCTTTTTACTTCGTGTAAATTCGTATTTAAAACCATTTCACTTCGAAAAATACGAACTATCAAGTTGATTCGACAGCAATCACCCACTTTTTCAGGGGAAAACAGCGCATGAACTTCAAGCACCTGCATTACTTTTGGGTCACCGCCAAGGCCGGCGGCATCAATCGCGCCGGCGAGCAGCTGCACACCACGCCGCAGACGCTGTCCGGCCAGATCAAGCTGTTAGAGGCCTGGCTGGGGCGCCAGCTGTTTCGCAAGAGCGGGCGCCAGCTGGAACTGACCGACGAGGGCCGGCTGGCGCTGGGCTATGCCGACCAGATATTCGCACTGGGCGCTGAAATGGAATCGGCCTTGCGCCAGGCCAGCGGCGGCCAGAAAACGCTGGACTTCCGGGTCGGCGTGGCCGATTCGGTGGCCAAGTCAATGGTCTACCATTTGCTCGAACCCGCGCTGGCGATGAAGCAGCCGGTGCGGCTGATCTGCAGTGAAGGCAAGTTTCCGGATTTGCTCGCCCAGCTGGCGCTGCACCGCCTGGACCTGGTGATGGCCGACGAGCCGATGTCGGGCCGCGTCAGCATCAAGGCCTTCAACCATCCGCTGGGCAGCACACCGATGAGTTTTTTCTGCACGCCGGCGCTTAAAAGCATGCTCAAGGGCGATTTTCCGCAGTGCCTGAACGATGCGCCGCTGCTGATCCTGAGTGCGGCCTCATCGGTGCGCAAACAGCTCGACAGCTGGTTCACCAAGCACCAGATTCACCCCCGCATCATTGGCGAGTTTGACGATGGTGCGCTGATGAAGGCTTTTGGACGCGAAGGCCGGGGCATCTTCATGTCGGCCAGCGTGCTGGAGGCCGAGACGGTAGCGCAATACGGCGTCGAGGTGATTGGCCATACCAACGAGATGGTGGAAGACTTTTTCGCCGTCACGGTCGAGCGGCGCATCACGCATCCGTGCGTGGCGGCCATCACCGAGGCGGCGCGCGGGCAGTTACTGCATGGCCTGGGGCGGCGGGACGCCTGATTCCTTCAATCCCGCACCCAGTGGCCGCCGGATGGCCGCGCATTCGCCCGGTGCGGGCAGATGCGCTTTCAAAAAAAGCGCCAAGGCGTTATTTCGAGGCGGACGCAGCAGGCGCTGGCGTGGCGCTGGCCGCAGCAGGGGCTACGCCGAAATACTGGGTGTAAATCTTGGCGTAAGTGCCGTCTTCCTTGATGCCGGCCAGGCCCTTGTTGATTTTTTCCAGCAATTCGGCGTTGCCTTTCTTGACCGCGATGCCGTACTGCTCGGTGGCAAAGCTGCTGTCGGCAATAGTCTTGAATTTTGAATTGGGGTTGTTGGCGACATAGTGGACCACCACGCCGTTGTCGGCCACCACGGCATCGACGCCGCCGACTTCCATTTCCTTGAGCGCCAGCGGTGTGGACTCGAAGCGCTTGATGTTCGCGCTGTCCTTGCCTTGCAGCTTGGTGATGACTTCGTCGCCGGTGGTGCCGTTCTGCACGCCGACCTTGAGCTTTTTCAGGTCGTCGAACCTGGCGATTTTCGAGCCGCTTTCGACGGCAATCAGTTGCTGGGCGTCGAAGTAGGGCGTTGAAAAATCCAGTGTCTGCCTGCGCTCGGGCGTGATGGTGATGGCCGACACCAGCAAATCGCGGTCGCCCTGGGCCACTGAATTGAAGATGCCTTCCCAAGGCGTGTTCAGGAACTTGACTTCAATGCCGGCTTTTTGCGCGGCGGCCTTGACCACGTCGATGTCAAAACCGACGATCTCGCCTTTGTCGTTCTGCGATTCAAAAGGCGCGTAGGCGGCATCGGTGCCGACGACATAGACCTTGGCGGCGGCAGCGACGGGCGCCGCTGCGGGCGCGCCGGCGGCGGGGGCTGCCGGCTCCTGCTTGCCGCAGGCGGCCAGCACCAGCCCGGCCAGCAAAACGCTGGAGGTTTTCAGAAAGTGTCGCGTCGTGATTGTTGGCATGGAGCATCCTGTAAAAGTTAAGTGGCCGTCGCCCGGTCAGTCCAGAGCCTCAAATGGCGGAACGACTAAAGAAAAGTATAAGGCTCTAACGGTAAGCAATTGTTGCGCCTGTTCACGCTTCATGTCTGAAGCGATTGATCAATACCCATAGGCGCCGCAAGCGCCTCGATGCGTTCGACATGCGCCTGCAGCGAGCGCAGGGCGATGGGCCACAGGCGCGGATCGGTGTCGTCATAGGCCCGCGCCACCCAGTCATTCATCGTGCCTTCAGGCAGGGCGTGCATCGCCGCTGCCACCTTGGCCTCGCGCTTCAAGCGGTGCGCCCTGAGCTGGGCAATTGCCTGCGGGGCTTCGCCGAGCACATGGCCGTGCGCCGGCAGGATGAAATCGATCTCATGCGCGTTGCAGGCGTCGGTGAGCCGGTCGAGTGAATCGAGGTAGGCGCCCATCTCGCCATCGGGCGGATTGATGACGGTCGTGCTGCCGTTCAGGATGTGGTCGCCGGAGAACAGCAGGCCATCCTCGACCAGCACCAGGCACACATGGTTCGCGGCATGGCCGGGGGTGAAATAAACCTTCAAAGTGTGTATTTGTGCTTGATGGGTAAGCGTGAGTAGCTCCTGATTTAATAGCGATCGGTCAGGCACGAAATGCGAATCGGCGCGCGCCGTGTGGGCCGAAGGCAGGCCCAGAATCGGCGGTGGGTAACCGCACAGCGCCTGCAGCGGCCTGGCGCCCGGTGAATGGTCGGGATGCGAATGCGTGCAGACGATGGCTTCGATGCGACCGCCGGTCGCGTCAAACAGGCGAGCGATGTGCGCGGCATCGTCCGGCCCCGGATCAATCACGATGTAGCCGCTGCCGGCCGTGCCAACGATGTAGCTGTTGGTGCCCGGGCCGGTCATCATGCCGGGGTTGGGCGCGGTCAGGCGCATGACGTTTTTCAGCAGCGGCACGGGGTGTTCGCACTGCCAGTCCAGCGAATGCACGATCTGGCCGTCGGGGCTGGTCAGCGCCAGTTCGCCGTAGGGCGAGTCGTGTTCCATGTAGCGCGCATCCTGGCCGCCGAGCAGGCCGGCGCGCGGGCAGGAAATCCACAGCGGCTTTTCATGCGCGCAGGCGGTCAGCACCGCCTCGACGCTGGCGTACCGCGCCAGGCGCTCCAGCGTGCGCAGGGTCGGAAAGATCATGAAGAACGTGCCGGCCTCGTGCCGCGCCAAGGCCTCGGCCGGGCGCACCCAGCTGGGGTCGAACTGCTCGGTTTCATCGGCCACCGGCGTCTGGCCTTCGGGCATGCGGGCGACCAGAAAGGGCACGTCGAAGCGGCGTGGCAAATCGCGGTCGGTGACCCAGTGGGCCAGCACGAACACATCCTTGCCCGCCAGCGTCAGGCCGCGCTCCCGGCACTGCGCGCCGAACGGCGCCTTGCGGCTAAGGGCGGCAATGTCTTCGGTGGTGACATGGCTGCCGTCGGCATGGCGCGCCAGCAGCACGCCGAGTTCCTCGAAGCTTTCGCGGATGGCGGCAATCGCCTGGGTCAGGTGCAGGTCGGTCTGGCCGGCCCGGCGCGTCGACTGCGCATGCGCTTGCGCGTCGGCCGCATCGATGCCGCCGCCAGGAAAGACGAAGGCGCCGGGCGCAAAACTGGCCGTCATGGAGCGCCGGGTCATCAGCACTTCAATGCCTTGCAGCGTGTCGCGCAGCAGCAGCACGGTGGCGGCCGGGCGGGTCGGGGCGGGTTCGCGCTGGGCGTAAAGGAGTTGGGTGGGTCTGACCATGGGGAATTATGGCGTTGAGCGCCGAATTTTTCTGTTGTTGGTTGCTGAGCGGGATTTTCTGCATCCTGCTGGTCGGGCTACCCCCGGCCAGCATGTCCAGGCAGCGTCTAAAAGCGAGCAAGCAAGGCGAAAGCAAGGGCAAATAGTCGCACCAACTCAGCCCATCCACCCAGCCCCAGCAGCGCAGATAATCCCCTTCATGCGAATCCGATTCACCAAAATGCAGGGCGCGGGCAACGACTTCGTGATGCTCGACGAAACCCGCGGCTCCCTTAGCCTCACCGCCGCGCACTACCGTTTCCTGGCCGACCGCCACTTTGGCGTCGGCGCCGACCAGATTTTGACGGTGCGGCCTTCCCCTGGCGAAGGCATCGACTTTGAATACGTCATTCACAACGCCGACGGCGGTGAGGTCGAGCAGTGCGGCAATGGCGCGCGCTGCTTCGTGCGCTTCGTTCGCGAGCAGGGGCTGACCGCCAAGGACGCGGTGAAGGTCAAGACGCTGGCCGGCATCATCGAGCCGCGCCTGCAGCCAGACGGCCGCGTGACGGTCAACATGGGCGCGCCGGTGTTCGAGCTGGCGCGCATTCCCTTCGATGCCGCCGGGTTGACGCCCCAGGCCGCCGGTTCATGGCAAAAATGGCCTCTGGCGCTTGCTGCGCCTGCGCAAGCAGCTCCTGTTTTGGTAGCGGTCGTGTCGATGGGCAACCCCCACGCGGTGCAATTGGTGGACGACGTGGACAGCGCGCCGGTCGCGCAGACCGGCCCCTTGATCGAGCACCACGCGGCTTTTCCCAAACGCGTGAACGCCGGCTTCATGCAGGTCGTGCATCGCGGCCAGATCCGCCTGCGGGTGCATGAGCGCGGCGCTGGCGAGACGCTGGCCTGCGGCACCGGCGCCTGCGCGGCGGTGGTGGCGGGCATCCGGCTCGGCCTGTTGGATACGCGGGTTGATGTCTTGATGCGCGGCGGCCAGCTGACGATTGAATGGAGCGGCGCGCTCGATGCGCCGGTGATGATGACCGGCCCGGCCACGACCGTGTTTGAAGCCGAGATTGACGTTCCCGATAGGCCTTGACCGGCCGGCATCCCTGCGCAAGGCTTGAAGCCGTTATAAAAAAATGGAGACACCGCCAGCATGAATTCTTTGCAACACCCAATCACCGAAGGCGATATCGCCCAGTTCCTGGCCCGAACGCCGGATTTTTTCGAGCGCCATGCCGAACTGCTGGCTTCCGTGCAGCTCTCCAGCGGCCACGGCAATCGCGCCATCAGCCTGTCCGAACGCCAGGCTAGCTTGCTGCGGGAAAAAATCAAGGGGCTGGAAACCTGCGTGGCCGAGATGATCCGCCACGGCCAAGACAACCTGGTGATCGCCGGCAAGATGCAGTCCTGGACGCGCCGGCTGCTCCAGACCGCGCAGGCGCGCGACCTGCCCGGCGCCATCGTCCAGAGCCTGGCCGCCGAGTTCCAGATTCCGCAGGCCGCCATCAGGCTGTGGGGCGCGGACCCTGCGCATGCCGGTGAAGGCTTCGCGCTGGATGTCAGCGACGACCTGCGGAGTTTCGCGGCTTCGCTGAGCGCGCCTTATTGCGGCGTCAATCCAGGTTTTGAAGCCGCCCGCTGGCTGCCTGACGCCGCGCAGGCGCAGTCGCTGGCGTTGATTCCGCTGCGCACCGGCCTGGACGCGCCGGTGTCTGGCCTGCTGGTTCTGGCCTCGCCCGATGCGCAGCGTTTTCACAGCGGCATGGGGACCGAATTTCTTGAACGGCTCGGCGAACTGGCAGGCGCGGCGCTGTCGCGCCTGCAGGCGCCGCTCGCCTTGCGGCCCGCCGGACACGCCGAACACGTGGCATGAAGCGCCTGCCGCCCGTGCAGGCTGCCCTGCCTGAAGCGCCGGACCCGCTGGTCACTCGCTACCTTGCTTATGTCCGGGTGGAAAAGCGGCTCGCCAGCCGCACCGTCGAGCTGTACACCGCCGACCTGGAAAAACTGCAGGCCCAGGCGTGCAAGGCCGGCGTGGCGCTGCTGGATGTGAA
This sequence comes from Polaromonas sp. DSP2-3-2b2, assembly GCF_049895905.1. Lineage (NCBI taxonomy): Bacteria > Pseudomonadati > Pseudomonadota > Betaproteobacteria > Burkholderiales > Comamonadaceae > Polaromonas > Polaromonas sp. DSP2-3-2b2. The sequence continues at coordinate 45,282 of NZ_JAFCTH010000009.1, read as the reverse complement.
GCACACGCACCTGCGGCGCTGGGTGGCGCAGATGCACGGCGCCGGGCGCAGCGGGCGCGGCATTGCGCTGATTTTGTCGGGCTGGCGCGGCTTTTACACCTGGCTGGGCCGCGAGGGGCTGGTGCCCGGCAACCCGGTGCAGGACGTGCGCTCGCCCAAGGTCGCCAAGCCGCTGCCCAAGGCGCTGAGCGTCGATGAGGCGGTGCAGCTGGCCCGTTTTGAAGCCGACGCCACCGGCGTTGACGCCTTTCTGGAAGCGCGCGACCGGTGCATCACCGAACTGCTTTACGGCTGCGGCCTGCGCATTGGCGAGATGGTCGGGCTCGATGCGCAGGCCAGCGGCCAGGCGCGCGGCTGGATCGACCGCGATGCCGGCGAGGCGCATGTGCTGGGCAAGGGTGAAAAGCGGCGCAGCGTGCCGGTGGGCGGCGCGGCGCTCGCGGCGCTGGACGCCTGGCTGTCAGTGCGCGGCGCGTCGGCGGTTCGCAGTGCTGACGGCCATCAGGCGCTGTTCATCAGCCAGCGCGGCACCCGCCTCACGCCGCAGCACATCCGCGTGCGCCTGAAGCAGCGCTCCCAGCAGGCCGGGCTGGCCACGCCGGTGCATCCGCACATGCTGCGCCATTCCTTCGCCAGCCATGTGCTGCAGTCCAGCGGCGACCTGCGCGCGGTGCAGGAATTGCTGGGCCACGCCAACATCACGACCACCCAGGTCTACACCCGGCTCGACTTCCAGCACCTGGCCAAGATCTACGACGCCGCGCATCCCCGGGCCCTGTCGAACGGCGCGGGCGACAAGGCGCCAGCGCCGCCGGCGGTCCGTAAACCTGACGGCCTGAAGTAGCCAGGTGGGCTGCCGCGACAATAGCGGCATGAACATCATTCGACTGAAAGACGGCCGGGAACGCTCCCTGCTGCGCCGCCACCCCTGGGTTTTTGACGGCGCCATCGCCAGCGGCAGCGGCGATTCTGGCGAAACCGTGCGCATTGAAAGCCATGCCGGCCAGTTCCTTGGCTGGGCCGCGTCCAGCCCGACGTCCAAGATCCGCGCCCGCGTCTGGAGCTTCAACGAGGCGCAATGTATTGATGCTTCGTTTTTCATAGCACGCATCGCCCAGGCGATAAGCGCAAGACGCCTGTTTGACATCAAAAGCGACGGCTTGCGGCTGATCCACGGCGAATCCGACGGCCTGCCTGGCTTGGTCGTTGACCGCTACGGCGACACGCTGGTGGCGCAGTTCTCCAGCTGCGGCACGGAGAAATGGAAAAGCGTGATCGTTGATGCCTTGCTGGCGCAAACCGGCTTGACCCGCCTGTACGAACGCTCGGACGCCAGCGTGCGCACGCTAGAAGGACTGCCGGAGGCGACGGGCTGGCTGGCCGGCTCGGGCGACACCGGCATCGTCATCACCGAGCACGACTGGAAACTGAGCCTGGACGTCGCCGAAGGCCACAAGACCGGTTTTTACCTCGACCAGCGCGACAGCCGGCAGAAGTTTTCCGCCTACGCGCGCCGGCTCGGGTTCAAGGATGTGCTGAACTGCTACTGCTACACCGGCGGCTTCACCGTGGCGGCGCTGGCCGGCGGCGCGGCGCACGTCACCTCGATCGACTCGTCCGGCCCGGCCATCGAGCGCGCCCGGGCCAACGTCGCGCTGAACGGCTTTGACGCCGGCCGCACCACGATGCTCGACGCCGACGTGAACGCCATGCTGCGCCAGTATTTGAAGGACGGCCGTACCTTCGACGCCATCGTGCTCGACCCGCCCAAGTTCGCGCCGACCGTCACGCACGCCGAGCGCGCCGCCCGCGCCTACAAGGACATCAACCGGCTGGCGCTGTCGATCCTCGCGCCCGGCGGCGTGCTGTTCACCTACTCGTGCTCGGGCGGCATCAGCGCCGATTTGTTCCACAAGATCGTCGCCTCGGCCGGCACCGACGCCGGCGTGGACGCCTTCATCTGCGAACGCATGGGCGGCGCGCCCGACCACCCAATGACAGTGGCCTTTCCGGAAGGCGAATACCTCAAGGGGCTGGTGCTGGTCAAACGGCCTTCAAACTAGCTTTTTAATGATCAAATCGGCCTTTTGCGCATGGCGGACGGGCATAAGCAGCTATTTAAATCATAGTAAATAGAGAGGTCGCAGTCTGGCTCGCCCAGCCTGTCTGGTATTGACCAGAGCCCTTCAGGGTCTTGAAGGTGTGGCTAAACTCCCCAGCTTGATTTTTTCGGCCTTGTGCATCGTTCGTTGCGTATATCTGTAGTTCCCTGTTTTTTTAGGTAAACACCATGAGTTTGATTCCCGTCACCATCCTCACCGGCTTTCTCGGCTCGGGCAAAACCACGCTCCTGAAGCGCATCCTGACCGAGGCCCATGGCCAGAAGATCGCCGTCATCGAAAACGAGTTCGGCGAGGAAAACATCGACAACGAAATCCTGGTCAATGACACGCAGGAAAACATCATCCAGATGAACAACGGCTGCATCTGCTGCTCGATCCGCGAGGATTTGCGCGAGACGCTGCAGCTGCTGGCCGCCAAGAAGCGCAAGGGCCTGCTGGACTTTGACCGCGTGGTGATCGAGACCACCGGCCTGGCCGACCCCGGCCCGGTGGCGCAGACCTTTTTCATGGACGAGGAAATCGCCGAGCAATATTTGCTCGACTCCATCCTGACGCTGGTCGATGCCAAGCATGCGCAAACCCAGCTCGACGACCGCCAGGAAGCGCGCCGCCAGATCGGTTTTGCCGACCAGATCTTCATCAGCAAGACCGACCTGGTGGCCGAGGACGAGGTCAAGGCCTTGACACACCGCCTGACGCACATGAACCCGCGCGCGCCGCAAAAAGCCGTGCATTTTGGCGAGGTGGCGATTGCCGACGTGTTTGACCTGCGCGGCTTCAACCTCAATGCCAAGCTCGACATCGACCCCGATTTCCTCAAGGCCGACGAGCCGCATGACCACGACCATCACGACCATGAACACGGCGAGCAGTGCGACCATCCGTCGCACGCCAGCGAAGGCCAGGGCCATCACCACCATCACGACGACGACGTGAAAAGCTTCGTATTCCGCTCGGACAAGGCTTTTAGCCCGGCCAAGCTTGAAGATTTTCTGGGCGCGGTGGTCAACATCTATGGCCCGCGCATGCTGCGCTACAAGGGCGTGCTGAACATGGAAGGCACCGAGCGCAAGGTGATTTTTCAGGGCGTGCACCAGCTCATGGGCAGCGACCTGGGGCCGGCTTGGGCGGAGGGCGAGACCAAGACCAGCAAGATGGTGTTCATCGGCATCGACTTGCCGAAAGATATTTTTGTGCAGGGTCTGGAGCAGTGCCTGGTTTGAGGCAGACTGGCGGTTTTCGGACCCAACCCAACCTTCATCCATGAAAACGCCCATGCCGCCAGCATCTTCCAGTGGATTCCTGCTGAGTTTGCGGCACCAAGCCGGCGAGCCGCTACAATCGCGCGCCGACCAAAATACCCGGGAATTCGAATCGGGAAGCCAGCCTAGGGGAAACCCGCTCACTTCAAGGGCTGAAAGCCGCCTTAGGGCGGTTTCAAGGGCTGGTTTGGCGCAGTCACACCAGATTATCTGGCACCAGGTAGGGCTTGGCGGCTCCAGGGCGGCCAGGCAAAGAATCGGTCCGGGACATCACCCCAGGCCGTTTCCCAGAGGAGAGACTCAGTGAATACCCCAGAAAAGAAAATCAAGACCCCTGCGCAGACCCCGGCCAAGCCGGCGGCCAAGGACACCAAGACGAGCAAGGCGCCGCCCGCCACGCCCGTGCGCATGGACTCCGCGCCGCTCAAGCCCGGACGCAGAAGCTCGGCCCGCACCGCGATCCAGACCCCTGCGCCGTCGCCCATGCTGCCCACGCATTCGCCCGACGCCGCCAAGGCCAGCTATTCCACAATGACCGAACGCGTCATCGCGCCGCCGGTTCATGCGGCCGCTCCGAAGGACCCGCAGCTGGCTAACAACTGGAAGACCAAGCCGGCCAACCAGCTGACGGACCAGGAAATCAAGGCCATGCCTGATGCCGAGTACATGAACGACACCCAGCTGGCCTTTTTCCGCCACCGGCTCTCGGTGCTCAAGCAGGAAATCCACAACAGCGCCGGCCAGACGACCGAACACCTGCGCGAAGACGCCGCCATCGTTCCCGATCCGGCCGACCGCGCGACGATTGAAGAAGAGCATGCGCTGGAGTTGCGTACCCGCGACCGGGAACGCAAGCTGCTCAAGAAAATCGAGCAGTCGATTGCCCGCATCGATTCGGGCGACTATGGCTACTGCGACGAAACCGGCGAAGCCATCGGCGTTGGCCGCCTGATTGCACGCCCGACGGCCAATCTGTCGCTCGAAGCCCAGCAGCGGCGCGAGCTCAAGCAGAAAATGTTCGGCGACTGAGTCGCCATTGCAGTGCAACGCCCTGATTGAACAGCATGTCCAAAGACGATACCGCTTCCGGCTTGTTATCCAAGCTGGTCAAGTTTGTCCGCAATCCGGCCACCAACTGGACCGAGCTTGATTCTCTTGACGGCGACAAGAATGACGTAGTCACCAAGCAGCTGCTCAATGAAATGATTGAGCGCAAGCGGCGCAACGACTTTGTGCGAAAGCGTGAATTCGACATGTTGCGCAAGTTGCAAAAGCTTGAGGTGCTGGCGGGTAAAGCGGCCGATCCGGGTGGCAGGCCTTCATTTTTCCAGAGCAGCATCACGTCCAATGTTGATGACCGCGCGACAACGCTGAAAAAGATCGACGAAATCGAAGCACAGATGTCGATGCAGTGGTGGAAAACCAATAATCAGACCGCGTCCAACGCGGCCACCGAACCGGCATCGCTGTCGCTCTTACAGGCCGGACGAGGGCAGCTGCCAACACAAGGTTCAATGCCCGTTGACTACCAGCCAACGATGCCTGCCGTAACGGAGTCGGCACATCCGGCCGATGAGCCAGCCCCGGGCATCCTGCTCGACGACCTTTTAGGCGGATTGCCGAAAATTCCGGACCGCGCCGGGTTTCCCGGCATCGACAAGTCCGGGGACAGCAGCGCGCTGGGATTGCTGCCGTCGCTGGATCCGGCGCTGGCGACAGGCATGGACCGCGAATCCATCGTGCACGATGCCGAACTTGAAGAAGCCGCCATTTTGTTTGCCAATGGCGATGATGCGGGCGCTGAAGCCGGTCTGCTCGACATTCTGCGGCCAGGCGCATCGCACGCCGACCATGTCTATACCTGGCTGGCATTGTTCGATCTGTACCGCGCCATCGGGGAACAGGGCAGGTTCGAAGCGGCCGCCCTTGATTTCGCCGAGCATTTCAGCCGCTCCGCGCCCCAGTGGTTTTCCCTGCCGGACATGGTCAACGCACTGATCCAGCCTGGCGAAAAACCTGGTCACAAGAGCACGGCTGCCGACTGGATCTGTCCTTCGGTATTGGGCGTGCAATCCGTGGGCGTTCTCAATACGGCGATTGCCCGGTCTCCCATGCCATGGCGCCTTGACTGGAGCTATCTCAAGACCATCGAAACCGCAGCACTTGAGCCTTTGCTCAAGGTCTTTGGCAACTGGGCAGCCCAGCCTGTGCAGTTGCGCTTCCTTGGCGATGCGCAGTTGCAAAAGGTGCTGCTGGACACCACCCCTTCAGGCGAGCGCGCCACCGAGCCCAAGTGGTGGCTGCTGCGCATGGAAATGCTGCGCGTCATTCACCGTCCTGATGATTTTGAACTCACCGCGCTCGATTTTTGCGTCACTTACGAGGTGTCGCCACCCGCATGGGAAGTCGCACACTGTAATTACAAGTCGCTCGACGATGAGGGCGATGCCATGGGCCGGGCAACCATCATTGGCGAGCCGACCACCACCGAAACCACCTATTCCACCCTGATGGAACTGGACGGTGATTCCGGACTCGATTTTCCGTCGAGCATGCCCAGTCGCTTTCTATCGGTGGATCTGTCAGGCCAGATCCAGGGCGACGCCGTGGGCGTCCTGGACCGGCTGGAAGCCAGCCTCATGGGGGCGGACAAGATGCATATTTCCTGTGCCAAGCTCATTCGGGTCGACTTTTCCGCCGCAGGCATGCTGCTCAACTGGGTGTCTGCCCGACGGGCCGAAAATCGCGTTGTTGAGTTTTCCGAGGTCAACCGGCTGGTCGCCGCTTTTTTCAACGTGATCGGAATCGTCGAGTACGCCAAGGTGAGCGCCCGAAGCGACTGATTCGATTCTGCGGGGCTAGGCACAGGCCGGATCTGCAGGCAAGGTAAAATCAGGGCTAACCTGCTAGTCCGGCTCAAGTACACATTCAAAAAATACTGCCCGGCCGTGACGTGCAACAGTCCCGCTCTTGGCGATCAGCGTTGTCATTGCATTTCCAGGTCCATCCGATATGTCGTTGCGCCGCGCCTAATCTCTGAGAGATGCGCAAACGGAGCCCGCGCTTCGCATCCGAACCGCAACCCCTGCGCATTGTGGGACCGTTTTGATCAAAATAAAAACTGAAAATTGTTATTCATTTGTCGCACAAAAAAACATTTTGTGGTGCTTTTTCGTGATTTAAAAATCGCTATTCGCAGTCTGACTCGGCCTTTTCCAGACTAAATACATTTGCATAGTTTTATAGTCCGACGTTAAGCCCGCAAGCCTTGACCGCTTCGCAAAATATGTTTGCATGCTACGCTTTTGCTAGCTTTAAGGCTTGAGGATTCAAGGCTGACAGCCAGGCTGCTCATGGAAGCGGTGATGCACTTTTTGCATCTCTCTGGTGGCGGACGGCTGCAAAAGGTCAAACACGGCAACCATGCCTTTCATGTCGCTGCTTCAGCGATATTCCCACAAGCTTGAGGGTCTTAATGTGCAACCTTCAATATCTGCGCCAAGTGATTCATACAAAACAACTTTAAATCGTTCAGCAGCTTTCGTTTAACCCTCTAAGCTATTGATTTCATTGAAATAATTTGTGTCAAATTCCGGGTTGGCGGGGGGTTCCCTGATACAGTGGGAAAATGTGCAGTTCGGTGGTGGAAAGTGTCGGTAGAGGGTTCAAAAATTGTTACAAGGTGCGTCATTTCTCGCTCTCGATGCCAAAGGCCGGCTGTCCGTGCCTGCGCGCCATCGTGAGTCGCTGGGCGCAGATTATTCCGGCCGATTCACCCTCACTAAACACCCCCATGGATGCCTCATGATTTTTCCTTTGAGCGAGTGGGAAAAATTTCGCGAGCGGATTGCTTCGCTGCCCATGCAGGCGCAATGGTGGAAACGAATTTTTCTGGGCAATGCGATGGACGTTGAGATGGATGCAACCGGCCGCATCCTGGTTTCGCCTGAGCTGCGCAAGGCCGCTGGAATCAGCAAAAACGCGGTATTGCTGGGAATGGGCAACTATTTCGAACTATGGGACGCTGCGACTTATGCGGCCCAGGAAGCCGAGCAGATGAAGGGTGAGATGCCCGATGTGTTTAAAGATTTTTCTTTCTGAAAGTAGATGGTGAAGGCCACATGGACACACCGCACCGTCCTGTTGAACGAAGCCATCACGGCGCTTCAGGTCAACCCGGACGGGCATTACATCGACGCGACGTTTGGTCGCGGCGGACACTCGCGCCTGTTGCTGTCGCAACTGTCGCCCCTCGGCCGCCTGACGGCCTTTGACAAGGATCTTGACGCGATTGCCGAGGCGCAGTCCATCGATGACCCGCGTTTTTCCATCCGCCACCAGGGTTTCATGCACCTCGACCAGATGCCGCAGGCCAGCATCGCGGGCGTGCTGATGGACCTGGGCGTGAGTTCCCCCCAGATCGACAATCCGGAGCGCGGTTTTTCCTTCCGCAATGAAGGCCCGCTGGACATGCGCATGGACACCACGCGCGGTCAGAGCGTGGCCGAGTGGCTGCAGGACGCTTCGATTGAGTCCATGACCGAAGTCATCCGCGACTATGGCGAGGAGCGTTTTGCCGGACTGGTTGCCCGGGCGATTGATCGGCACAGACAGGCATCCGGCCCGCTTTCCACCACAGCTGAACTGGCTGATGTGGTGGCCAGCGCCGTCAAGACCCGCGAACCGGGCAAGGACCCGGCAACGCGGACATTCCAGGCGCTGCGGATTTTCATTAATGCCGAGCTGGAAGAACTGGAGCAGGCGCTGAAGGCATCGCTGAAGGTTCTGCAACCCGGCGGGCGCCTGGTGGTGATCAGTTTTCATTCGCTTGAGGATCGCATCGTCAAGCAATTCATGGCGGCGCACTCGCGCGAGGTGTATGACAGGCGCGCGCCTTTTGCCGCGCCCAAGGTCATGCAACTCAAGGCGCTGGGGCGCACCAAGCCCAGCGACGAAGAAGTCGCCGGCAATCCGCGCTCGCGCAGCGCCGTGATGCGTGTCGCCGAACGCACCGGAGAAGCCGCATGAGCCACGTTTTCGCCGTCGGCACAGGAGGCAGGCCATGGGCCGCCTGAATTTCGTGCTGCTGCTGGCGGTTCTGGCCAGCGCGCTGTACCTGGTGCAAACCCAGTACGAGTCGCGGCGTCTTTACGTAGAACTTGAAAAGGCGGCGGCGCAGGGCCGCAAGATTCAAACCGAAAGCGAGCGGTTGCAGGTGGAAAAACGCGCGGAAGCCACACCGCTGAAGCTCGAAAAGCTGGCCAAAGAGCGGCTGCAGATGCGGACCACCACGCCGGCCATTACCGAGTACGTCAAGTACAAGTCCGCAGCCGATGTGGCGGCCGCTGCCGGTCAGAAGGCGCAGCATGAGTAGAAAAAACGTTCTCTACACCTCCAGCCCCTTGCTGGCCAGCAAGACCCCGGTCTGGCGCAGCAAGCTCATCGTGGCCCTGATCGCGCTGGCGTTCACCGGTCTTGCGGTCAGGGCAGCCTATATTCAGGTGTATGCCAATGCATTTTTTCAGCGCCAGGGTGAAGTACGGTTTGCCCGAACGCTGGAGCTGCCCGCCAACCGTGGCCGCATCCTGGACCGCAACGGGCTGATCCTGGCTTCCAGCGTTCCGGCCTCCAGCATCTGGGCCATTCCTGAAGACGTCAAGGCCAGTCCCGCCCAGCTGACCGAACTGGCCAAATTGCTGGAAATGCCGCTGGCCGAGCTGAAAAAGAAGTTCAGCGACGAGGACAAGACCTTCGTCTGGGTCAAGCGCCAGTTGGAAGAACCGGTTGCCCGAAAAATCAGCGAACTCGGCATTCCCGGCATTTACCAGCGCAAGGAATACAAGCGCAAGTACCCCGAGGGCGAAACCATCGCCCACATCGTTGGTTTCACCAATGTGGAAGACAAGGGGCAGGAAGGCATCGAGCTGACCTTCAACCAGGCGCTGTCGGGCAAGGCGGGTTCGCGGCGTGTCATCAAGGACCGGCTCGGCCGCGTGGTCGAAGGCGTTGGCGAGCAGGTTCCGCCTGTGGACGGCAAGGACATCCAGCTCAGCGTTGACAGCAAGGTGCAGTTTTTTGCCTATCAGAAGCTGCGCGATGCGGTGATTGCACGCAAGGCCAAGGCCGGCAGCGTCGTGGTGATTGACTCGATCACCGGCGAGGTGCTGGCGCTGGCCAATTACCCAAGCTATGTTCCCGACAAGCGCCAGAACCTGACCGGCGAGCAGCTGCGCAACCGTGCCGTGACCGACACCTTCGAGCCCGGTTCGACGATGAAGCCGATCACGGTCGCCATGGCGCTGGAGGCCGGGCGCATCAAGCCGAAGACCCTGATTGAAACCGGTCCCGGCCGCTTCAGCATCGGCGGCTTCACCATCAGCGACACCCATAATTACGGCACCTTGACCGTCGAGGGCGTGATCCAGAAGTCCAGCAACGTGGGCGCGCTGAAAATCGCCCAGAAAATGACGCCCCACGAAATGTGGGACACCTATGTCGCCCTGGGCTACGGGCAGAAGCCGCAGATCGAGTTTCCCGGCGCCGTGTCGGGCCGTCTGCGACCCTGGAAAACCTGGCGACCGGTCGAGCAGGCCACCATGGCTTATGGCTATGGGCTGTCGGCATCGCTGTTCCAGATGGCGCATTCCTATACCTCTTTTGCCCACGATGGCCAGATCATTCCGGTCACCATGCTCAAGAAAAATGAGCCGGCGGTTGGCGTCAAGGTGTTTTCTGCCGAGAACGCCCACGCAGTTCGCCGCATGCTCCAGATGGCCGCGGCACCCGGCGGCACCGGCCAGCTGGCCCAGACCGTGGGCTATTCGGTGGGCGGCAAGTCCGGAACGGCGCACAAGCAGGTCGGCAAGGGTTACGCCAGCAACAAGTACCGCGCCTGGTTTACCGGCATGGCGCCGATCGAATCGCCGCGCATCATCGTCGCAGTGATGATCGACGAGCCCAGCGACGGCAAATATTTTGGCGGCATTGCCGCCGCTCCGGTGTTCAGCGAAGTGGTTCAGCAAACGCTGCGCATGATGGGCGTGCAGCCCGACGTCAGCGTGATCCCGCAAATCATCACGCAGACCGTGGAGGAGTCGTTTTGACCACCGTCCAGCTTCACACCCCGGAGCAGGCTGCGCGCTGGCTGCATGAGCGCGTGACCGGCACGCTGTGGGCCGATAGCCGCCAGGCGGGCCAGGGCGACGGCTTCGTCGCATGGCCGGGGGCTGCCACCGATGGCCGTCAGTATGTCAAGGCCGCCCTGGCAGCCGGCGCGGCCGCCTGCCTGGTCGAGAACGCGGGCGTTCAGGCTTACGGCTTCAATGATGACCGGGTGGCGACCTACGAAGGCCTCAAGGCTGCCACCGGAGCGATTGCTGCAGCGTATTTCGGCGCGCCCAGCGAGCAGCTTCAGATCGTTGCCATCACCGGAACCAACGGCAAGACATCCACCGCCTGGTGGCTGGCGCAGGCACTTGGCCGGCTGCAGCGCCCTTGCGGACTGGTCGGAACGCTGGGGATTGGCACGCCCGGTGCGATGGTTTCCACCGGAATGACGACGCCAGACCCGGTGCTGCTTCAGCAGCAGTTGTGCCTTTTCGCCAGCAAAGGCTTTTCCGCCTGCGTGCTGGAAGCCTCGTCGATAGGCATCGAGGAGCGGCGGCTGGACGCAACGCATCTTCAGGTCGCGGTGTTCACCAATTTCACCCAGGACCATCTTGATTACCACGCGTCGATGGACGCTTACTGGGCGTCCAAGAAAGCGCTGTTCAACTGGCCGGGCCTGCGGGCGGCGGTCATCAATATCGACGATCGTAAGGGTCTGGAGCTGGCAGAGGCGCTGACGCCAACGTCGCTGGATATCTGGAGCGTGTCATGTGCCGGTCCTGCGCGGCTTGAAGCGCAGGCGATCCGACAGGGCGCGCAGGGCTTGAGCTTTGACGTGGTGGAAGGGGCAGAGCGCCACACGATTACAACCACCATGGTGGGCCTGTACAACGTGTCGAACTTGCTGGGCGTCATGGCCAGCCTGCGGGCGATGGAGGTGCCACTGGCCGATGCGGTCGCGGCCTGCGTGGACCTGTTGCCGGTGCCCGGTCGGACCGAAACCCTGGCGGTGTCTGGCCTGCCGCTGGTCGTGATCGACTATGCGCACACGCCCGATGCGCTGGAAAAAGTGCTGCTGGCGCTCAGGCCGGTGGCGCAGGGCCGGGGCGGCAGGCTGTGGTGTGTTTTTGGCTGCGGCGGCGACCGTGACGCCAGCAAGCGACCGCTGATGGCGGCGGCGGCAGAAAAAAGTGCCGACCAGCTGGTGCTGACCAGCGACAACCCCAGAAGTGAGAACCCGCTGGCCATCATTGAACAGATGCAACAGGGCCTGGGCCAGCCGCAGGCTGCGCACACAGAGCCGGACCGGCATGCCGCCATCGTCCATGTGCTGGCGCTGGCCCAAGCGCAGGACATTGTCCTGCTGGCCGGCAAGGGGCACGAAAACTACCAGGAGATCAAGGGTGTGAAGATGGCTTTTTCCGACCGGGACCAGGCGCAGGCCGCCCTGAATGTCATAGCGGCCGGGCGCCAGGCCAAGGAGGCCGCATGAAGCGCCTGGAACAGATCGCAGCCTGGTTGCCAGCGTCCAGAGTGGTGGGCGACGGCAGCGTCGCTCCCCTGCGGATTCATACCGATACCCGAAGCCTGCGGCCGGGCGACCTGTTTGTGGCGCTCAAGGGCGAGCATTTCGACGCGCATGACTTTTTGCCGCAAGCCAGGGCTGAAGGCGCCGTGGCAGCCATCGTGCAGCATGGCCTGGCGCACGATGGTCTGCCTGGCATCGAAGTCGCCGACACCCGCGTGGCGTTGGGTCAGATCGGCGCCGCCTGGCGTTCGCAATTTAGCCTGCCGCTGATTGCCGTGACCGGCAGCAATGGAAAAACCACGGTCACGCAGATGATCGCGGCGATTCTGCGGGCCTGGAAGCCCGAAGCGGCGTTCGCGACCGAAGGCAACCTTAACAACGACATCGGTGTGCCGTTGACACTGCTGCGCCTGCGTGCTGCGCACGAGGTTGGCGTGGTTGAACTCGGCATGAACCACCCCGGCGAAATCGCCTACCTGGCCGACCTGGTCCGGCCCACGGTGGCGCTGGTCAACAATGCCCAGCGCGAACACCTTGAATTCATGGCTACGGTGCAAGCCGTCGCGCTGGAAAACGGCTCGGTGCTGGCATCGCTCGATGCCTCGGGCACAGCGGTCTTTCCTGCGGACGATGTCTACACCGCCGTCTGGCGGCGGTTGGCGGGCGTTCGCAAGGTCATGACTTTTGCGCTTGAAGGGCCGGCCGATGTGACGGCCATCGCGCACTGGAGTGGCGATGACTGGCAGGTGGATGCCAGCACGCCGTCGGGTCTGCTGGCGTTTACGCTGCATATCGCCGGCCGGCACAATGTCAAGAATGCACTGGCGGCGACGGCCTGTGCATTGGCCGCCGGCGTTCCGCTGGCGTTCATCAGCGCCGGCCTTTCGGCGTTCATGCCGGTCAAGGGGCGCTCGCGCGCCTTGTCGGTCCCGCTGTCGGGGCGCGCGGTGACGCTGGTTGACGACACCTACAACGCCAATCCCGATTCGATGCAGGCGGCCCTCCAGGTGCTGGCCGAACTGCCCGGTCCGCGCCTGCTGGTCATGGGCGACATGGGCGAAGTCGGCACCCAGGGGCCGCAGTTCCATGGCGAAGCCGGCCGAAATGCCCGTGCGCTGGGGATCGAAAAGCTTTTCACGCTGGGCGAGCAGTCGCAGGGCGCCGGCACCGCATTTGGCGAAAGCCGCCATTTCACCGGCATGGCTGAACTGATCAGCGCCGTGGCGGACGAACTGCCGCACGTCGCCAGCGTGCTGGTGAAAGGTTCGCGGTTCATGAAGATGGAGCGCGTGGTTCAGGCGGTCATGGCCGCTGGCGACGATTTACAAAAAGAAGACAAGAAAGCGCCTCATGCTGCTTAGCCTGGCCCAGTGGCTCCAGACCCTCTCGCCTGACCTGGGATTCCTGCGGGTGTTCCAGTACCTGACCCTGCGCGCCGTGATGGCCGCGCTTACCGCGCTGTTGATCGGCCTGCTGGCCGGCCCGTTCGTGATTCGCCGGCTGATTTCGCTCAAGATTGGCCAGCCGATCCGTGAGTACGCCATGCAGACCCACCTGAGCAAAAGCGGCACGCCGACCATGGGCGGTGTCCTGATCCTGATGGCGATCGGCATTTCTACGCTGCTGTGGTTCGACCTGTCCAACCGCTTTGTCTGGATCGTGCTGCTCGTCACCCTGGGTTTCGGCGCCATCGGCTGGGTCGATGACTGGCGCAAGGTGGTGCTCAAGGACCCGGAGGGCATGCGCTCGCGCGATAAATACCTCTGGCAGTCGGTCGTCGGCCTGATTGCCGCGCTTTACCTGGTGTTCAGCATTTCCGAAAGTTCCAACATGCGCGTGCTGGAACTTTTCGTCAGCTGGGTGCGGTCGGGATTCGACGTCAACCTGCCGCCCAAGGCTGGCCTGCTGCTGCCCTTCATGAAGGAAATCAGCTATCCGCTGGGCGTGTTCGGCTTTGTGATCCTGACCTATCTGGTGATCGTCGGTTCGAGCAATGCCGTCAACCTGACCGACGGGCTTGATGGACTGGCCATCATGCCGGTGGTGATGGTCGGCTCTTCGCTGGGCGTGTTCGCCTATGTGACCGGCAGCTCGGTCTATTCCAAATACCTGTTTTTCCCGCACATTCCCGGATCGGGCGAACTGCTGATCTTTTGCGCTGCCATGGCGGGCGCCGGGCTGGCCTTCCTGTGGTTCAACACCCATCCGGCGCAGGTCTTCATGGGCGATGTCGGCGCGCTGGCGCTGGGCGCGGCGCTGGGCACCATCGCCGTCATCGTGCGCCAGGAAATTGTGCTGGCCATCATGGGCGGGATTTTTGTCGTCGAGGCGCTGTCGGTCATGCTCCAGGTGACCTGGTTCAAGTACACCAAGCGGCGCTACGGCCAGGGGCGGCGGTTGCTGCAGATGGCGCCGCTGCACCACCATTTTGAAAAATGCGGCTGGAAGGAAACCCAGGTCGTCGTGCGTTTCTGGATTATCACCATGCTGCTGTGCTTGGTCGGCCTTTCCACGCTGAAACTGAGATGAAAAACCTGGCGAATCAAAACATTCTGGTTCTGGGGCTGGGCGCTTCGGGCCTGGCGCTGGCGCGCTGGTGCGCGCGCTGCGGTGCCCGTGTCACCGTGGCCGATACACGGCCCGCGCCGCCGCAACTCGCCGCCCTGCAGGCCAGCGTGCCGAACGCCCGGTTCGTCCATGCCGCCATGCATGGCGAACTGCTGGACGGTGAAAATTTCAGCATGCTGCTGAAAAGCCCCGGCCTGTCACCCGCTTCCATCAGCGGCGTGGCGACGGCAGCCCGCGCGCAGGACATTCCCTGTGGCAACGAACTGAGCCTGTTCGCGCAGGCGCTGGCCGACCTGAAGGAAGACCGGGCCTATGCGCCCGAGCTCATCGGCATCACCGGCACCAACGGCAAAACCACCGTGACCTCGCTGACGGGTCAACTCATCGAGCGCGCCGGAAAATCGGTGGCGGTAGCCGGCAACATCGGCCCGACGCTGTTGGACACCCTGGCCGAAAAGCTCGATGCGCAAGCCCGTGATGAAGCCTTGGCGCTGCCTGACGTGTGGGTGCTCGAATTGTCCAGTTTCCAACTCGACGGGGTCAAGAATTTCGAGCCCGGCGTGGCAACCGTCCTGAACATCACCCAGGACCACCTCGACTGGCATGAAACCCTGCCAGCCTATATCGCCGCCAAGGCGAATGTTTATGGCAACGCCGGCCTCATGCTGCTGAACCGCGATGACCCGCTGGTGATGGCGGCACTGCCTGCGCTCGTCAAGGGCAAGCAAACCCGGAACTTCCTGACCTTCGGGGGCGATGAGCCGCGGCGGCCGGGCGACTACGGCATCCAGACGGTCAACGGCATGGCATGGCTGGTGCGCGCGGCCGAGGCCGACGAGACCCTCAAGCGCCGCAAGGCCGAAGAGGCGGTGCTGCACATCCAGCGCCTGATGCCGCTCGAAGCGCTGCGGATTCGCGGCCGCCACAACGCCACCAATGCGCTGGCCGCGCTCGGCCTGGCTGTCGCCGTGGGTTGTCCGCTGGCGCCCATGCTGCATGGCCTGCGCGAGTACCGGGGCGAGCCGCACCGGGTCGAATCGGTAGCGGTACTGGAAGGCGTGGAATACTTTGACGACAGCAAGGGCACCAATGTCGGCGCTACGGTGGCGGCGCTGGCCGGCCTGGGCGCTGATCGCCGTCTGGTGCTGATCCTGGGTGGCGAAGGCAAGGGCCAGGATTTCTCGCCGCTGGCCGACCCGGTGGCGCGTTATGCCCGGGCCGTCGTGCTGATCGGCCGTGATGCGCCGGCCATCCGCGCCGCACTGGAAGGCCGCCAGGTCGAACTGCTGGAAGCTGCGTCCATGGCACAAGCTGTCAGCCTGGCCGCCGCGCAGGCGCATGCGGGTGACGCGGTGCTGATGTCGCCGGCCTGCGCCAGTTTTGACATGTTCGACAACTACGAGCACCGCGCACGGGTCTTTTGCGAGGCGGTGCAGGAACTCGCCGTGGAACAGGGAGCGGTGCTGTGACTGCCAAACTGCGTCGTTCCGGCTGGTTTTCAGGCTTCGGCAAGGCCGCCTCGGAGGCCTTGCCGGTGCGCCTGGGCGGCCGCAGCCTTCCGGCCAAGCTCGCCACACCAGTCCGGCTGGCGGGGCTTGACTGGGCGTTGGTCTGGGTCACCGTGGCCTTGCTGCTGTCGGGCCTGATCATGGTGTATTCGGCCTCGGTGGCCATGCCCGACAACCCCAAGTTTGCGCGCTATGCCCACACTTTTTTCCTGACACGACATCTGTTCTCGTTGCTGATCGCGTCGATTGCAGCTTATCTGGCGTTTCAGATTCCCATGTCGACCTGGGAAAAATACGCTCCCTGGCTGTTCATGGGATCGCTGGTGCTGCTGGCGCTGGTGCTGGTGCCCTTCATCGGCAAGGGGGTCAATGGCGCGCGGCGCTGGATTCCGCTCGGCGTCATGAACTTCCAGCCGTCGGAGCTGGCCAAATTTGCCGTGCTGCTGTATGCCGCCAACTACATGGTGCGCAAGATGGAGGTGAAGGAACGCTTCTTTCGCGCCGTGCTGCCGATGGCTTTTGCCGTGGGCATCGTCGGCGTGTTGCTGCTGGCCGAGCCCGACATGGGCGCCTTCATGGTGATCTCGGTCATTGCCATGGGCATTCTTTTCCTGGGCGGCGTCAATGCGCGCATGTTCTTCGTGATTTCAGCGGTGGTCGTGGTGGCCTTCGGCATGATGGTGATGTTCAGCGAATGGCGGCGCGAGCGGATTTTTGCCTACATGGACCCGTGGAACGAAAAGTACTCGATGGGCAAGGGCTATCAGCTGTCGCACTCGCTGATTGCCTTTGGCCGGGGTGAAATCTTTGGCGTCGGGCTGGGCGGAAGCATCGAAAAACTGCACTGGCTGCCTGAAGCGCACACCGACTTCCTGATGGCCGTGATTGGCGAGGAATTCGGCCTCATCGGCGTGCTGGTCATCATCGGTTTGTTCCTGTGGATGATCCGCCGCATCATGCACATCGGCCGCCAGTCCATCGCGCTGGACCGGCTGTTTTCCGGACTGGTGGCGCAGGGCGTCGGCATCTGGATGGGTTTTCAGACCTTTATCAACATCGGCGTGAACCTCGGCGCCTTGCCGACCAAGGGCCTGACGCTGCCGCTGATGAGCTATGGCGGCTCGGCCATCGTGATGAACCTGATCGCGCTGGGGGTGGTGCTCAGGATTGATTATGAGAACCGTGTGCTGATGCGCGGAGGCCGCGTATGAGCCGGCAGCGCTGCGCTTTGGTCATGGCCGGCGGAACCGGCGGCCATATCTTTCCCGGCTTGGCCGTGGCCGAAGCCCTGCGCGCGAGCGGCTGGCGCGTTCACTGGCTGGGCGGCAAGGGCAGCGCGGATCGCCCCAGCATGGAAAGCCAGCTGGTGCCGCCGCGCGGCTTTGCCTTCGAGGCGATTGATTTTTCGGGTGTCCGTGGCAAAGGGCCTGTGACCCTGGCCTTCCTGCCGCTGCGCCTGCTCAAGGCCTTCTGGCAGAGCGTGCAGGTCATCCGCCGCGTCAAGCCCGATGTGGTCGTGGGCCTGGGAGGCTACATCGCCTTTCCCGCCGGCATGATGAGCGTGCTGCTGGGCAAGCCGCTGATCCTGCATGAACAAAATTCTGTGGCCGGCCTGGTCAACAAGCTGCTGGCCCGCGTGGCCGACCGCGTCTTCACCGCTTTCCCGCGCGTGCTGAAAAATGCCGAATGGGTCGGCAATCCGCTGCGTCCGGCGTTTACCCGGCAGCTTGACCCTGCCGCGCGCTTTGCCCAGCGGCGCGGGCCGCTCAAGGTGCTGGTGGTGGGCGGCAGCCTGGGCGCGACGGCGTTGAATGAACTCGTTCCCAAGGCGCTGGCGTTGATTCCGGCTTTGCAGCGCCCCCGCGTCACGCACCAAAGCGGCGCCCGCCAGTTAGAAGCGTTGCGCGCCAATTACCAGGCCGCCGGCGTGGACGCTGAACTCACGCCTTTCATCGAGGACACGGCCCAGGCCTTTGCCGATGCCGACCTGATCATCTGCCGCGCGGGCGCCAGCACGGTGACCGAAATTGCCGCCGTTGGTGCTGCAGCGTTGTTTGTTCCCTTTCCGTCTGCGGTGGATGACCACCAGACCGCCAACGCAAGATTTCTGGTCACGCAGGGCGGCGGCTGGCTGGTGCAACAACATGACCTGACACCAGAAAAACTTGCGATAATGCTACAAAAAACAGAGCGCCTTGCGCTTGTCCAGTCTGCGCTACAAGCCAAAAACATGCAAAAAATAGACGCCACGATCCATCTTGTTGCCGCCTGCGAGGAGCTTGCGCGATGAAGCACGCCATCAAGCACATCCATTTCATCGGCATCGGCGGCGCGGGAATGTCCGGAATTGCCGAAGTCCTGCATAACCTGGGCTATGTGATTTCGGGCTCCGACCTGTCGGACAGCAGCACGCTGCAGCGCCTGGGCGGACTCGGCATCCAGACCTTTGTCGGTCATGCCGCCGACAACCTGGTCAATGTCGATGCGGTGGTAACTTCCACCGCGGTTCAGTCGGACAACCCCGAAGTCCTGGCCGCGCGCGAAAAACTCATTCCGGTCGTGCCGCGCGCCCTGATGCTGGCCGAGCTGATGCGCCTCAAGCAGGGCATCGCCATTGCCGGCACCCACGGCAAGACCACCACCACCAGCCTGGTCGCCTGTGTGCTGGCCGAAGGCGGGCTGGACCCGACCTTCGTCATTGGCGGCAAGCTCAACAGCGCCGGCGCCAATGCCAAGCTGGGTTCGGGCGACTACATCGTGGTAGAGGCCGACGAATCGGACGCGTCCTTCCTGAACCTGCTGCCCGTGATGGCGGTGGTCACGAACATCGACGCCGACCACATGGAAACCTACGGGCACGATTTTGGCAACCTGAAAAAGGCCTTTGTCGATTTCCTGCACCGCATGCCTTTCTACGGCACGGCGGTCCTGTGCACCGACGACCCGGTGGTCCGTGACATCGTGCCGCAGATGTCCTGCCCCATCACCAGCTATGGCCTGAACGAGGATGCTCAGGTGCGCGCCGTGAACGTGCGCGCGGTCGGCGCGCAAATGCATTTCACCGCGCAGCGACGCAATGGTGTGCAACTGCCCGACCTGGACGTGGTGCTGAACCTGGCCGGCCAGCACAACGTGCTCAATGCCCTGGCCGCCATTGCGATTGCGGCGGAACTCAACGTGCCTGACGCCGCCGTGCAAAAAGCGCTGCTTGACTTCACCGGCGTGGGCCGGCGCTTCCAGCGCTACGGCGACCTGCCCGCCAAGGACGGCGGCCGGTTCACGCTGATCGAGGATTACGGCCACCATCCGGTCGAAGTGGCGGCTACCTTGTCGGCAGCGCGCGGCGCTTTTCCGGGACGCCGGCTGGTGCTGGCTTTCCAGCCGCACCGCTACACCCGCACCCGCGACTGCTTCGAGGATTTCGTCAGGATCATCAGCAGCCATGCCGACGCGGTCCTGCTGACCGAGGTCTATTCCGCTGGCGAAGCGCCGATCGTGGCGGCTGACGGCCGCTCGCTGGCGCGCGCGCTGCGCGTGGCCGGCAAGGTCGAGCCGGTGTTCGTTGACGCCATCGCAGCCATGCCCCAGGCCATCCTGGATGCGGCGCTGGGTGGCGATGTGGTCATGTGCATGGGCGCCGGCTCCATCGGGCAGGTGCCTGCCCGTGTCGTCGCCATGCTTGAACTCCAGGAACTCACCGTGCTGGAAGGGCAATGCGCATGAACGCCCACCTTTCCAGCTTCGGCAAGGTCGCCGTCCTGATGGGCGGGCGCTCCGCCGAACGTGAAATCTCGCTGATGTCGGGACACGGCGTGCTGGAAGCGCTGCGCTCGCAAGACATTGACGCCCACGCCTTCGACCCGGCCGAACGTGATCTGGGCGACCTGAAGAAAGAGGGTTTTGCCCGCTGCTTCATCGCGCTGCATGGCCGCTTCGGCGAAGACGGCACGGTGCAGGGCGCGCTGGAACTGCTCGGCATTCCCTACACCGGCTCGGGCGTCATGGCGTCGAGCATGGCCATCGACAAGGTCATGACCAAGCGCGTGCTGCTGTCCGAAAACCTGCCCACACCGCGCTATGTGCTGCTGCGCCGGGGCGGGTACGGTCCGGCAGAGGTCGATGCGGTGGTCGACATGCTCGGCCTGCCGCTGATCGTCAAGCCGGCGCGCGAAGGCTCCTCGCTGGGGCTGACCAAGGTCACGCAGCAGGGCGGCATGGCGGCTGCCGTGGCGCTGGCCGAAAAGATGGATGCCGACATTCTGTGCGAACAGTTTGTCAGTGGCGACGAGGTGACTTGCCCGGTGCTGGGCACCGGCGTGCTCGCCCGGGCGCTGCCGGTGATCCGCATCGTCGCGCCCGAAGGCAATTACGACTACCAGAACAAGTATTTCACCGACACCACGCAATACCTGGTGCCCTGCGGCCTGCCGGCCGGCGAAGAGCAGGCCATCCAGCAACTGGTGCTGCAGGCCTTTCGCACGCTGAACTGCCGGGGCTGGGCCCGCGCCGACGTGATGATCGACCAGGCCACGCGCAAGCCCTACCTGCTGGAGATCAACACCTCGCCCGGAATGACCGGGCATTCGCTGGTGCCCATGTCCGCGCGCGCGGCGGGCATTTCCTATGAAGCGCTGTGCGTCCAGGTGCTGCAAACCGCAGCGCTTGATTGCCAGCCGCAGGACGGAACACTGTCGTGAGCCGCACCATGCCACTGCCAGTTGCCCTGCCGCCGGACGTCAGGCTCATGAACACCGTCTCGGTGCTCCTGGGTCTTGTGTTTGGCGCCATGGTGCTGGCGCTCGGCATGGCCTGGCTGGTGCGACAGCCCGTCTTCAACCTCAGCACCATCCGTGTCGGCGGCGACCTGACGCACAACAATGCCGTCACCCTGCGCGCCAATGTGGCGCCCAAACTGACCGGCAATTTCCTGACGGTTGACCTCGAATCCACGCGCGCGGCCTTCGAGTCCGTTCCCTGGGTTCGCCGGGCCGTGGTACAGCGCGAATTCCCGAACCGCCTGAAGGTCGTGCTGCTTGAGCACAAGGCCGTCGCCTATTGGGGACCCGAGGGCGAAGCCCGGCTGGTCAACAACCACGGCGAAGTGTTCGACGCCAATCCCGGCGATGTCGAAAACGAGGAGCTGCCGCTGCTGAACGGGCCCAAGGGCCAGGCGCCTCAGGTGCTGCAGGCTTACTACCAACTGCTTGCGCTGTTTGAAGAGATGGATGCGGTGCTGGAGCAACTGCAGCTGAGCGAGCTGGGAAGCTGGCGCGCGCAGCTTGACAGCGGCGCGGTGATTGAACTCGGCCACGGCTCGCAGGCTGAAGTCCAGGCGCGTGCCCGGCGCTTTGTCGACACCGTGACGCAAGTGTCGTCCCGGTTCGGACGCGATGTGGAGTCCGCCGACCTGCGCTATGGCACCGGCTATGCGCTCAAGCTCAGGGGCGTCACCACTGGCGAGATCAGTGACCAAGACGACAAGAAAAAGAAAAGGTAAATGAATGGCCAAAGAATATAAAGATCTCGTGGTGGGGCTGGACATCGGGACCAGCAAGATCATGGTCGTGGTGGCCGAGGTCATGCCCGGCGGCCAGCTCAAGCTCGCCGGCCTCGGAATCGCCGCCAGCCAGGGGCTCAAGCGCGGCGTGGTGGTCAACATCGACGCCACCGTGCACAGCATCCAGCAGGCGCTCAAAGAGGCCGAACTGATGGCCGACTGCAAGATCGGCCGCGTCTTCACCGGCATCACGGGCAGCCACATCCGTGGCATCAATTCCAGCGGCATGGTGGCCGTCAAGGACAAGGAAGTGACCCAGGCCGACGTCACCCGCGTGATCGAGACCGCCAAAGCCATCAACATCTCGACCGACCAGCGGCTGCTGCTGGTCGAGCCGCAGGAATTTGTCATCGACGGCCAGGATGTGCGCGAGCCCATCGGCATGAGCGGCCTGCGCCTGGAAGCCAAGGTGCACATCGTGACCGGCGCGCAAAGCGCCGCTGAAAACATCATCAAGTGCGTGCGGCGCTGCGGCCTCGACGTGGACCAGCTCATGCTCAATCCGCTGGCGTCGAGCCTGTCGGTGCTCACGCCCGACGAGCAGGAGCTTGGCGTGGCGATGGTTGACATCGGCGCCGGCACCACCGACGTGGCTATTTTTACCGGCGGCGCCATCCGGCACACTGCCGTGATCCCGATTGCCGGCGACCTGATCACCAGCGACATCGCCATGGCGCTGCGCACGCCGACCAAGGACGCCGAGGACATCAAGGTCGAAAACGGCTGCGCCAAGCAGTTGCTCGCGGACCCCGACACCCAGGTCGAGGTGCCCGGTCTGGGCGACCGCGGCCCGCGCATGCTCAGCAAGCAGGCGCTCGCCGGCGTGATCGAGCCGCGCGTCGAGGAAATCTATTTGCTGGTCCACCAGGCGATCCGCGAGTCGGGCTACGAGGAAGTGCTGTCCTCGGGCATCGTCATCACCGGCGGCAGCGCCATGATGCCCGGCATGATCGAACTCGGCGAAGACATTTTTCTCAAGCCGGTGCGGCGCGGTTTGCCGCGCTATACCGGCGCGCTGTCCGACATGGTCGCCCAGACCCGGGCCGCCACCGTCATGGGACTGCTCGAAGAAGCCCGGCTGGCGCGCATGCGCGGCTTCAAGGTGGCGCAGAAGGCCGGCAGCGTGCACAGCGCCTTTGGCCGGGTCAAGGACTGGTTCGTGGGGAATTTTTGATGACTCGCATTGCAAGATTTTTCGGTCGCCACTGGCGCCGAACCTATTGCGGAGGCGCCGATCCACCGGCCTGACCCGCCATGTTTCGCAAAAAATTTGACATGCATTCACCCACCCGATTTACCCCAACAGGAGGCTCCCCATGAGTATCGAAATGATTGAAATCCAGGAATTCAACCAAGGCACGCAGATCAAGGTGATTGGCGTCGGCGGCGGCGGCGGCAATGCCGTCGGCCACATGATCCAGTGCGGCGTGCAGGGCGTTGAATTCATCTGCGCCAACACCGACGCGCAGGCGCTCAACCGTGGCACCGCGCACAAGAACATCCAGCTGGGCCAGAGCGGTCTGGGCGCCGGCAGCAAGCCTGAAAAAGGCCGCGAAGCCGCCGAACTGGCCGTGGACGACATCCGCAGCGCCATCAGCGGCGCGCACATGCTGTTCATCACCGCCGGCATGGGCGGCGGCACCGGCACCGGCGCGGCGCCCGTGATTGCCCGCGTGGCCAAGGAAATGGGCATCCTGACGGTCGGCGTCGTGACCAAGCCCTTCGACTTCGAAGGCGGACGCCGCATGACCAATGCCGACCTCGGGCTGGCCGAGCTCGAAGCCAATGTCGATTCGCTGATCGTCGTGCTGAACGAAAAGCTGCTTGAAGTGCTGGGCGACGACGTGACGCAGGACGAAGCCTTTGCCCATGCCAACGACGTGCTGAAAAACGCCGTCGGCGGCATTGCCGAGATCATCAATGTTCCCGGCCACGTCAACGTCGACTTCGAGGATGTGCGCACCGTGATGGGCGAGCCTGGCAAGGCGATGATGGGAACGGCCCGCGCCAGCGGCCCCGACCGCGCCCGCATTGCCGCCGAGCAGGCCGTGGCCTGCCCGCTGCTCGAAGGCATCGACCTGTCGGGCGCCAAGGGCGTGCTGGTGCTGATCTCGGCCGCCAAGGGTTCGCTCAAGCTGAACGAGTCCAAGCTGGCGATGAACACCGTTCGCGCCTATGCATCGCCCGATGCGCATGTGATCTACGGCACCGCCTACGACGACGAGCTGGGCGACGACATCCGCGTCACCGTGGTGGCGACCGGCCTGAGCCGCCAGGAAGTGCGCAGCAATGTCGCGCCGCTGCAAGTGCTGCGCGGCGCCGGCCAGAATGCTGGCGGCGCGCAGGGCCTGAAGCAGCCTGACTACGGCAACATGGCCGTTCCCAGCGTGTGGCGCACCAACCGCACCCAGGCGGCTGCCAAGGTCGATGCGCTGGCATCGGGCGGCATGGACGACTTCGAGATTCCTGCCTTCTTGCGCCGCCAGGCGGACTAATGCCCGCATGCGCCCCGGCCTGCCATGGCGGGCCGGGGTGCACGGACTGTTATTTGGCCAGGCTGCATCTGTTGCAGGCCAGCCTGCCGCATGGGCTTGGCAGGCTTGGCAGTGGCGCTACGCGCCTGACAATTTAAAATACGACATGCTCGCTCAAAGAACCCTCAAATCCCTGACCCGGGCGGTCGGCGTCGGGCTGCACAGCGGCCAGCGGGTCGAGCTGACCCTGCGGCCGGCGCCGCCCGACAGCGGCATCGTGTTCCGGCGCGTCGATCTGCCGCAGCCGGTGGACATCGTCATTTCGCCCGAAGCCGTCACCGACACCCGGCTGGCATCGACCATTTCCAGCGGCAGCACCAAGGTGTTGACCGTCGAGCACCTGATGTCGGCCTGCGCTGGCCTGGGCATCGACAATCTGGTCATCGACATCACGGCTGAAGAGGTGCCGATCCTGGACGGCTCGGCGTCGTCGTTCGTGTTCCTGCTGCAGTCCGCCGGCATTGCTCTGCAGGACGCGCCCAAGCGATTCGTGCGCATCCTCAAGCCGGTCGAGGTGCGTGAAGGCGAAGGCGCCAACGTCAAGTGGGCGCGCTTGACCCCCTACGAAGGCTACAAGCTGAGCTTCGAGATCGACTTTGACCACCCGGCTGTCGACTCGACCGGCCAGCGTGTCGAGTTCGACATGGGCAGCGGCGCCTACAGCCGGGACATCGCCCGCGCGCGCACCTTCGGCTTCACCAAGGATGTCGAGATGATGCGCGCCAACGGCCTGGCGCTCGGCGGCGGGCTTGACAATGCCATCGTCATGGACGACTACAAGGTCCTGAACAGCGAAGGCTTGCGTTACAACGACGAATTCGTCAAGCACAAGATCCTTGACGCCATGGGCGACCTGTACTTGCTGGGCAAGCCGCTCTTGGGGGCCTACAGCGCCTTTCGCTCTGGCCATGCCATGAACAACAAGCTGCTGCGCGAGTTGCTGGCGCATCCCGACGCCTACGAGATCGCCACGTTCGACGACGAAAAAAATGCGCCCAAGGGCTTTGCCACCCTGGCGCGCGCCTGGTAATTCCAGTCCTTAACCAACCGGAGTTCAGGCCATGCTGCTTTTTCGCTGGATGTTGTTGTTCGCGCTGCTGGCGTCGCTGGTGTGCTTCATGTTCTACGCCGGCACCGGGCAGCTGCGCTTCAGGCACTACGGCTGGGTGACCCTGAAGTGGGCCTTGATTGCAGCCTTCGGCTTTTTCGGCGTGCTGATTCTGGAGCGGGTGGCTTGAGAGCGCCGCAGCCTGTCAGCGGCTGCGCCCGGCCCGGTAAAGGCTGCTCATCTTGCCGCTGGCTTCGCTGGCCTGCGCCAGCCGCGCCATCGCCGCGCCCACATGCGCATGCGTGATGGCCAGCCCCAGCGCATCGGCGGCATCCTTTCCCGGCAATGAAGGCAACTTGAGCAGGCGCATGACCATTTCCTGCACCTCCGCCTTGCCGGCTTTGCCATAGCCTGCCACGGCCTTTTTCATCTGCAGCGCGGTGTATTCGGCCACGGGCAGATCGTTGGACACCAGCGCCGTGATGCACGCGCCGCGCGCCTGTCCCAGTAGCAGCGTGGCCTGCGGGTTGACGTTGACAAACACAATCTCGACCGACGCCGCTTCGGGCTGGTAGCGCTGCACCACTTCGCGTACGCCGTCGAACAGCACCTTCAGCCGGCCCGGCAAGTCTTTTTTGTCCAGGTGCGCGGTCTTGATGGTGCCGCTGGCGACGTAGCGCAGGTGCGGGCCGTCCATGTCCACCACGCCAAAGCCGGTGATCAGCAAACCCGGATCAATTCCCAATATATGCATATGCTATGAATTTAGTAGCTGCTTGCGCAGGCGGAGTATGCGCAAAAGCATGAAAAGTCTTGAAAAGTTATAAAAAGACAGGCGTTCAGGGCGCTTCCACGCCGCCCATGCGCGCCGCGATGGTCCGGGCGCGCGAGGCCAGGTAGCCCGAGCCGGTATGGGTTTCAAAATACTTGGGCCGGGGCAGCATCACCGCCAGCCGCGCCGACTCGATGGCGTTCAGGCGCGCGGCCGGCTTGCGGTAGTAATGCTGGGCAGCGGCCTCGGCGCCAAAAACGCCTTCGCCCCATTCGACGTTGTTGAGGTAAATCTCCAGGATGCGCTGCTTGCCCAGCAGCGCTTCAAGCATCAGCGTCAGCAGCAGCTCCTGGCCCTTGCGCAGCAGCGTGCGTTCGCCCGACAGGAACAGGTTCTTGGCAAGCTGCTGGGTGATGGTCGAGCCGCCGACGATCTTGGGCGGTTTGAGCAGCGGCGCTTTCGACTTTCCCTCGGCCAGCCGGCTGATCGATTGCACGGCGCGTTCCTCGGCCTGGGTGTTTTTCTCCCAGGCCTTTTCCAGCGCGTCCATGTCAATGCCCTCGTGCAGCACGAAACCGGCGTCTTCCGAGGCAATGATGGCGCGCTTGAGGTGGCTGGAGATTTCCGCATACGGCACCCACTGCTGGCGCCATTTGAGGGTGCCGGTGTGGCGGGCCACTGCCCAGACTTCCGAGCGCTGGAAGGCGGTCGATTCCGGATCGACGAAGCGCATCAGCGCAATGCGCCCCGCAAAATACAGCTGCAGCGCCAGGCCGGCCCCCAAGGCCAGCACCAGCAGTCGCCAAAAGGCCTTCATGCCCGCCGTGTCGGCGCGCCGATGTTGATTGGCGTCGGGTTGCCGGGCGCCAGGCAAGGCGCTGCTGGCGCGTGGTCGCGGGTCATGGGTCAATCTCTTTCATATTTTTCAATGCAAGCGCCGCGCCTGGGCTCAGCGGTTGGTCAGCTTCGTTTCCAGGCTGTCATCGCGTCCAAAATTGAAGCTCGACACCACCACGATCTGGTCGGCTTTGCCGCGCATGGCTTCGCTGAACGGCTCGAAAGGCCCGCTTCCCTGCACCAGGCTTTGCGCCCAGCGGTCCAGCAGCGGGTTGCCCGAGCCTTGCACCACCTCGGTCGCCAGCACCTGGCCGTCGGCGTTCACCATCATCGTCATGGTCAGCTCGCCATAGAGCTTTTTCCCGGCCAGTTGCGGAAAGTTCAGCGTTCCCTTTTTCTCGATCTTGCGGCGCATCGCATCGTAGTACACCGCGTAGACCGCTTCGCGGGTCGATGGGCTGATGTAGCGCCGGGTCGGCTGGGCGCTGTCTTCATTGATGCTTTTTTCAATTTCGGCCAGCAGCTTGACCAGTTGCCGGCGCTTTTCCTCCTGCTCGGACTGCGCGCGCAGGCTGGACGGCACGCTCAGGTCGGGCGGTGCCAAGGCGGCCAGTTCCTTTCGGGTCTGCAGCAGCAGTTCCCTTTGCTGCTCCTTGAGCGACTTGACCTGCCGCCGCTCGTTTTCATCTTCGGGCGAGTCGCCGGTTTTGGCCACCAGCGAAGGCGGAAGGGGCGAGGTGGGCCGGCCGCTTTCAAGCGCGCCGCCGCCGGCCAGCGAAGCCTGCGCAATCGCCTTGGCGTTGGCGTCCGGCGGGTCGCTGGACTTGGCGTTGACCAGGATCACCTCCAGCGGCGTGTCCTGGAACACGCGGTTGAAGCGCTCCGGATCGACGATCCTGACCGCCAGCAGCGCGGCATGCACGGCCAGCGAAATGCCCAGCGCCACCTGCAGCGTGCTGGGCGATCTGGATTTCACCAGCGGCGGGCCAGGTTTCGGCAGGACGGCGCAATGCCGGGTGCCTGCCATCGGTGGCGCGCTGGACATCGGTTCGGCTTCAGACTGCCGCAGCGGGAGCCGGTTCGGCGTCTGCAGCTGCCTCGTCCATGTCCACGGCAATGGAAATCGGTCCGGCGACGATTTCCTCTTCGCCGTTTTCTCCTTCGTCGGCGGGCAGCGGGCTGCTGGCGTCCAGGGCTTCGGTGTCGAACCGCTCGATGACGGTGCCGAAAACGTCCAGCGTGATCTCGTCAATCGCGCCCAGCTTGACGCGCACCCGCGCGCCGCGCGGCAGGCCCTGCGCGCCCATCGCGCCGAGCACCAGCGGCAAGTCGTCGGCGCGCACCAGGTTGTCCTTGAAGCTGGTCGCCGTCAGTTCGGTGATGCCGTTTTGCTCCAGGTATTTCAGCGTCCAGTAGCGCTCGATGCCCGACTGGAAGCCGTTGTAGGCGCTGTAGGCCGCGTCGAAGCATGAAATCACCGAGAACAGGTCGGCGTCCTTGGGCTTGAAGGGCGCGACCAGCGCAGCACTGCGGCCGTGTTTGGTGACGGCGATGATCTGCCACTGGTTCACCAGGTCGGTGTAGCGGCGCAGCGGCGAGGTGCACCAGGCATAGCTTTTCACGCCCAGACCGGCATGCGGCAGCGACTTGGTGCCCATGCGCACCTTCACGCCCGGCGCCATGCTGGCCTGGCTGCGGTAGATGCCCGGCACGCCATGCTCGGCCAGCCACTGGCCCCAGGTGCTGTTGGCCAGGATCATCGCCTCGGCGACGATCAAATCGAGCGGCGCGCCGCGCTGGCGCGTGCTGATGCTCACTATCTCGTCGCCCTGCGGCTCGCCGCTCGTGGGGTTGTCGAGCTTGAAGTTGTAGTCGGGCCGGTTGAAGTTCTCGGGCTTGCCGCGAACGATTTCGCGCTGGCCCTTCAGGTGCCGGGCCAGCCGGTGCAGGAAGGTCATTTCCACGCCCCACTGCACATCGACCGGCGCGGTGACTTGCGCGGCTTCAAAGAACGCTTCGGTGAAGGTGTTGTCCAGCGCGTCGTGGCGCAGGTTGCTCACAATCGGCACTTGCTCCAGCCGGGTCACGCTGGCGGTGATTTCCAGCGTCGCCTCGTCCATCGTCAGGTACAGCGACAGGGCAGGGCAGTTGCGGCCTTCCTGCAGCGTGTAGGCCTGCACCACGTCGTCGGGCAGCATGGTCAGCTTGTAGCCGGGCATGTACACGGTGGACATGCGCGCGCGGCCGACCGCGTCAATCGGGCCGCCCGGCAGCACCGCCAGGCCGGGCGCGGCGATGTGAACGCCCAGCGTGACGAAGCCGCTGCCCAGGCCTTGAATCGACAGCGCATCGTCAATCTCGGTGGTGCTGGAGTCGTCAATGGAGAAGGCGCGGACATCGGCCAGCGGCAGTTCGTCCTTGACGGGCGGCGCCTGCAGTTCCGGAAAGCGCGTGCCCTTGGGGAAGTTCTCGAACAGGAAGCGCTTCCAGTGGAACTGGTAGGGCGAGGCGATGGCGCCGGCTTTTTGCAGCAGGTCGAGCGGCGCGGTGTGCGTGGCGCGCGAGGCATCGACCACGGCCTTGTACTCGGCGCTGTTCTTGTCGGGCTTGAAGAGTATCTTGTAGAGCTGGTCGCGAATCGGCGCCGGGCACTGGCCTTGGCCCAGTTCGTCGGCCCACGTAGCAATCTGCGCAACGATCTGCTTTTTCTTTTCGATGGCGGCGAGCGCCTGCTGCAGGATTTCAGGCGGTGCTTTCTTGAAGCGGCCCTTGCCGGCGCGGCGGAAATAATGCGGCGCGTCGTACAAAGCGAACAGCGCGGCGGCTTGCTGCTCGCTTGACGCCGGCTTGGAGGCGTCAGCGCTGAAATACTCGCGCGCCAGTTCGGCAAAGCCGAATTCCTCGTCGCTGGCGAATTCCCAGGCCAGGTCCAGGTCGATTTCTTCAACCAGGCGCTGGCCGGCGGCAATGAATTCGGCGGGCGCGGGTTTTTCGAACTTCAGCAGCGCATTGGCTGCCTTGACCTTGACGCGCTTGCCCGAGTCGAGTTCGACCTGCAGCGAACTATCGGCTTCCGACAAAATCCGGCCGGCCAGGAACTTGCCGGTTTCTTCAAACAATACAAACACAACGAAATCCTTTGGCCTGGGGGTGCTGGGTGGGGCTGGGTAATGCTGGGAAATGGCCCTTGCGGGGCGTGCGGCTAGTGTAATCAGGCAAGCCGCCGCTGGTTTCAAGCCAGGTCCAGGAATTCCAGGATGACGGGCACATGGACGTCGAAGTCGCTCAGCGCATGGTCGCCGCCTTCGAGCAGGCGCACGCTGGCGCCGGCATAGCGCGCCGCCATTTCGCGCCAGTCCAGCACTTCGTCGCCCTTGGCAATGATGGCTAGGAAGTTTTGCGGCATCTTCAACGGTCCCGCCTGCAGCGCGCGCAGTTCATCGACAAAGCGTGCTTCAAAGAAAAAATGTTCGTCGGGGTTCTGCCAGTTGGTCTGCTCGCCGATGTACTTCGCCAGATCACGCGCCGGATCGACCGCCGGGTTCAGCAGCACCGCCTTGCAGCCCTGGCGCTCGGCCACCGCCGTCGCGTAGAAGCCGCCCAGCGACGAGCCGATGACCGCCATGGATTCAGCCGGCCAGTCTGCCAGGCCGGTTTGAAGCAGCGCCATGGCGTCCTGCGGCGAGGGCGGCAGTTGCGGGCACCACCAGCGCACCGACGGGTGGCGGGTGGCCACCAGCGAGGCCATTTTTTGAGCCTTGGCCGATTGGGGCGACGAGCGAAAGCCGTGCAGGTACAGCAGGTGGGTGACGGGCATGGGTCCATGGTAAACGCCCTTTGCACGCGCAAGGCGCTCGGATACTGGCATCTTTAAAATTGAGCATCAAATAGGCCGTTTGCGCAGATGGGGCGGGCGCGACAAGCTATTTTTTTTAATAGCGATGCAGTCCCGGCGGATATGGGTCCCTGAGCTTTCAGGCAGCTGGCCGGCTAGCCGATAATCGCGGCCATGTCCGCCGTTTTTGACCAACCATCCTTTTACAAGCGAACCCTGCCCCTGCTGCAGGGCTTTGACGGCCTGCTCGCGTTCGCCGTGTTTCTGCTGGCCTGCGCCGGCCTGCTGATCATGTATTCGTCGGGCTACGACCACGGCACGCGCTTTGCCGACCATGGCCGCAACATGCTGATTGCCGGCGCCATCATGTTCGTGGCGGCGCAGGTTCCGCCGCAAAAGCTGATGTTTTTTGCCGTGCCGCTGTATGTCACCGGTGTGGCACTGCTGGTGGCGGTGCTGCTGTTCGGCATCACCAAGAAGGGCGCGAAACGCTGGATCAACCTCGGGGTGGTGATCCAGCCCAGCGAAATTTTGAAGATTGCCGTGCCGCTGATGCTGGCCTGGTGGTTCCAGAAGCGCGAAGGGCAGTTGCGGCCCTTCGATTTCGCCGTGGGTTTGGTGTTGCTGGCCGTGCCGGTGGGGCTGATCATGAAGCAGCCCGACCTGGGCACCTCGCTGCTGGTGATGGCCGCCGGCCTGGCGGTGATCTTCTTTGCCGGCCTGAGCTGGAAGCTGATTCTTCCGCCGGTGCTGCTAGGCGTTGTCGGGATTTCGCTGATCGTCTGGTATGAGCCGATGCTCTGCGCCGACGGCATGCGCTGGCCGGTGCTGCACGACTACCAGCAGCAGCGCATCTGCACGCTGCTCGACCCGTCGCGCGACCCGCTGGGCAAGGGTTTTCACATCATCCAGGGCATGATCGCGATTGGCTCGGGCGGCGTGTTCGGCAAGGGCTTCATGGCCGGCACCCAGACGCACCTGGAGTTCATTCCCGAGCGCACCACCGACTTCATCTTTGCGGCCTATTCCGAGGAATTCGGCTTGGTCGGCAACCTGCTCTTGATCAGCGGCTTCATCTTCCTGATTTTTCGTGGCCTGGCGATTGCGATGGATGCGCCCACGCTGTTCTCACGGCTGCTGGCCGGCGCGCTGACGATGATTATCTTCACCTATGCTTTTGTGAACATGGGCATGGTCAGCGGCATTTTGCCGGTGGTGGGCGTGCCGCTGCCCTTCATCAGTTACGGCGGCACGGCGATGGTGACGCTGGGGCTGGCGCTGGGCATGCTGATGTCGGTGGCCAAAGCCAAGCGGCTTGTTCAAACATAGGGATGTAGCCCCCACGCTTGCCACTTCGTGTGCTGCGCTGCCCCCCGAGGGGGCTGTTGCGCCTACGGCCCGGCAAAGCCGGTTCCGTGGCCCCGGCTGGCTGGGAAGTGCCACGTTCCGCACACACCGTGTTGCTTTCGACCTCCGGCCATCAGCCCTTTGGCCGGCACTGCCGGGTGACACTGCCTACAATCGTTGGATGATCTCACTCAAATCCGCCGCCGCCTCCGTTCGCCAAACCAATGTTTCCGGGCGCCCGCCGGCCCGGCCGAGCAAGGATTCCACGTCGGAGCGGCTGGCCATTGCCCAGAAGCTGCTGCTGGCGCCCTTTGGCCTGGATGAAGGTGCCCTGAGCCGGGCGCTGGGCGAGATCACTTCCTACGGCGTGGACGATGCGGATCTTTACTTTCAATACACCCGCAGCGAAGGCTGGAGCCTGGAAGAGGGCATTGTCAAGACCGGTTCCTTCAACATCGACCAGGGCGTCGGCGTTCGCGCGGTGAGCGGCGAGAAAACCGCCTTTGCCTATTCCGACGATATTTCCGAAGCCTCGCTGCTGGACGCCGCGCGCACCGTGCGCAGCATCTCGGCCGCCGCCCAGTCCGGCCGCGTCAAGACGCCGGCGCGCAAGATCGCCACCAGCCGCTCGCTCTACCGCGACCTCGACCCGATTGCCACGCTCGACAGCACCGCCAAGGTCGAATTGCTTGGCAAGGTCGAAAAGCTCGCCAAGGCCAGGGACCCGCGCATCGTGCAGGTCATGGCCGGGCTGGCCAGCGAATACGACGTGGTCATGGTGGCACGCGCCGACGGCACGCTGGCCGCCGATGTGCGCCCGCTGGTGCGTCTGAGCGTGACCGTGATCGCCGAACAAAAAGGCCGGCGCGAGGTCGGTTCGGGTGGCGGCGGCGGCCGTTTTGGCTTGGCCTATTTCGACGACACGCAGATCGGCGAGTACGTCGATGCCGCCGTCAACGCGGCGCTGACCAACCTGGATGCGCGCCCCGCGCCAGCCGGCCAGATGACCGTGGTGCTGGGCTCCGGCTGGCCCGGCATCTTGCTGCACGAAGCCATCGGCCACGGACTGGAAGGCGACTTCAACCGCAAGGGTTCGAGCGCGTTTTCGGGCCGCATCGGCGAGCGCGTGGCCGCCAAGGGCGTGACGGTGCTCGACGACGGCACGATTGCCGACCGGCGCGGCTCGCTCAATGTCGATGACGAAGGCAACGTCAGCCAGCGCAACGTGCTGATCGAGGACGGCATTTTGAAGGGCTACATCCAGGATTCGATGAATGCGCGGCTGATGAACGTCAAGCCCACCGGCAACGGCCGGCGCGAGAGCTATGCCCATGTGCCGATGCCGCGCATGACCAACACCTACATGCTCGGCGGCGACAAGGCGCCCGAGGAAATCATCGCCAGCATCAAAAAGGGTTTGTACGCCAGCAACTTCGCCGGCGGCCAGGTCGATATCACTTCGGGCAAGTTCGTGTTTTCGGCCAGCGAAGCGTTCTGGGTTGAAAACGGCAAGATCCTCTACCCGGTCAAGGGCGCGACGATTGTCGGCAACGGCCCCGATGCGCTGACCCGCGTGACGATGATCGGCAATGACATGCGGCTCGACAGCGGCGTCGGCACCTGCGGCAAGGAAGGCCAGAGCGTGCCGGTCGGCGTCGGCCAGCCAACGCTGCGGATTGACGGGCTGACCGTGGGCGGCACCGCTTAAGATGATTTTTCAAGCTGTGCTACATTTCTTCAGATGAATTCCGCGACATTTTCTTTTGCTTACTTTTGGCTCTCAAGCGCCTTCGGCGGTAGAGAAACTCTCGCGTAAGCACCAGAAAACGCAGCGAATCTCCAAAAACCGCCGGGCCACCCGGCGGTTTTTTTTTGCCCGCCCCCGATTTGCCGCTCTCGTGAAACTGCTTGATTCCGTTTTGAAATCTTAAACAAGGAAGCCCGTGATGAATGCCAAAGCCACCCCCGCCAGACCAAATTGGTATGCGAGCGTCGAAAAAACCAGCGAGACCGACGACAAACGCATCAAGGACATCACCGTGCTTCCCCCTCCCGAGCATCTCATCCGCTTTTTCCCTATCAACGGCACGGCGGTCGAGTCGCTGATCACCGAAACCCGCCAGAACATCCACAACATCATGGCCGGCACCGACGACCGGCTGCTGGTCGTCATTGGCCCGTGCTCGATCCACGACCCGATGGCCGCGCTCGACTACGCCAGAGGCCTGGCCGAGCAGCGCAAGAAATACGCCGGAACGCTGGAAATCGTGATGCGCGTGTACTTCGAGAAACCCCGCACCACGGTGGGCTGGAAGGGGCTGATCAACGACCCCTACCTCGACGAAACCTTTCGCATCGACGAAGGCCTGCGCATTGCCCGCCAGCTGCTGATCGACATCAACCGCCTTGACGTTCCCGCCGGCAGCGAATTCCTCGACGTGATTTCGCCGCAGTACATCGGCGACCTGATCTCGTGGGGCGCGATTGGCGCGCGCACCACCGAAAGCCAGGTGCACCGCGAGCTGGCGTCGGGCCTGTCGGCACCGATCGGCTTCAAGAACGGCACCGACGGCAACATCCGCATCGCCACCGACGCCATCCAGGCCTCGGCGCGCGGTCACCACTTTTTGTCGGTCCACAAAAATGGCCAGGTCGCGATCGTGCAGACCAACGGCAACCCCGACTGCCACGTCATTTTGCGCGGCGGCAAGGCTCCCAACTACGACGCCGCCAGCGTTGACGCTGCCTGCACGGCGCTGCAGGCCGCCGGCCTGCCCGCGACGCTGATGGTCGACTGCAGCCATGCCAACAGTTCCAAGCAGCATGAAAAGCAGATGGACGTGGCGCGCGACGTTGCCGCCCAAGTCGCGGGCGGCTCGCGCCAGGTGTTCGGCCTGATGGTCGAAAGCCACTTGACGGCTGGCGCACAAAAGTTTACCGCCGGCAAGGACGACGTCCGGGCGCTCGAATATGGCCGCAGCATCACCGATGCCTGCCTGGGCTGGAACGATTCGAAGGCCATGCTGGCGTCCCTGTCAGCCGCCGTCGAGGCGCGTCGGGCAAAATGATGCACTGTGCCCGCCGGTCTGCCCATGGCAGGGCCGGCGGGTAGCTGCCGGGCCTTTGCCCTTTTCAGTGACCGCGATACGGCGCGGCGCTGAGGCTGGTGCCGGATTCGTCATCACTTTTACAGGAAACCCTCATGCGTAGCGAAGTCACTGTCACCTTCAAGAACCAGCTCCCTGTGCAAATTGAACTGCATGACGACCTGGAGCCCATGCCCTCCGAGGCGGCCCGCCGCTGGCTCGACGAGCAGTTCACCCAGATGGGCTGCGAGCCGCTGCGGCCCACCGGCAAGCTGCTGACCGCCGACAAAGTCGTGGTCGTGGCCGAGGCCGCCGGTCCGGTCAAGTTCGCCGATGCCCAATGGGCACAGGCCTTTGCCCGCGCGGCCACCACGGCGCTGGGCCGGCCCATGGTGAACATCGACGTCACGGCCCTGAGCATCAGCTACTGAGCCGGGCTTGATGGCGCAGGCGCGCTTGCAAGATTTTTTGCTATGAATTAAATAGCTGATTGTGCAGGCGCGTAGTGCGCAAAAGCCATAAATCATTAAAAAAATAGCGGTGGGTGCACTGACCTTGCCAGTTACCCGGCGGCCGTCGGTTCACCTTGCTATCCCACGCTGCGACTTGAATGCCAGCAACGCGCCCCGTCGCTTGGCGCTTTTCGGCTCGTGCGCGGCCAGCATGCTAACCATTGGCCACTACCGGACGCAGAACAATATTCTTCCCTGGTTCCGTTTGTTGACACCCACACCATGAAAAAAGCCAAGGCCTCATCAAAACCCAAGCCCGATCTGTTCGCCGAAGCCGCACCGACCGCCGCTGCCACAACCGCCGGCACCGCCCTGCGGCTCGATGGCGGCAAGGGCGGGCCGCGCCTGTCCGCCGCGCAGCAGCGCTTTAACCGCCTGCTGGCAAAAATCGACAAGCTCGAAGGCCAGGTCACGGAAATGCAGACGCTGGCCGATGCCTTTCGCCCGCTCTACCAGGGCACGCTGGAGCCGCTGCGCGAGGCGCACCGGGCGCTGATGCGGCGCATGGCGCTGGCCTTGGACGAGCGGCTGCAGGGCAAGGGCGTGACGCCGACCCAGAAACGCAACGGCCTGGAAATCCTGTGCGACCTGTGCGAAACGCTGGCGGCCTTTGGCGATAAGGCCATGGCCGCGCTGCACGACCAGCGCAGCGCGCGCACCTTGCGCCAAAAGGAAGAAGACCAGGCCGCCCTGATGCGTTCGATGATGGAGCAAGCGCTGGGCGGGCCGCTTGACATGCAGGCGCAGGATGATTCGCTGGACCCGCTGGAAGCCGTGATGCGCGCCGGCCACGAGCGCCTGCATGAAGCGATGCAGGCCGACGAGGCCGAGCGCGAGGCGGCTCAGGCCAGACGAAAAAAGAAAAAACCCACGCCAGCCCAGCAACAGGCCGCGCAGCAGCAGGAAGACGCCGACACCGTTCTGCGCCAGGTCTACCGCCAGCTGGCCAGCGCGCTGCACCCCGACCGCGAGCGCGACCCGGCCGAGCACCAGCGAAAAACCGCGCTGATGAGCGAAGCCAACGCCGCTTATGCCAAGCAGGACCTGATGGCCCTGCTGCACCTGCAGTTGCGCATTGCCCAGGCCGACATGCAGGGCATGCTGCAGCAACCCGAGGAACGCATCGCCGCCATGAGTTTGCTGCTCAAGCAGCAGGCCGATGAACTGGAGCGCGAATTGTTTGCCCGGCAACGCCACCTCCAGGATGAGTTCGACCTGGGGTTCTACCAGGCGCCGACAGCCGCCACGCTGCGGCGCCAGCTTGAACAGGAGGCGAAAGACCTGAAGGACGAGCTGACGTTCATGGAAGCCGATATTGCGCTGGTGCAGGACGACGCAGGCTTCAAGCGCTGGCTGAAAGAGCAGGCCAAGATGATGCGTGAGACCAACTTTTTTTGACCGGCAGCGTAGGACCTGGCTAGTTCGAAAGTTTTAGGTGTTTTAGGCCGTTTGCGCAGGCTGCTCGGGTGCTAATAGCTATATTTTTAATAGCAAATTGGCGTTGATTGGCAAGGGCCTCAGGCGGCCAGTGCGGCCAGCAATTTCGCGTGAATCCCGCCAAAGCCGCCATTGCTCATGCACAGCAAATGGTCGCCGGACCGGGCAGCGGCGCTGACCTGCGCCAGCAGCTGCTCCAGGTCGTCTGCCACTTGGGCGCGTTCGCCCATCGGCGCCAGCGCGGCCCGCGCATCCCAGTCCAGCCCGCCGGCATGGCAGAACGCCAAGTCAGCCTGCGCCAGGCTCCAGGGCAGTTGCGCGGTCATGGCGCCGAGCTTCATGGTGTTGCTGCGCGGCTCGAAAATCGCCAGGATGCGTTCGGCTCCTTTCCCTGCGCTGTTCAATTGGCGGCGCAGGCCATCGACCGTGGTGTGAATGGCCGTCGGATGGTGGGCGAAATCGTCATACACCGTGATCTCGCCACCTGCGCGCTGCACCGCCCCGCGCACTTCCATGCGCCGCTTGACATTCTGGAACGACGCCAGCGCCCGGGCAGCCAGTTCGGGCGCCACGCCCACATGCTCGGCCGCCGCGATGGCCGCCAGGGCGTTGAGCTGGTTGTGCACGCCGCTGATGCCCCACTGCACCCGGGCGACGGCAACGCCTGCCTTGAGCACCTTGAAGTCGCCAGGCTCGCCCAGCGCGCTGAAGCCGTCGTGCACCAAGCTGCCGCCAAACGGCACCTGTTCGCTCCAGCAGCCCTGCGCCAGCACGCGCTGCAGGCTGGCTTCGTTCGCATTGACAACCACCCGGCCCTGCGAAGGAACGGTGCGGACCAGATGATGGAACTGCCGCTCAATGGCCGCGAGGTCATCAAAAATATCGGCATGGTCGAATTCGAGGTTGTTCAAAATCGCCGTGCGCGGGCGGTAGTGAACAAACTTGCTGCGCTTGTCAAAAAATGCGGTGTCGTATTCGTCGGCTTCGATGACGAAGGCGTTGCCCATGCCCAACCGCGCCGACACGCCAAAATTCAGCGGCACGCCGCCGATCAGAAAGCCGGGCTGCAGACCGGCGCATTCCAAAATCCAGGCCAGCATGGCGGTCGTGGTGGTCTTGCCGTGCGTGCCGGCCACCGCCAGCACATGGCGTGGGCCGGTGGCGTGGTGCGTCGGGTGGTGCAGCACATGGCCCGACAGCCACTGCGGGCCGCTGGTGTAGGGCTGGCCGCTGTTCAAAATGGCTTCCATCAACGGATATTTCGGGTTGCCGTCTGGCAGGCGCGCGCGCGACACCACGTTGCCCACCACAAACACATCGGGCGCCAGCGCCATCTGGTCGGCGCCATAGCCTTCGATCAGCTCGATGCCCAGGCCGCGCAGCTGGTCGCTCATCGGCGGATAGACACCGGTGTCGCAACCCGTCACCTTGTGCCCTGCCTCGCGCGCCAGCGCGGCCAGGCCGCCCATGAAAGTCCCGCAGATTCCCAGAATATGTATGTGCATCGCCGGTATTTTAAGTAGGCGCTGGCAAGGGGCTATTTTTTAAGGAAAAAATGGTTCCAGCGCAATTTCTGCCTGCGTAAGTAGCTATTTATTTGATAGCGGTTACGGATTCTGGTGAACTTTAGGCGTGGTGGCGGCCCTAATTTGGGCACAATTGCTTTTGCGCTTTCCCGCAAACCTTGATCACCTGACTTCGCTTCTGGCTTTAGCGCCAGTCGATCCTGACATTGAATACCCTCAAATCTGAAATTGCCGCCACGGCTGCGGCGCTGGTGGTGGAAGAAGGGCTGGAATACGGCCCGGCCAAACGCCGCGCGCTCAAGCAGCTGGCCCTGCCCGCGCGCACCGCCTTGCCCGACAACGGCGAGATGGAAGACGCGGTGCGCGAATACATTGAACTGTTTTGCGCCGACACCCAGCCTGCCGAACTGGCCGCGCTGCGCGAACTGGCGCTGGTGTGGATGCAGCGCCTGGCGCTGTTTCGGCCTTACCTGGCCGGCGCGGTCTGGCACGGCACGGCGACCCGGCTGTCCGACATCTACATCCAGCTGTTTTGCGACGACCCGAAATCGGCTGAAATCGCGCTGGTCGAGCACAACGTCGATTACGAACCGCGCAGCGTGACCGGCTTTACCGGCGGCAGCGTCGAGGCGCTTTCCTTGAGCAGCCTGTGCCCGGCGCTGAAAGAAAACATCGGCGTTCACCTGATGGTCTATGACCATGACGACCTGCGCGGCGCCCTGCGGCCCGATGCCAAAGGCCGCACGCCGCGCGGCGGCCTGGTTGCCGTGCAAAAATTGGTGTCCATCACTTCTGGAGCTTGACCAGTGAATCGCAGAAACATGCTCTATGGCGGCGTTGCCGCCGCGGCCGCCCTGGCCGGTGCCGGCGCTGCCTGGTGGAAATTTCGGCCGCACGAGGCCTTGAGCGGCCTGCCGGACAAGGTCGTGAGCGATGTCTTCTGGGCTGCCAGTTTCGACACGCCTGACGGCAAGTCCCTGTCCATGGAGAGTTTTCGCGGAAAGCTGCTGCTGGTCAACTTCTGGGCCACCTGGTGTCCGCCCTGTGTGGAAGAGCTTCCGCTGCTGGATTTTTTCTACCAGGAAAACAAGGACAAAAATTTTCAAATCGTGGGTCTGGCGGTTGACCAGCCCAGCGCGGTGCGGACCTGGCTGCAGGCCCGTCCGCTGAATTTTCCCGTCGGCATGGCGGGTCTGGGCGGAACGGTACTGAGCAAGTCGCTCGGCAACAAGTCCGGCAGCCTGCCTTTTACCGTGGTGTTCAGCCCCTCCGGCGTGCTGCTTCATCGCAAGACCGGCAAGGTGACACCAGAAGAACTGGTGCAGTGGACGCATCTGGTCTGATCGCCGGATAGGCGCGCGCGGGGCCTCGGATTCGCTGGCCGGTTGGTTTTGACCACACCGGGTTTTGCCTCGGCGCCCATGAAGGGGTGGCTTTGCCGGATACACCTTGAGGTACACTTTGGACTTTTTCGACGCCAAGGCACCCTGAGTTGCCGGATAATCCTTATCCGATAGGCGCTGTAAAGCGAAATAAAAGAAAGTAAGCGAATAAAGAGAAAAGATTGGCCTGTTGCGCCATCTTGCTCTTCATTCAGACCGCGCGTCCAAAAGCCGCACGCCAGGCTCCACCTCCGTTGGAAAGAATCTATGGATCTAAGAAAACTCAAAACCCTGATCGACCTTGTTTCAGAGTCCAATGTGTCCGAGCTTGAAATCACGGAAGCCGAAGGCAAGGTGCGGATTGTCAAGTCCAGCGGCGTTCCGATGATGATGCACCAGCCCGCCATGAACATGGTGCCCGGCCACCAGGTCCAGGCAGCGGCCCCGCAAGCCCCCGCGCCCGAGGCGCCAGCTGCCGGCCATGCGATCAAGTCGCCGATGGTCGGCACCTTTTACCGCTCGTCGAGCCCTGGCTCCAATCCCTTTGTTGAAATCGGCAGCGTGGTCAAGGAAGGCGACACGGTCTGCATCATCGAAGCGATGAAGATCCTCAACGAGATCGAAGCCGACAAGTCGGGCACGGTCACGAAAATCCTTTCCGAAAACGGCCAGGCCGTCGAATACGGCCAGCCCCTGTTCATGATTGAGTGAGCGGGCCTGTTGCCCTTTATCGCCAGACCGGCCGTAACGCAGGCCCCATCGGCCAGACCAGGTAATTCGACGCATGTTTAAAAAAATTCTGATCGCCAACCGTGGCGAGATTGCCCTGCGCATCCAGCGCGCCTGCCGTGAACTCGGCGTCAAGGCCGTGATGGTTTACTCCGAAGCCGACCGCGAGGCCAAATACATCAAGATGGCCGACGAAGCCGTCTGCATCGGGCCGGCGCCTTCGGCGCTGAGCTACCTCAACATGCCGGCGATCATTTCGGCCGCCGAGGTGACCGACGCCGAGGCAATTCACCCCGGCTATGGCTTCCTGAGCGAGAACGCCGATTTTGCCGAGCGGGTCGAGAAAAGCGGCTTCAAGTTCATCGGCCCTTCGCCTGAGTCGATCCGCCTGATGGGCGACAAGGTGTCGGCCAAGCAGACCATGCTGAAAGCCGGCGTGCCCTGCGTGCCGGGTTCAGAAGGCGCCTTGCCGGCTGATCCGGCCTTCATCAAGCGCGTGGCCAAGCAGATCGGCTACCCGGTCATCATCAAGGCGTCTGGCGGCGGCGGTGGACGCGGCATGCGCGTGGTGCATACCGAAGCAGCGCTGCTCAATGCCGTGCAGACCACCAAGGCCGAGGCCGGTGCGGCCTTTGGCAATCCGGAGGTCTACATGGAAAAATTCCTGCAGAACCCCCGGCACATCGAAATCCAGATCCTGGCCGACCAGTACAAGAACGCGGTCTGGCTCGGCGAGCGCGACTGCTCCATGCAGCGCCGCCACCAGAAGGTCATCGAGGAAGGACCGGCACCCGGCATTCCCCGCAAGCTGATCGAGCGCATCGGCGCGCGCTGCGTGACGGCGGTCAAGAAGTTCGGCTACCGGGGCGCGGGCACTTTTGAGTTCCTTTACGAAGACGGCGAGTTCTACTTCATCGAGATGAACACCCGGGTCCAGGTCGAGCATCCGGTCACCGAATGGATCACCGGCATCGACATTGTTCGCACCCAGATCATGGTGGCGGCCGGCGAGCGCCTGCCTTTTGCCCAGCGTGACATCCAGATCAAGGGACATTCGATCGAATGCCGCATCAATGCCGAAGACCCGTACAAGTTCACGCCTTCGCCGGGGCGCATCACCAACTGGCATCCACCGGGTGGTCCAGGCGTGCGCGTGGACTCGCATATTTATTCGAACTATTTCGTACCGCCCAACTACGACTCGATGATCGGCAAGATCATTGTCCATGCCGACACGCGCGAGCAGGCGCTGGCGCGCATGAGTGCCGCGCTGGGCGAAACCGTGGTCGAAGGCATCAACACCAACATTGCGCTGCACCGTGAACTCATGGTGGACGCCAAGTTCATGAGCGGCGGCACCAACATCCACTACCTTGAAGAGTGGCTGTCAAAGCGTGAGAGATGAAGCCCCCACGGTCGCCCACTGCGTGTGGCTCCCTGCCCCCCGAGGGGGCCGCTGCGCCTGCGGTCTGGCAAAGCCAGCCCCGCGGCCCTGGCTTGGGAAATCCGGCATATCCCGTTTTCAATGAGATACACCATGTTTGAACTGATTTTGCTGGCGCCTGTCGATGAGGTGGAAACCCTCAGCGACGCGCTGGACGCGCTCGATGCGCTCAGCGTTTCGGTCGAGGACGCCGACGCCCATACGCCTGCCGAGCAGGCGCTGTTCGGCGAACCCGGCATGCCGCCGCCCAAGGCGGGCTGGGAGCGCTCGCGCATCGTGGCGCTGTTTGCCACCGAAGCGCTGGCGCGCGATGCGGCGAATGTGCTGCAGGCGCAGGATTTTTTTGCCGGCTGCCAGCTGGTCGCCATCCAGGCCGTGCCCGAGCAGGACTGGGTTCGGCTGACGCAGTCGCAGTTTACGCCGGTCGAGATCACGCCGGAATTCTGGATCGTGCCGACCTGGCATGAGCCGCCGGCGCAGGCGAAACAGGTGATCCGGCTCGACCCGGGCCTGGCCTTTGGCACTGGCACGCATCCGACGACGCGTATGTGCCTGCGCTGGATTGCGGGCCAGGGCGCTGCCGGAAAATCACTGGGCCGGGTGCTCGACTACGGCTGCGGCTCGG
This sequence comes from Polaromonas sp. DSP2-3-2b2, assembly GCF_049895905.1. NCBI lineage: Bacteria > Pseudomonadati > Pseudomonadota > Betaproteobacteria > Burkholderiales > Comamonadaceae > Polaromonas > Polaromonas sp. DSP2-3-2b2. The sequence goes on along the minus strand of NZ_JAFCTH010000009.1, from coordinate 2,515 downwards.
GCATCCTGGCCATTGGCGCGGCTAAGTTTGGTGCGCTTGAGATTGATGCGGTCGATATTGACGAGGCGGCGGTGGAATCAACCCGCGCCAACGCCCAGTCCAACCATGTGCAGCTGCAGACCGGCCTGCCCGACAAGGCCGTGGGCAGTTACCAGACCGTGCTGGCCAACATTCTGGCAACGCCCTTGCGCGTGCTGGCGCCGCTGCTGTGCGGGCATGTGCAAGCCGGCGGCAACCTGGTGCTGGCCGGAATTCTGGATCGCCAGGCCGATGAGCTGAAGGCAGCCTACCTGCCTTATTGCCAGCTTAAGGTTCATGATGCGCAGGAAGGCTGGATCCTGATGACGGCGCAGTTCTGAGCATCTTTGCGTAACGCCGCCTCAAGCCCGGGTTTTCTCCGGAATTTTTTTTTACCCATTGCGCCCGATGAGCCAGATCACCCGCTGCCCTGCCTGCGCGACGATGTTCAAGGTCGTTGCCGACCAGCTCAGGGTAGCGCAAGGCTGGGTGCGCTGCGGCCAGTGCGGCGAAGTGTTTGAAGCGTCGCTGCATCTGGTTCCAGGCGGTACAGGCAAGGCGGGGGTGCTGCCGCCCGCGCTGCAAGCATTGGCGGATAAAACCGCCTTGCCGCCGGAATCCACCGATGTGCCCGCAGGCGTTCCACTGATGGAGCCGGAGGCTGCAAAAGAACCTATGCAGCTTGCTGCTTCAGAAAGTCACGACGTTTCAGGCACTCCCTTGTCCAGTGAAAAAACGGTTGCTCCTGCGCATCCGGCAAGCTCTGAAACCGTCGGATTTTCAGCCGGAATTGAGGAGCGGCATGAGCCGGCCTTCAGTGCGGATAGCTTCGATTTCAAACCCTTCGGTTCGGCGCCGCACGCCAGCGGGCCTGAATTCCAGCCCTCTTCGGCGTTAGAGGATTCGCAGGCGTTTTCCGAAGTGGCCTTTGTACGCGAAGCGCAGCGCAAGGATTACTGGAAGTCGCCACTGGTTCGCACCGCGCTGGGCGCGATTTGCCTGGCACTGGCATTCGCTTTGATGCTGCAATGGGCGGTGCGGCAAAAGGATGTTCTGGCCGCGCAGGCGCCGCAGCTTGCCCCCTGGCTTCAGGCCATGTGCCGTCCCCTGGGCTGTGAAGTCCGGCCGTTGCGGCGCATTGAATCGCTGGTGATTGAAAACTCCAGCTTCAGCCGGACTGGCCCCGATGCCTATCGACTGAGCTTCACCTTCACGAATACCGGCGATGCGGACCTCGACATTCCTGCGCTGGAAGTCACGCTGACCGACAGCCAGGACCAAGCCGTGGTGCGCCGGGTGGTGACGCCGGCCGAGTTTGGCGCCACGGCCACCACGCTTGCCGCCTATTCGAAGCTGGCTGGCGCCTTGACGCTAAAAGTCGACAGTGCTGGCGCGCAGCAGGCCGCACCGCCGGTGCAAAGCGGCTTTCTTCCAGTGGCCGGCTACCGCATCCTGGCTTTTTATCCCTGAACTGAATCGAGAACTTTATGTCTTCTGTAATTTGCGGCTCGCTGGCCTTTGACACCATCATGAGTTTCGAGGGCCGGTTTGCCGATCAGATCCTGCCCGACCAGTTGCACATCCTGAACGTGTCCTTCCTGGTGCCGGCATTGCGCCGCGAGTTTGGCGGCTGCGCCGGCAACATCGCCTACAGCCTCAAACAGCTGGGCGGCTCGCCGCTGCCGATGGCGACCGTGGGTAACGACGGCGCCGACTACCTGGCGCGCATGCGGGCGCAGGGCATCAGCACCGAATTCGTCCGCGAGGTCGATGATCTCTATACCGCGCAGGCCATGATCATGACCGACCGGGACAACAACCAGATCACTGCGTTTCATCCCGGCGCCATGATGCAGGCCCACGTCAGCCGGATCGAGGCGCGCAGCGACATCAAGCTGGGCATGATCTCGCCTGACGGCCGCGACGCCATGCTGCAGCATGCAGAACAGTTCAAGGCCGCTGGCATTCCGTTTGTCTTTGACCCGGGTCAGGGTCTGCCGATGTTTGACGGTCAGGAACTGGCGCATTTTGTCGATCTGGCCAGCTGGGTCACTGTCAATGACTACGAAGGCCGAATGCTGTGCGACCGCACCGGCTTGTCGTGCGCCGAATTGTCACGCCGCGTGCGCGGCCTGGTGGTGACGCTGGGCGCCGAGGGCTGTGAAGTCTGGATCGACGGCGAGAAGACCCTGGTGCCGCCGGTAAAGGCCAGCACGGTGGTGGATCCGACCGGCTGCGGCGACGCTTTTCGCGGGGCGCTGCTGTTCGGGCTGGAACAAGGCTGGTCGCTGGTTCGTTGCGCGGCGCTGGGGAATCGGGTGGGTGCGTGCAAGATCGCCAGCCGGGGTGGACAGAATTATTCGCTGGATTGGGCCCAAATAAGCGGTTAGCGCAAGCGCTGTAAGCGCTTGTAGCTATAAAATTAGGGGCTTAGGAACCAGAGCTTATCGACAGCTAAGCTAAGTTCCTATCGTGATTCAGAAAAACCGGTATTTCA
>NZ_JAFCTH010000008.1:0-163507 GCF_049895905.1 Polaromonas sp. DSP2-3-2b2 | reverse complement strand
TGCCCCGAAGCACGGCAGCTGGCTGAACATGGCCGAGATCGAGATCAACGTCATGGTGGGCCAGTGCCTGAGTCGGCGCATCGACAACATCGAGACGGTGCGAAGCGAAGTCGCTGCCTGGCAGAGTCGCCGCGACAACCTTCAGGCCAAAGTCAACTGGCAATTCACGACCAAGAATGCGCGAATCAAGCTAAAACGGCTTTACCCGACAACTACCTCATGACGCGACACTAGCACCTTTTTGTTTTTCAGGACAGGAAAGTTCTGGCCCGGCAGCGCATCTGCCAAGGGCGAGGCTTCACTCCAGCCGCAGCTGCGCCTGTTTCGCCACCCGGATGCAGTCCTTCATGTGTTCCTCGCCGAAGTAGCGGATGGCCGCATAACCCACGCTGGCCGCGACGATCTGTCCGGCCAGCGGAATGTACTTGGCCAGCTGCTTGGTCGCCATGCGCGTGCCGATTTTGGTGGTCGCCTTGATGATCAGGTCGCGGCTGATGAACTTGCCGACGAGCACCGAGCCGACCATGGCCACGGCTTTTTGCACCTGCTCGCGCTTTTTCGGATCGAGCTGGTCGATCTGCTCGGGCGCCAGGCCGAACTCCTTGTTGATCGCAGGAATCAGTTTGGACAGCAAGGCGGCGTCCACCGCCCAGTCCAGGCCCGGAACGGGCACCGCGCTGGCGACGGCGGCTATCAGTGCCCGCTTGTGGAGCAGTTTGCGGCTGCGCTGGACGGCCGCTTGAAGCGCCGCATCGTCAGCGGCCAGGTGCAGGGCAGTGGGCATGGATCAAAACCTCTTTCAAGCTTGCCGGTCAAGCGCCGACGAAGCCCCTTTATACCGCGACGGCTTCGATCTTCTCGGTCACTTCCAGCCAGCGTTCTTCCAGCTTGGCCAGGTCGGCTTCGATCACCTTGAGGCGCTTGCCGGCCTGGGCAATTTCCGCAGGCGACTTCGACGTGGTCAGAAGCGTTTCGAGATTGGCTTTTTCGCTGTTCATGCCCTGCATCTGGCGGTCGATTTTTTCCAGATCCTTGCGCAGCGGCTTGGCGGCCTCCGATTGCTGCTGGCGTTTTTGGGCATCTTCCTTCTTGCCAGATGCATTTTTTACGTCAAAAACGGGCTTTGCGCTTGCTGTGTATGCGCTGACAGCTACTTTTTTGGTAGCAGCCGGAGCGGCCGGGCTGTTGCTCGACTTCTTCGCTTCCTCGCGCAGGCGCTTGGCTTCGTCGAGCAAATAGCGCTGGTAGTCGTCCAGGTCGCCGTCGAACGGCGCGACGCCGCCGCGCGAGACCATCCAGAACTCGTCGCACACCGCGCGCAGCAGGGCGCGGTCATGGCTGACCAGCATCACCGTGCCCTCGAATTCATTGAGCGCCATCGACAGCGCCTCGCGCGTGGCCAGGTCCAGGTGATTGGTCGGCTCATCGAGCAGCAGCAGATTCGGCCGCTGCCAGACGATCATGCACAGCACCAGGCGCGCCTTTTCGCCGCCGCTCATGCTGCCCACGGCCTGCTTGACCATGTCGCCGCCAAAGTTGAAGTTGCCCAAAAAGCTGCGCAGGTCCTGCTCGCGGGTCGGCTGGTTGCCCAGCTTGCCGGCGGCGGTGACTTCCTTGACCAGGCGGATCATGTGCTCCAGCGGGTTGTCCGTCAGGCGCAGCACGTCGAGTTCCTGCTGGGCAAAGTAGCCGATGTTCAGGCCTTTGCCTTCGGTCATCTCGCCTGAAATCGGCGCCAGCGCGCGCGCCACGGTTTTCACCAGCGTCGATTTGCCCTGGCCGTTGGCACCCAGAATGCCGATGCGCTGGCCGGCCAGCACCGACTTGCTGACGTTCTGCACGATGACCGTGGGCGGTGTGCCTTCTGGCGCGTCTTCGGGCGCGGGGTAGCCGAAGTAGGCGTTTTGCATCGACAGCATCGGGTTGGGCAGGTTCGCCGGTTCCTTGAACTCGAAGGTGAAATCGGCTTCGGCCAGCAGCGGCGCGATCTTTTCCATGCGGTCCAGCGCCTTGACGCGGCTTTGCGCCTGCTTGGCCTTGCTGGCCTTGGCCTTGAAGCGGGCGATGAACTTTTGCAGGTGGGCAATCTTGTCCTGCTGCTTGGAGTAAGCGCCTTGCTGCAGCGCCATTTGTTCGGCGCGCAGGTCCTCGAACTTGCTGTAATTGCCGCCGTAGCGCGTCAGCTTGGCGCTTTCGATATGCACCGTCACGTCTGTCACCGCGTCCAGGAATTCGCGGTCATGGCTGATGACCAGCATGGTGCCCTGGTAGCGTTTTAGCCAGGCTTCCAGCCAGACCAGCGCGTCCAAATCCAGGTGGTTGGTTGGCTCATCTAACAGCAGCAGGTCCGACGGGCACATCAGCGCGCGCGCCAGCTGCAGGCGCATGCGCCAGCCGCCTGAAAAACTGTTGACCGGGTTGTCGAGTTCGCTGAGCTTGAAGCCCAGGCCCAGAATCAAGGCCTGCGCGCGCGCCTGCGCATCGTGCGCGCCGGAGTCGTACAAGTCCATGTAGGCATGCGCCATGCGGTCGCCATCGCCGCTCAATTCTGCCGCATCGACTTCGGCCTGAGCGCCCAGCAGCACCACATCGCCCTCGATCACGTAGCTGGTGGCGCTTTGCTCGGTTTCGGGCATGTCCTGCGCGACCTGCGCCATTTTCCATTGCGTCGGAATGTAGTATTCGCCGCCGTCCTCATGCAGCGAGCCGTTGAGCATGGCGAACAGCGAGGACTTGCCCGCGCCGTTGCGGCCCACCAGGCCGACATTCTCGCCAGGGTTCAGAGTGACAGTCGCGCTGTCGAGAATCACTTTGGAGCCGCGACGCAGCACCACGTTTTTAAGGGTAATCATTTAAACCAACAGACTGAAGAAATGGGATCGGACCGCAGGGCGCCCGGCAAAGCGCTTGCGGTCCGAAATACGAAAGCTAAGGTTCAGGCCAGCTGTTCGCGAGTGAGCAACAAAACCTGATCCGGGCCGGCGCTGGTTTCAAACCAGAGCGGCTCCAGGTGCGGAAAAGCGCGTGCAAAATTCTCGCGCTCGTTGCCGATTTCCAGCACCAACACCGCATTTTCGTTCATTTGCGCGGCAATGGTCAGAAAAAGGCCGCGAATGAAGTCCATGCCGTCGCTGCCACCGTGCATATTGCCGGACAGCGCCAGGCCAGGTTCGGCCTTGAATTCAGCCGGCAGGGCGGCCATGCTGGCGCTGTTCACATAGGGCGGGTTGCACAAAATCAGGTCGTAAGGGCCGGAGCAGGCGGCCAGGCTGTCCGATTCAATCAGCGTGATGCGGCTACCCAGCTGGTGCCGGTCCACATTGATGCGCGCCACGGCAAGGGCGTCCAGGTTGATGTCGGCGGCATCAACCACCACCTCCGGATAGGTCATGGCGGCCAGCACGGCCAGGCTGCCGTTGCCGGTGCACAGGTCGAGCACGCGCTGCGTCTCGTCGCTCAGCCAGTCATCGATGCTGCCCTCCATCAGCAACTCGGCGATCAGGGAGCGCGGAATGATCACGCGCTCATCGACATAAAACGGCACGCCCATCAGCCAGGCTTCGTTCGTCAGGTAGGCGGCGGGCTTGCGCGTGCTGATGCGCTGGTCCACCAGCAGCGCGACCTGCGCCTGGTCTTCGGGCGACACCGGCCGGTTTTCCACCGATTCCAGGTCGTCCAGTTCCAGGCCCAGCTTCCACAGCACCAGCCAGGCGGCTTCGTCAAACGCATTGGTCGTGCCCTGGCCGTAGCCGTTGGCAAAGGTCAAGCCGGCGGCGTCCAGCCGGTCGGCCATCTGCTCGATCACCTCCAGCACGGTCACAGTCGGAGCAGGGGTTGTCGTCATGCCAGGCCCTCCAGGCGCTCTAACACGCCCTTGTAGATGTTCTTGAGCGGATCAATCGAAGCGACCGCCACGCATTCGTTGATCTGGTGAATGGTTGCGTTGACCGGCCCGAGTTCGATCACCTGCGGGCAGACCTTGGCGATGAAGCGGCCGTCACTGGTGCCGCCGGTCGTGGACAGTTCGGTGTGCAAGCCGGTCTCAAGCAGAATCGCGCCGCGCACCGCATCGACCAGCGTGCCCGGCGTGGTCAAAAAGGGCAGGCCGCCCAGCGTCCATTTCAGGTCGTATTCAAACTGGTGCTTGCTCAAAATGGCCAGCAGCCGCTGCTGCAGGCTTTCCGGCGTCGATTCGGTGCAGAAGCGGAAATTGAAGTCCACCACCAGGTCGCCCGGAATCACGTTGGTCGCGCCGGTGCCCGCATGCAGGTTGGACACCTGCCAGCTGGTCGCCGGAAAAAACTCATTGCCCGCGTCCCACTGCGTGACCACCAGTTCGGCCAGCGCCGGCGCGAACAGGTGGATCGGGTTCTTCGCCAGGTGCGGATAGGCGATGTGGCCCTGCACGCCCTTGACGGTGAGCTTGCCGCTCAGCGTGCCGCGCCGGCCGTTCTTGATCATGTCGCCCAGGTTTTTGACCGATGTGGGCTCGCCGACGATACAGTAATCCAGCACCTCGCCACGCGCCTTGAGTTGCTCGCAGACGATGACGGTGCCGTCAAGGCCGGGGCCTTCCTCGTCGCTGGTGATCAGGAAGGCCATCGACAGCGCCGGCCTGGGATGCGCCGCCAAAAATTCCTCGACCGCCACGACCATGGCCGCAATCGAGGTTTTCATGTCAGCCGCACCGCGCCCGTACAGCTTGCCTGCGCGGTGGCTGGGCGTGAACGGGTGGCTGTGCCACTGCTCCAGCGGGCCGGTCGGCACCACGTCGGTGTGGCCGGCAAACACCAGCGTCTTGACGCGGGCATTGTCAGAGACTGGATTTGCTATGGATTCGATAGCTGGTTGCGCAGGCGCAGCCTGCGCAGAAGGGCTAAAACCCTCAAATTTCGCCCACAGATTGGTGACCCGGAAGTGTTCGGGTCCGCTGATGAGGGTTTCACACCTGAAACCAAGCGGCGTGAGCCGCGCGATCAGCAGGTCCTGGCAGCCGGCATCGTCAGGCGTCGCCGAAGCGCGGGAAATCAGTTGCTCGGCAAGGTGGAGTGTTCGGGACATGGTGCGTTCAGTGCCTGACGTCGAAGGTGATCTCGGTGAACGACGGTTCGTCATCCGGGTCGATGGTAGACACGTCGGCCTTGGCCTTGCCTGCGGTAAAGTCGTTTTCAAGCCGCCACATCAGGTTGGTCGGCGAATCGGCATTGGCCAGGCCTTCCTTGCGCGTCACCGTGCCTTCGGTGATCAGCCGGGCGATATGCTGCTCAAAGGTTTGCGAGCCATCGGCCATGGATTTTTCCATGGCTTCCTTGACACCCGAAAAGTCGCCTTTTTCGATCAGCTCGGCCACCAGTTTGGTGTTGAGCATGACCTCCACCGCAGGAATGCGGTCGTTGTTCTGGCTGCGCAGCAGGCGCTGGGAAACCACCGCCTTCAGCGCGGCCGCCAGATCGCCGAGCATGGTCAGCCGCACTTCGACCGGGTAAAAGCTCAGGATGCGGTTGAGCGCCTGGTAGCTGTTGTTGGCATGCATGGTGGCCAGGCAGAGGTGACCCGACTGCGCATAAGCAATCGCTGCCGACATGGTTTCGCGGTCGCGGATCTCGCCAATCATGATCACGTCGGGCGCCTGGCGCAGCGCATTTTTCAGCGCCACCTGCAGCGACTGGGTGTCGCTGCCGACCTCGCGCTGGTTGATGACCGATTTCTTGTTGGTGAAGTAATACTCGATCGGGTCCTCGATCGTCAGGATGTGCCCGGTCGCGGTTTCGTTGCGCCGGTCGATCATCGAAGCCAGCGTGGTGCTTTTGCCGGCGCCGGTGGCACCCACCATCAAAATCAGGCCGCGCTTTTCCATGATCAGGTCGCCCAGCAGCGGCGGCAGTTTCAGGCTGGCCAGCGCCGGAATCTTGTCCGGAATATAGCGAATCACCGCTGCAAAGGTGCTGCGCTGGCGAAAACCGCTGATGCGAAAATTGCCCAGCCCTTCGATCAGCAGCGCCATGTTGAGTTCGCCGATTTCATCGAGTTCCTCGATACGCGCGGGTGGCAGCACTTCGGCCAGCAGCGAGCGCGTGGCGTCGGCCGGCAGAATCTGCGCATTGATCGGGATGGACTGCCCGTTGATCTTGATCATGGCCGGCGAGTGTGCCGACAGATAGACGTCAGACGCCTTCTTGTCCACCATCAACCGCAGAATTCTTTCCATCGTGCTCATGGTTCAGCTTTCGTTATGACGTTGAGACATTATGGTGGTCAGCGTCAGGCGTGAGGGCAAGCCTCCACCAGCCCGGGCCGTGGAACCGGCTTTGCCGGGCCACAGGCACAGCGGCCCCTCGGGGGGCAGCGCAGCACACGCAGTGGCAAGCGTGGGGGCCATCAGTCCCGCAGCAGGTCATTCAAGCTGGTGGTGGCGCGGGTTTTTGCATCCACGCGCTTGACGATGACCGCGCAATACAGGCTGTACTTGCCGCCGGCCTTGGGCAGGTTGCCCGACACCACGACCGAGCCTGCCGGAATGCGGCCATAGCTCACGGTGTCGCTTTCGCGGTCGTAAATCGGCGTGCTCTGGCCGATGTACACGCCCATCGAGATCACCGAGTTTTCCTCGACGATCACGCCTTCGACGATTTCGGAGCGCGCGCCGATGAAGCAGTTGTCCTCGATGATGGTCGGGTTCGCCTGCATCGGCTCCAGCACGCCGCCAATGCCGACGCCGCCCGACAGATGAACGTTCTTGCCGATCTGCGCGCAGGAACCCACGGCGGCCCAGGTGTCAACCATCGTGCCTTCATCGACATAGGCGCCGATGTTGACGTAGCTGGGCATCAAGATAGCGCCCTTGGCGATGAAGCTGCCCCGGCGCGCCACGGCGGGCGGCACCACGCGAACGCCGGTGGCGCGCATTTCCTGCTCGCTCAGGTGCGCGAACTTGGTCGGCACCTTGTCGTAAAAGCCCAGCTCGCCGGCGCGCATCAGCTCGTTGTCCTTCAGGCGAAAGCTCAGCAGCACGGCTTTCTTGATCCACTGGTGAACCGTCCACTGGCCAACGCCCTGGCGGGTGGCGACGCGAAGCGTGCCGTTGTTGAGTTCGGAAATCGTCTGCTCGACGGCGTCCAGCACCTCCTGCGGCGCGGCGGTGGGCGACAGGTTGGCGCGGTTTTCCCAGGCGGCGTCGATGATGGCTTGCAGATTGTCTTGTGTCATTTTGAGTTTTTCAGTGAACTTTGGATTGAATGAATTGGACGATGCGTTGAGCAGCTTCGACGCATTCAGCGGTTTGCGCCACCAGCGCCATGCGGATACGGCCAGCGCCGGGGTTGAAGCCCTGCGCATCGCGCGCCAGGTAGCTGCCCGGCAACACGACGACATTGTAAAGAGCGAGCAGTTCACGCGAAAACGCCGTGTCCGAACCCTTGAACGCCTCAGGGACAGCCGCCCACAGGTAAAAACCGGCGTCGGGCAGGCGTACATCCATCACTTCGGCCAGCATGGGCGTGACCTGCGCGAACTTTTCGCGGTACTGGGCGCGGTTGTCCACCACATGCGCCTCGTCGGCCCAGGCAGCGATGCTGGCGGCCTGCACGATGGGGCTCATGGCGCTGCCGTGGTAGGTGCGGTAGAGCAAGAACGACTTGATGATGGCCGCGTCGCCCGCGACAAAGCCGCTGCGCAGGCCCGGAACGTTGCTGCGCTTGGACAGGCTGGTCAGCGCAATCAGGTTCTTGAAATCAATCCGTCCCAGCCGCACCGCCGCTTCCAGTCCGCCCAGCGGCGGCTCGTCGCGGAAATAAATCTCGCTGTAGCACTCGTCCGATGCAATCACGAAGCCGTACTGGTCGCTCAGGCGGAACAGCAGTTCCCACTCGTCAATCCCCATCACCGCGCCGGTCGGGTTGCCCGGCGAGCAGACAAACAGCAGCTGGGTTTTCGCCCATATCGACTCAGGCACGGCGGCCCAGTCGATGCCGAAGTTGCGCGCCGCCTCGCTCGGCGCGAACCACGGCTGCGCGCCGGCCAGCAGCGCCGCGCCTTCGTAGATTTGATAGAACGGGTTGGGGCTGATCACCGTCGCGCCCGGCTGGCTCGGGTCAATCACGGCCTGCGCCAGCGAGAACAGCGCCTCGCGGGAGCCGTTAACCGGCAGGATTTGCGTCGCCGGATCAACTCTCAGCCCTCCATAGCGCCGGGCCAGCCAGTCGCTCATGGTCTGGCGCAGTTTGGGCTCGCCCAGCGTGCCGGGGTAGCTGGCCAAGCCCGGCAGGCTGCCGGTCAGCGCATCCTTGATGAGCTGCGGCGTGGCATGGCGCGGCTCGCCAATGCCCAGGCTGATGGGTTTATAGGCCGGATTCGGCGTGACATCGGCATGCAACTGGCGCAGCCGCTCGAAGGGGTAAGGCTGAAGGCGGGAAAGCAGGGGATTCATGGGGCGCGATTATCCCCGACAGACCTTCTCAGGTTGACCTATTTGGGCGCGTGCGCGGTCAACAGCTCGGCGGCACGCGTTTGCCAGCCCTTGCCCGAAGCGCGCCAGCGCGCCAGCACGCTTTCATCCAGGCGCAAGGTCGTGGGCCGCTTCACCGACGCCTGGGTGCTGCCCACCGGCCGGCCCCGGCGCACCAGCTTGTCACCTTTGAACAAGTCGGCCTCGGCCACCCACTGTTCGGTAATTTCAGGCGCGTCGTCGGGGTCAGTCCAGGCGGGCGCCGATGGCTTGAGTTTCGCGTTCATTGATCTTCCTCATGGAAATAATGCGGCGTGCCGCGCCGCGCGGAGTCCAGACCGTCATCACCAGCCGGCCATCGAGCCATCCCACCGTCTGGTAGCGCGTTTCGGTATACGCTTGGCGCTCATCCTGCCGCGTCAGATGACTGCCGGCAAACACTTCGGCAGCCCGCGCAAAGTCAAGTCCACGCGCTCTCAAGGTGTTTTGCTGCTTGGCAGGGTCAAACTCAATCTGCATTAATTAATTGTACATCTAATTAATTTGGTTTTTAACGAGGGAAGAACTCGATCATCAATGCCTTGCCGTTACTCTGTTTGTGCCACAGCCTGTGGCACAAACGCTAGCATGCGCTTGCTGTTGCGCTCTGAAAATCCTTTTTCCTCGGGCAGTTAGATCCAGAACCTCGATCAAATTGGCCTCGACCAGCGCTTGAAGATTTTTTTCTTTGTCCAGCGGCAGGCTGTTCAGCTCGTTCAGTTTTGCACCGGAAATCTTGAAAATGGGCATAGGGGTATGTTTCTACTATTTGTTTGATAGCTGCTCGCGCATATACAACGTGCGCAAGAGGCTGATTTGGCTTAAAAATTCGGTCAGGCATAACCGTTTTAATCGCTTTTTGGCAGCTGGTAGGCCTGTAATCGGTGATTCGGCGCCGTGCGAGGACAAGAGGGATTTTTCAGTCATTGGTCTGGGATTCAAGGGTGTCGTCAGATTATGCGGGGCGAACAGGGCGCATCCAGACGCTGCCGGGCAGTCAAAAACTGCACTACGCTCGGGTAACATGGCGGGCCTTGCGGGCCTTGCGGGCCTTGCCAACGCCACGGCGCGTCCATTCCCTCAAAACAAATCAACGAGTTAGCCCCAGGCTCAACAACACAGGTCAGCCGTGCGTCTCAATTCGATCAAGTTAGCCGGTTTCAAGTCGTTTGCCGACCCGACGCATTTCCAGCTGCCGGGCCAGCTCGTCGGCGTGGTCGGCCCCAACGGCTGCGGCAAGTCCAACATCATGGATGCCGTGCGCTGGGTGCTGGGCGAATCCAAGGCGTCGGAATTGCGCGGCGAGTCGATGCAGGACGTGATCTTCAGCGGCACCACGACCCGCAAGCAGGCCAGCCGCGCCAGCGTCGAACTGGTGTTCGACAATGCCGACCACCGCGCCGGCGGCCAGTGGGGGCAGTATGAGGAAATCGCCGTCAAGCGGGTGTTGACGCGCGACGGCACGTCGAGCTACTACCTGAACAACCAGCCGGTGCGCCGCCGCGATGTGCAGGACGTGTTTCTGGGCACCGGGCTGGGGCCGCGCGCCTACGCCATCATTGGCCAGGGCACGATCAGCCGCATCATCGAATCCAAGCCCGAGGAACTGCGCCTGTTTCTCGAAGAAGCCGCCGGCGTGTCCAAATACAAGGAGCGCCGCCGCGAAACCGCCAACCGGTTGAGCGACACGCGGGAAAACCTGATCCGCGTCGAAGACATCCTGCGCGAACTCAATGCCAACCTGGAGCGGCTCGAAAAGCAGGCAGAGGTCGCCCTGCGCTACAACACGCTGCAGGCCGCCGGCACGCTGAAGCAGCACCAGCTGTGGTTCCTCAAGCGCGCCGAGAGCGAAGCCGACCAGGCCAAAGTCCGGCTGGATGCCGAAAAGTCGGTCAATGATCTGGAAAGCCGCGTGGCCGATCTGCGCCATGTCGAGGCCGACCTGGAAACCATCCGCCAGGCGCACTATGCAGCCGGCGACCAGGTCAACCAGGCGCAGGGCAGGCTGTACGAGGCCAGCGCCGAGGTGGGGCGGCTGGAGGCGGAAATCCGCTTTGTGGTCGATGGGCGGCTACGGGTGGAGCAGCGCCTGGTCCAGCTCAGGGAACAGTCGGCGCAGTGGGCAACGCGCGGCGAAGACGCGGCGGCCGAGTCTGAAAGCCTGGCCGGGCAAAGCTTTGACGCCGAGGAAAAAGCCGAACTGCTGGCCGCCCAGCTTGAGGAACAGCAGGACCAGCTGCCGGCGCTCGAAGAGGCGCTGCGACAGGCCCAGGCGACGGCCAATGCGCAGCGCGCCGGCGTGACGCAGGTGCAGCAGCAACTCCAGGTGCTGGCCGCCGAACAGCGCCATGTTGAAGAGCAACTGCGCATGCTGGGCCTGCGCCATGAACGCCTGTCGGCGGACCGCAAGGCGCTCGGCGCACCCGATGAGGCGCGGCTGGCCAGCCTGAACTCGCAACTCGACCATGCTCGGGAAGCGCAGGCCGTGGCGCAGGCTAGATTGCAGGAGCTGACCGAAGCCGTGCCGCAGCTTGACGATGCGCGGCGCGCCCTTCAGCAGGCGGCCAATGCCGAATCGGCCCGGCGCGCCGACCTGTCGGCAAAGCTGGACGCGCTCAAGGCACTGCAGGAAAAGGTCAGGACCGACGGCAAGCTCAGGCCCTGGCTGGCCCGGCATGGCCTTGAAAACCTGCAGGGTCTGTGGAGCCGCCTGCACATCGAGCAGGGCTGGGAAAATGCGCTGGAAGCCGCGCTGCGCGAGCGCCTGGGCGCGCTGGAAGTCAGCCGGCTCGACATCGTGCGCGGTTTTGCCGGCACCGATGCGCGCGGCCAGGCGCAAGGTCCGCCCGCCAAGCTGTCGTTCTACACGCCGCCACAGGCCGCCGCGCCAGCCCGCGCCCAGTCGGCGCTTCATCTCAAGCCGCTGGCCGACCTGCTTCGCCTGAACGATGCCGGACTGACGGCGCTGCTGGACGACTGGCTGGACGGCTGCTTCACTGCGCTTACGCTGGACGACGCCCTGGCCGCGCGCGAACAGCTGCAGCCCGGCGAGACGATCTACGTCATGGGCGGCCATGCCATCACAAAGCACAGCGTGAGTTTTTACGCGCCCGATTCCGAGCAGGCCGGCCTGCTGGCCCGCGCGCAGGAGATCGACAACCTGGAAAAAGGCTTGCGTGCGCAAGTGCTGATCAGCGAGGAAGCCCGGGCGGCGCTGGCCCGCGCTGAAGCCAGCTACCTGGACGCCAGCCAGCGCCTGGCCGCTGCCCGCCGCGAAGCCGGCGAAGCGCAGAACCAGAGCCATGCGCTGCAGGTCGAAGTGCTGCGCTTGAGCCAGCTGGCCGAGCAGGCGCGGGCGCGCAGCCAGCAGATCCAGGCCGACATGGCCGAGATCGAAGCCCAGCTTGATGAATTACAGGAGCGCAAGATCACCGCCGAGGGCCGGTTTGAAGAACTCGACATGCAGCTGGCCGACAGCCAGGAGCGCCATGCCCAGCTGGAAGACCGGGTGATCGCCACCGAGCGGCGCCGCGCCGAATCCCGCGAGCAGCAGCGCACGCTGGAGCGCCAGCTGCAGGAAGCGCAGTTTGCGCTGCGCACCCTGGCCGCGCGGCGCGAGGAACTGGCGCGCTCCATCGCCATTGCTGCAGCTCAGGCGTCGTCGATTGCCGCCGAAGAAGGCCGCGCCCGCGACGAGCTGGCGCGGCTGACCGATGCCGCAGCGCAGGGCGGGCTTCAGGACGCGCTGAATGCCAAGATGGCGCGCGAAGCCGAGCTGCTGGCCCAGCGCAGTCAGTACGACGACCTGACCCACAGGCTGCGCAGCAGCGACGAGCGCCGCGCCACGCTGGAACGCGAACTCGATCCGCTGCGCCAGCGAATCACCGAATTCCAGCTGAAAGCGCAGGCCGCACGGCTGGGCTTCGAGCAATATGCCCAGTTGCTGACCGATGCCCAGGCCGATCTGCCGGCGGTTCAGGCGTCCATCAAGGCAGGCAATGTCCGCATCAGCGGCCTCCAGGGAGAAATCGACCGCATCCAGCGCGATATTCACGCGCTGGGCGCGGTGAACCTGGCAGCGCTAGACGAGCTAAGCATTGCCCGCGAACGCAAGCAGTTCCTCGATGCGCAGTCGGCCGATCTGAACGAGGCCATGGCGACGCTGGAAGACGCCATCCGCAAGATCGACATGGAAACGCGCGATTTGCTCTCCAGCACCTTTGACGCTGTCAACGGCCACTTCGGCCGCATGTTTCCCGAGCTGTTCGGCGGCGGCAATGCCCGGCTGGTGATGACCGGCGAGGAAATCCTGGACGCTGGCGTGCAGGTCATGGCGCAGCCGCCGGGCAAGAAAAATCAGACCATCCACCTGCTGTCGGGCGGCGAAAAGGCGCTGACCGCGATTGCGCTGGTGTTTGCGATTTTCCAGCTCAATCCGGCGCCGTTTTGCCTGTTAGATGAGGTCGATGCGCCGCTCGACGATGCCAACACCGAACGGTATGCCAAACTCGTGTCCAGCATGAGCAAGCAAACCCAGTTTTTATTCATCAGCCACAACAAGATCGCCATGGAAATGGCCGAGCAGCTGATTGGCGTGACCATGCAGGAGCAGGGCGTGTCGCGCATCGTCGCCGTTGACATGCAGGCCGCCCTGAGCCTTGCCGAAATAGCCTGAACCCATCAAAACATCATGAGCACATTACAAATAAGTCTGGCGGTCGGTGGCAGCCTGGTCCTGGTCGGCATCGTTGCCCACGGCGCCTGGTCCGCACGCAAGAACCTGCCCAAGCAAGCCACGCCTAAACCAGCACTTGACGCCGAACCCGCGTCTGCCCCGTCGCAAGACAGCTATCTTCAGCTGGACGAGGTCGATGGACTGCCGGAACGGCACGAACCCAGCTTTGACACCGATGCCGGCCTGGCCGCGTTGACGCAGCTCACCACGCCCGAGCGAAAACCGGTGCTCGACATCCTGATCGACGCGATCGCGCCGGTCACGCTGGCATCGCCGGTCGCTGGCGAAGCCGCGCTGGCGGCCATGCCCAGCACGCGCCGGGTCGGCAGCAAGCCTTTTGCCATCGAGGGCCTGCGCGAAGACAGCCGCGAATGGGAAGTTCCCGCCGCCGGCTATCGCTACAGCGCCTTTCAGTGCGGCGTCCAGCTGGCCAACCGAACCGGCGCGCTGAACGCCATCGAATATTCTGAATTCGTCATGAAGACGCAAGCCTTTGCTGATGCGATAGGCGGCGAAGTCGAGTTTGCCGAAATGCAGGGCGAGGTGGCCCGGGCTAGGGAACTCGACCAGTTCGCCGGCGCGCACGATGCGCAGCTGAGCTTCAAGCTGCGCGCCGTGAAGACCGCCTGGAGCCCGGGCTATGTGCAGCAATGCGCGGCCGGCCAGGGCTTCGTTCCCTCGGCGACGCTCGGCCGTATGCTGCTGCCTGCCAGCCAGACAGGCCATGGCCCGATCCTGGGCCTGAGCTTTGACTCGCAGGCCGCCCAGGCCGAAGACCCCGAACAGACCGCGTTGTATGAATTGACGCTGTCGCTGGATGTGCCGCAGGTGCTGCGCTCGGAAGCGCCTTTTGCCCGCATGTGCGAAGTGGCGATTGCCCTGGCAGGCAGCATGGACGGCGTGATCATCGACGACAACGCGATTCTGGTGCGGCCCGAGGCCATGGAGGCGATCCATGCGGACCTGGAGCAGTTGTACGACCGCATGGACGCGCGCGAACTGTCGGCCGGCTCGGCGCTGGGCAGGCGCTTGTTTTCGTGATGGCCTGATTTCTGGATCATTTCCCGGCTGCCTGAGGCGGCCGATTTTTTTTCAAGCATCCCGACATTTCCATGGCCACTCCTGACCTGTTCGCCCAGCCATCGCCGCAGCCCGCTTCGCAAGCAGCAGCATCGGCGCCCGAGCGCATCAAAGCCCTGCGCGCCGAGCTTGACCTGCATGCGCACCGCTATTACGTGCTCGACGAGCCCAGCATTCCCGACGCCGAATACGACCGGCTGTTCCGGGAACTGCAGGCGCTTGAAGCGGCGCACCCCGAACTCCAGCGCCCCGATTCGCCCACGCAGCGGATCGGCGGCAAGCCCCTTGACCAGTTCGCCAGCGTGCGCCACCGCATTCCGATGCTCAGCATCCGCACCGAAACCGACACCGAGGCCAGCGGCGCCAAAAATTTCGACAACCGGGTGCGCAAGGAACTGGGGCTGAAGGAGTCCGACCCGCCGGTCGAGTACGTGGCCGAACTCAAGTTCGACGGCCTGGCCATGAGCCTGCGTTATGAACACGGCGTGCTGGTGCAGGCCGCCACGCGCGGCGACGGCGAGGTGGGCGAGGATGTGACGCAGAACATCCGCACCATCCGGCAGATTCCGCTCAGGTTGCCCGCCGACGCACCGGCTGTCATGGAAGTGCGCGGCGAAGTCTACATGCGCCGCGACGAATTCGAAGCGCTGAACGAGCGCCAGCGCGAAAAGATCGCCCAAGGCGCCAAGGGTGAAAAAACCTTCGTCAACCCGCGCAACGCGGCGGCCGGCGGCGTGCGCCAGCTGGACCCGGCGATTGCGGCCAACCGGCGCCTGAGCTTTTTTGCCTATGGCGCGGGCGAGATCACGCCGCTTGAAGAAGGCGGGCCGGCATTCGCAACCCATTTCGAGCTGCTGCAAACCCTGAGATCATGGTGTTTTCCGGTCGCAGCGCAGACCCAGCTTGCGCAAGGCGCTACAGAACTGATAGCGTTTCATCAAACCATTGGCCAGCAGCGCGACCAGTTGCCGTATGACATCGACGGCGTGGTCTACAAGGTCAACAGCCTGGCCCTGCAGCGCCGCATGGGTTTTGTCAGCCGCGAGCCGCGCTGGGCGGTGGCGCACAAATACCCGGCGCAGGAGCAGCTCACCACGGTCCTTAGCATCGACATCCAGGTCGGGCGCACCGGCAAGCTGACGCCGGTGGCCAAGCTGGCACCGGTGTTCGTCGGCGGCGTGACCGTGACTAATGCCACGCTGCACAACGAGGACGAGGCGCGGCGCAAGGATGTTCGCCTGGGCGACACGGTCATCGTGCGCCGCGCCGGCGATGTGATTCCCGAGGTGGTCAGCGTGCTGCTGGAGCGCCGGGTGCCTGACGCGCCGCAGTTCACCATGCCGCGCCAGTGCCCGGTCTGCGGCTCGGACGCGGTCCGGGAAGAGGGCGAGGCCGACTATCGCTGCACCGGCGGGCTGTTCTGCGCCGCCCAGCGCAAGGAAGCGATCCTGCACTTTGCGCACAAGCGCGCGGTCGAGATCGAGGGGCTGGGCGACAAGCTGGTCGAGCAACTGGTCGATGCGGGCGTCATCCGCACGCTGCCTGACCTGTACAAGCTGGGTTTTACATCGCTGGCCAGCCTGGACCGCATGGCCGAAAAATCGGCCAATAACCTGGTGGCCGCGCTGGAAAAGTCCAAGCACACCACCCTGCCGCGCTTTGTCTTCGGGCTGGGCATCCGGCATGTCGGCGAGGCGACCGCCAAGGCGCTGGCCCGCCATTTTGGCCAGCTCGACCGCATCATGGACGCGAGCGAGGAAGCTTTGCTCGAAGTGGCCGACGTCGGCCCCATCGTCGCCAAAAGCATCCGCACCTTCTTTGACCAGCCGCACAACCGCGAAGTCGTGGAGCAGTTGCGCGCCTGTGGCGTGACCTGGGAAGAGGGCGAACCCGCCTTTGTTGCGCCCAAACCGCTGTCGGGCAAGACCTTCGTGATCACCGGAACCCTGCCAGGCCTGGGCCGTGACGAAGCCAAGGACCGGATTGAATCCGCAGGCGGCAAGGTCGCCGGTTCGGTCAGCAAAAAGACCGATTACGTCGTGGCCGGGGCCGAGGCTGGCAGCAAGCTTGTCAAGGCGCAGGCGCTGGGCGTCGCGGTGATTGACGAAGCCGCCCTGCTGGCGCTGCTGGACTCACCGCTGGACTGAGTCCCCAAGCGTCGCCTGCTCGGGACGCCGCCACAGCCAGATCAGCACGCAAGCCATGGCCGCCACCGCTGCCAGCGCGGCCCAAGGGTTGCCCAGCAGCAGCCACGTCGCGACGGCGCTGGCGGCCATGGCCACCGTGGCCGTCCACTTGGCTCGCCTGCGCACCACGCCGGCCCGCTGCCAGTCGGTGATGTGGGCGCCAAACCGGGGATGGGTTTTCAGCCATTGCGACAGCCGTGGGGAGCTGTGTCCGGCCGCCCAGGCAGCCAGCAGCACGAAAGGCACCGTCGGCAGCACCGGCAAAAACAGGCCCAGAATTCCCAGGCCTAGGCTCGTGATAGCCAGCGCCAGCAGGCACCAGCGCGCAGCCACGGGCAACGCGGGCTTACGTGATGCTATGTTTTGTTTCACTGGCTGTTCGGCAGGCATGTCGGCGATTGTGCCGCCAGCCGCTATGCTTGAGGCCATGACCATTCGTGAAATTCTCAAAATGGGCGATGCGCGGCTTTTGCGCATTGCCCGGCCCGTGGCAGCCTTCGACACCGATGCGCTGCATGTCCTGATCTCTGACATGTTCTACACCATGCAGTCGGTCAACGGCGCCGGCCTGGCCGCGCCGCAGATCGGCGAAGACCTGCAGGTGGTGATTTTTGGCAGTGACCAGCTCAATCCGCGCTACCCCGATGCGCCGGTCGTGCCGCGAACGGTGCTGATCAATCCGGTGATCACGCCGCTGGGCGTGGCCGAGGAAAGCGACTGGGAAGGCTGCCTGTCGGTGCCCGGCCTGCGCGGCATGGTGCCGCGTTTCTCGCACATCCGCTACACCGGTTTTGATCAGTACGGCGACCCGATCGACCGCACGGTGGACGATTTTCATGCGCGCGTGGTGCAGCATGAGTGCGATCACCTGATCGGCAAGCTGTACCCGATGCGGATTCGCGACCTGAGTCAGTTCGGCTACACCGAGGTGCTTTTCCCTGGCATAAACGCTGAGGCCGACGACTGACCGAGCAGGTGATTGCCAAACTCAGGTATTAGCTTTTCCCTTCCCTGACTGCGCAAGCGGACGCGAGCGAACCGGCTTTGCCGGGCGCCAGACGTCGCCCCCTGCGTGGGGGAAAGGAACTACATGGAGCGCAGCGCAGTGAGGACGATGGGGTGTACCAATCCCTAGTCGCTCAGCGCCTGCAGCAACTCGGTTTCAATCGCGATCTGCGCCTTGTTGTGCTGCAGCTCCGGCCCGTCGATCAGGAAGGTATCCTCGACGCGCTCGCCCAGGGTGGTCACCTTGGCCAGCTTGACGTTGATGTGGTGCCTGGCCAGTACCCGGGCGATCAGGTAGAGCAAGCCAACGCGGTCACTGGCTGACACGCTCAGCAGCCAGCGCTGGGCTTTCTCGTCCGGCCGCAAATCGACGCGCGGGGTGACGGGAAAGCTTTTAACGCGGCGCGACACCCGGCCTTTGCTGGGTGGTGGCAGCGGGCCTTTTTCTTCAATGATGCGGCCCAGGTTCACCTCGACCATGGTGGCCAGTTCGCGGTAGTGCTCTTCCATCGGCTCGCTGGCGACCTGGAAGGTGTCCAGGGCAAAACCGTTGTTGGTGGTGTGCACCTTTGCGTCCAGGATGCTGAAGCCGGCCTTGTCAAAAAAGCCGCAAATGCGAACGAACAGATCCGGCGCATCGGGCGTGTAGACCAGCACCTGCATGCCTTCGCCAGCCGCTGACTGGCGCACGCGCACCGTCACGACCGCCTTGCCGATGTGGCGCGACAGGTGCCTAGCATGCCAGGCAATGTCGGCGGCTTCGTGGCGCATGAAATAGCTCACGTCGAGCGTGTCCCACAGCGCCTTGTAGGCCTGGAACGGCTCGGCATGCAGCGCCAGCAGTGTTAGCGCGCCGCGCTTGCGGGCCTCGATCTCGGCGGCGGCATCGGGCGCGCGGCCGCCCAGCACGCGCAGCGTGTAGCGGTAGAGGTCTTCGAGCAGCCTGCCTTTCCACGCATTCCAGACCTTGGGGCTGGTACCGCGAATGTCAGCCACTGTGAGCAGGTACAGTGCCGTCAGGTAGCGTTCGTTGCCCACTCTTTTTGCAAACGTGGCGATCACTTCCGGGTTGCTCAGGTCTTGCTTCTGCGCGGTGCGGCTCATGCTCAGGTGCTCACCCACCAGGAATTCGATCAGCCGGGTGTCTTCGGCGGCAATGCCGTGCTGGCGACAGAAAATGCGCACTTCCTTGCGGCCCAGCTCGGAATGGTCGCCGCCGCGTCCCTTGGCAATGTCGTGGAACAGCGCGGCAATGTACAAAATCCATGGCTTGTCCCAGCCTGCGGCCAGTTGCGAGCACATCGGGTATTCGTGCGAATGCTCGGCCATGAAAAAACGCCGCATGTTGCGCAGCACCATCAGGATGTGCTGGTCGACGGTGTAGACGTGGAACAGGTCGTGCTGCATCTGCCCGACGATTTTGCGAAATACCCAGAGGTAGCGGCCCAGCACCGAGGTCTGGTTCATCAGCCGCATAGCATGCGTGATGCCTTCGGGCTGCTGCAGGATGCGCAGGAAGGTAGCCCGGTTGACCGGGTCGCTGCGGAATTTGGCGTTCATCATGCCCCGGGCGTTGTAGAGCGCGCGCAGGGTGCGTGCCGACAGGCCCCGGATGCCGACGTGGGTTTCGAACAGCAGGAAGGTTTCCAGGATGGCGTGCGGCTTGCGCAGGTAGAGGTCGTCGCTGGCCACTTCCAGCATGCCGGCCTTGTCAAGAAAACGCTCGTTCAAGGGCCGCAGTGGGTAGTTGGACGGGTTGAGCTGTTCCTCGATGTTGAGCAGCAAAATCTGGTTCAGCTGGGTGACCGCCTTGGCAGTCCAGTAATAGCGGCGCATCAGCGCTTCGCTGACCCGGCGCGGCAGCTTGCTGCCGTCATCGGCGGTGGCCGAATAGCCAAAAGACTGCGCCACCGCTGTTTGCAGGTCAAACACCAGCCGGTCTTCGCGCCGGCCGGAAATGATGTGCAGCCGCGCGCGTATCAGGCTCAGCAAGGCCTCGTTAGCCTTGATCTGCCGGACCTCGAACGTGGTGACCAGGCCATTTCGGGCCAGCTCATCCCAGGATTTTCCCAGGCCGGCGGCGCGGGCCACCCACAGCACCACCTGCAGGTCGCGCAGCCCGCCGGGCGACTCCTTGCAATTAGGCTCCAGTGCATAGGGCGTGTTTTCAAACTTGTTGTGGCGCTGGCGCATTTCCAGCGTCTTGGCGATAAAAAACGCCTTCGGATCAAGAGTCGCATCAAGCCGCGCCTGCAGGCGCTTGTAGCATTCGGCCGAACCTGTCACCAGCCGCATTTCGAGCAGCGAGGTCTGCACGGTGACGTCCTTGGCCGCTTCCTCGACGCAGTGGGCCGCCGTGCGAACGCTGGAGCCGATCTGCAGCCCGCAGTCCCAGCAGCTGCTGATGAAGCCTTCGACCCTGGCCTTGAGGGCCGGATGGTCCTCGACATCGACCACGTCGTCCGGCAGCAGCAGCAGCACATCGACATCGGAATGCGGAAACAGCTCGCCCCGGCCAAAGCCGCCAACCGCGATCAGGCAGGCTTCGGGCGGAAACTCGGCCAGCTGCCACAGCCGGCGCAAGGTGGCGTCGGTCAGCCGGCCCAGCTTTTGCAGCAGGCCGTGAATGCCCCGGGTCGATGCGCCGCTGCCGGCCAGCGCGGCGAGCAAGTCCGCCTTGCCGGCGCTGTATTGGTCGCGAAAGGGAGTCAGTTCAGTCATGAAGGCAGGGCCTGACCGTGAAAAGATCGAAAAAGGCGGTCCCGCAAGGGGGACCGGGGTCAGGGACGGAATTAGGCGGCGGTTTTTTCGCGCGAGGGCTGCGGCACGAAATCCGGAATCGGCGGGCTGCCGGGCGACAGTGTCAGCACTTCGTAGCCGGTCTCGGTGACCAGCACCATGTGTTCCCATTGCGCCGACAGCGAATGGTCGCGCGTCACGATGCTCCAGCCGTCTTTTTCGGGGCCGTCCTTGATGTCGCGCTTGCCGATGTTGATCATCGGCTCGATGGTGAACACCATGCCGGGCTTGAGTTCTTCCATGGTGCCGGGGCGGCCGTAGTGCATCACCTGCGGCTCTTCATGGAATTTTTGCCCAATGCCGTGGCCGCAAAATTCACGCACCACGGAGTAGCCGTTTTTTTCGGCAAACGTCTGGATGGCATGGCCCACGTCGCCCAGGCGCGCGCCGGGCTTGACCTTCATGATGCCATGCCACATGGCTTCGTAGGTGACCTGGCAGAGCCGCTTGGCGGCAATCGTGCATTCGCCGACCAGGAACATGCGGCTGCTGTCGCCGTGCCAGCCGTCCTTGATGCTGGTCACGTCCAGGTTCAGGATGTCGCCTTTTTTTAGCGGCTTGTCGTTCGGGATGCCATGGCAGACCTGGTGGTTGAGCGAGGCGCACAGCGACTTGGGGTAGGGCGGGTAGCTGGGCGGGCCGTAACCGAGCGTGGCCGGAATCGCCTTTTGCACGTTGATGGTGTAGTCGTGCGCCAGCTGGTTGATTTCGTTGGTGGTCACGCCGGGTTTGACGAAAGGCGTCAGGTAGTCCAGCAATTCGCCAGCGAGCCTGCCGGCAACGCGCAAGCCTTCAATACCGGCTGCATCTTTGTAAGTAATACTCATCCCGGAATTATCCCACCGGAGTCCGGCGCGTGCTTTTCGCCTGGGCTGCAGGGGTTTTTGCGGCGCGACCAAGCCCGGCCAGTGCGCTGATAAAATCGCCGGATGACGCGAACCTCGCGGATTTTGGCTTTTTGCAGGGAAATTTTTTTTCAGCAAGGTGCTTCAGATTCGACAAAAGACAGCTTGCCCGCTGCCCTCCACCATTTTTCATCCAAAAGGCCACCGCTACCGTGACCCTGCACCTGACGACTTTTGAGGGCGACGCCCACGGCATCCGTGCCCTGAGCGATTTTCGCGTCCAGCAACTTCTGCCCCGCCTGCAAGCCATCCACGACAAGATCGTCGGCATCAGCGCCCGGTTCGTGCATCTGGTGGCCACTGAGGCAGCGCCCTCGGCTGACCTCAGCGCCAGGCTCGCGGCCTTGCTGCGTTACGGCGAACCTTGCGATCAGCCTGCCGCCGGTGTCGACAGCCCGCTGTTCATCGTGTCGCCGCGCTTTGGCACGGTGTCGCCCTGGGCGTCGAAAGCCACCGACATTGCCCACAGCTGCGGCTTGGGCGTCAAGCGCATCGAGCGCATCACCGAATACCGCGTGACGCTCAAGTCGGGATTTTTCAGCAAAGCCGTCTTGAGCGAATCCCAGCGCGAGCAGGTCGCGGCGCTGCTGCACGACCGCATGACGGAAAGCGTGGTCGCCGACCGGGCGCAGGCCGAAGCGGGGCTGTTCACCGAACTGCAGGGCGCGCCGCTGCAGACCATCGATGTGCTGCGCGGTGGTAAAGACGCGCTGGCGCAGGCCAACACCGAGTTCGGCCTGGCGCTGGCCGACGACGAGATCGACTACCTGGTCAAGGCCTTCACCCAGCTTGAACGCAACCCGACCGATGTCGAACTGATGATGTTCGCGCAGGCAAACAGCGAGCATTGCCGCCACAAGATATTCAATGCCGACTTCACGATCGACGGCGTGGCCCAGGACAAGAGCCTGTTCGGCATGATCCGCAACACCGAGCAGCTCAACCCGCAGCACACGGTTGTGGCGTATTCCGACAACGCCTCGGTCATGGAAGGCGCGAAAATCCAGCGTTTTTATGCCAAATCGGCCTCTTCCGCACAAGGGATGGGCGCAATCAGCTATCAAAGCTATAGCGCCATGGACGACGTG
This sequence comes from Polaromonas sp. DSP2-3-2b2, assembly GCF_049895905.1. Lineage (NCBI taxonomy): Bacteria > Pseudomonadati > Pseudomonadota > Betaproteobacteria > Burkholderiales > Comamonadaceae > Polaromonas > Polaromonas sp. DSP2-3-2b2. The sequence continues at coordinate 141,227 of NZ_JAFCTH010000008.1, read as the reverse complement.
CTGACGCATGTGCTGATGAAGGTCGAGACGCACAACCATCCCACGGCGATTTCCCCGTTCCCTGGCGCCTCGACCGGCGCGGGCGGTGAAATCCGCGACGAGGGTGCGACCGGGCGCGGCTCCAGGCCGAAAGCGGGGCTGACCGGCTTTACCGTCTCCAAATTGTTTGACGGCGACTACGGCAAGCCCGGCCACATCGCCAGCCCGCTGCAGATCATGACGGAAGGCCCGCTCGGCGGCGCGGCCTTCAACAACGAGTTCGGCCGGCCCAACCTGAACGGCTACTTTCGCGAGTACGAGCAGACCGTGGGCGGCCAGCGCTGGGGCTACCACAAGCCGATCATGATTGCCGGCGGCGTCGGCACGATTGATGCCCAGCTGACGCAAAAAATCCTGTTTCCAGCCGGCACGCTCCTGATCCAGCTCGGCGGCCCCGGCATGCGCATCGGCATGGGCGGCAGCGCGGCCAGCTCGATGGCGTCGGGCGCCAACGCGGCGCATCTGGACTTTGATTCGGTGCAGCGCGGCAACCCGGAAATCGAGCGGCGCGCGCAGGAAGTCATCAACCAGTGCGCCCAGCTGGGACTGGATAACCCGATTTTGGCGATTCACGATGTCGGCGCGGGCGGGCTGTCGAACGCCTTTCCCGAACTGGTGAATGATGCCGGGCGCGGCGCACGTTTCGATTTACGCGCCGTAAAGTTAGAAGAAAGCGGCCTGTCGCCCAAGGAAATCTGGAGCAACGAAAGCCAGGAGCGCTACGTGATGGCGATTGCGCCCGAATCGCTGGCGCAGTTCGAGGCGTTTTGCGAGCGCGAGCGCTGCCCGTTCGCGGTGATCGGCATGGCAACGGAGGAACGGGACCTGATCGTCACAGATGAAGCAAATGCAGGCGTTTCATCCCAGCCGGGGCCGCGGAACCGGCTTAGCCGGACCGCAGGCGCAGCGGCCCCCTCAGGGGGCAGCGAACCACACGAAGTGGGGAGCGTGGGGGCTCCAGTCCACATGCCGATGAATGTGTTGCTGGGAAAACCGCCCAAAATGCACCGCGACGTGAAAACCGTCGCGCCAACCATCAAGCCGATTGATTTGACCGGCGTCGATCTGCAAAAAAGCTGCATCGACGTGCTGAGCCACCCGACGGTGGCATCCAAGCGTTTCCTGATTACCATCGGCGACCGCACCGTGGGCGGCATGACGCACCGCGACCAGATGGTTGGCCCGTGGCAGGTGCCGGTGGCCGACTGCGCGGTGACGCTGGCCGACTACCAGGGCTTTGGCGGCGAGGCCATGAGCATGGGCGAACGCACGCCGCTGGCGACCGTGAACGCCGCTGCCTCGGGCCGCATGGCGGTGGCCGAGGCCATCACCAACCTGCTGGCCGCGCCGATCGAGCTGCCGCGCGTCAAGCTCTCGGCCAACTGGATGGCCGCCTGCGGCGAACCCGGCCAGGACGCCGCGCTGTATGAAACCGTGAAAGCCGTCGGCATGGAACTGTGCCCGGCGCTGGGCGTGTCGATTCCGGTCGGCAAGGATTCACTGTCGATGCGCACGGTCTGGAAAGACGAGGGCGATGGCGCGGCCAAAAAAGTCACCTCGCCGGTGTCGCTGATCGTCAGCGCTTTCGCGACGCTGGCGGACGTGCGCGGCACGCTCACGCCAGAACTGAACACGGTCGAAGCCGACACCACCCTGATCCTGATCGACCTGGGCAAGGGTCAACGCCGCATGGGCGGCTCCATCCTGGCGCAAACGCTCAGTCTCGAAGACGGCGAAGTGCCCGACCTCGACGACCCGAAAGACCTGGTCAACCTGGTCAATGCCATCAACGAGTTGCGCGCGCAGGGCCAGATCCTGGCCTACCACGACCGCAGCGACGGCGGCCTGTTCGCCACCGCCTGCGAAATGGCGTTTGCCGGCCATGTCGGCGTGTCGCTCAACATCGACATGCTGCTGGTCGAGGGCGACGGCATCAGCGACAGCCGCATGGAAATGGGCGACAGCAAGAACTGGGCGGCGCAGGTCAGCGGCCGGCGCGACGAGCTGACGCTCAAGGCGCTGTTCAATGAAGAGCTGGGCGCCGTGATCCAGGTGCGGACCGAGGCGCGCAATGACGTGATGCAGACGCTGCGTACGCACGGCCTGTCCAAATTCAGCCATTTCATCGGCAAGACCCGGCCGGCGCATGCGTCGCTGGACGTCGGCAAGGGCGAAATACGGGTCTGGCGCGATACGAAAACAGTCTTCAAGGCCCCGCTGCAGGACCTGCACCAGGTCTGGGACGCCGTGAGCTGGAAAATCTGCCAGCAACGCGACAACCCGGTCGGCGCCGATGCCGAGCATGCCGCCGCCGGTGATCCGGCTGATCCCGGTCTGCATGTGTTCCTGCCACCGGCCATGCGGGAAGTCAGCGCCCCGGCCCTGATGTTGTCGCGCCCGAAAGTCGCGGTGTTGCGTGAGCAGGGTGTCAATTCGCATGTGGAAATGGCCTATGCCTTCACTCAGGCCGGTTTCGAGGCCATCGACGTTCACATGACCGACCTGCAGGCCGGCCGCGCCCGACTGAACGACTTTGCCGGTGTCGTGGCCTGCGGGGGCTTCAGCTACGGCGACACGCTGGGCGCGGGCATCGGCTGGGCGCGTTCGATCACCTTCAATCCGGCGCTGGCCGAGCAGTTCAGCGGTTTCTTCGGCCGCAGCGACACCTTCGGGCTGGGTGTGTGCAATGGCTGCCAGATGTTTGCCGAACTGGCCGACATCATTCCCGGCGCTGAGGCCTGGCCGCGCTTCACCACCAACCGCAGCGAGCGTTTCGAGGCGCGCCTGTCAATGGTCGAGGTGCTGGAATCGCCCAGTCTGTTCTTTGCCGGCATGGCTGGCATGCGCCTGCCGATCGCCGTCGCGCATGGCGAGGGCTATGCCGATTTCGCCCGCCGGGGCGATGCGTCAGCCGCGATTGCGGCGATGCGCTTCACCGACAACCATGGCCAGCCGACCGACGCGTATCCGGCCAATCCGAACGGCAGCGCCGGCGGCTTGACAGCCGTCACCACGGCAGACGGCCGATTCACTGCGATGATGCCGCACCCCGAGCGGGTGTTTCGCAATGTGCAGATGAGCTGGACGAGCCTGGACAAGAGCGGGCACAGCCCGTGGATGCAGCTGTGGCACAACGCGCGCCAGTGGGTCGGTTGAGCAGGCAGTTTTGAGACGGGTGCAAGCTGCTATCGTAACCATAGCTGCTTGCGACCGCTGGATATGCGCAAAAGGCTTATTCGATGCTTAAAGTTTGCCCCAGCGAGTGTTCGGCGCCCGGCGCCAGCGCGATGACATCCGGCCCGGCGTTCGATGCCTCTATGCAGAAATAATCCGGCCAGCCGTCATCAGGCACGTCGGCCATCTTGCCCGCGCCTTCGCTGCCGGGATTTCACACCACCACCGACCGGCTGCCACGCGTGTCAATGACGAGGGGCCGCTGCCAACCCGGGTCCGCCAGGGTGTAGCGTCCGATGAACTGGCCATCGGTATCCTCCGCGCCATGGCAGATGCGGTCGCAGGCCAAGTCGAGCGCAAACGGCGCCTGCTGGATGTCCGCCGCCATGCTGCGGCCAGCACACCGGCACGCCGCCGCGAATGGCGGCAGGCTTGGGCGGCGAGTCCGGGGAAAGCCAAAGAACATCCCGGCACCCACGACAGCAGGTGCGCGCCGTGCAGCGCGACGATGGCGGTGCCATGGCGGGTGGCCAGTTGCAGGGCCTCGTGGCCGGCGTGCTGGCAGCGTGTGATGTCGGGGGGCAGGTGCATGCCGCGAATTATGGCCGCACCCGCCTGTTCTGAACCTGGGTGCACAAGAGCTTGATTTTCAGAACGAGTAACCCATCGCCATGGTAAACACCCGGGGCTTGAAGCGGATGTCCGCATGGCGCTCGATGCCCAGCGTGTTGGTGGTGATTTTCGATTTCACACGCGCTGTTGCCAGCGACGCCGACACTGACCACGCGTTGCTGAGGCGCCAGGCCACGCCGGCCTGCAGGGCCAGGCCGACCGAGTCTTCGAGTGAAATCGAACTGGGCCCGCCATTGAGCGCGTCGCCGGCTGCCGTCGAATGCGTCTTGTCAAAACGCGTGTAGTTGATGCCTGCGCCCACGAACGGCCTGACCGGGCTGGCTTTTTCAAGGAACTTGTAGTTGAAAAACACCGTGGGCGCCACCTGCCGGATGGTGGCGCCCACCTGGTCGGACAAGGCTTGGGTGCTGCCGGGAAGAGCGGTATTGTTGATCTTCAAGGCAATGTCATGCTTGGGCGGAACACCAAGCGCCAGTTCCACATCCCACTGGTCACTGATTTCGCGGATGTATGAAACGAACGGCGTTGTCTTGTCGCGCACCTCCAGGCTGATGCCGCCGGGCGTGAACGGCCCGGAGACATCGCTGGCGCTTGAATGCGGCTGGACATTGGAAATGCCCAGCCTGAAAGTGTTTTGCTGCGCCATGGACGGCGCAGCCGCGCAAGCCGCCAGAAGGCCTGCGAGGGCCAGTTGCCTGTGATTGATCAAAAAATGTTCCTGTGATTTACAAACCGGCTGCCGTGACCTGCTGGAAGAAGCCGCGCGCGGCGGCATTGCAGAACGGAGGCACGAGGCCGCCATGATAAGCCTGTACCACGGCAGAGGCGCCGCCGTCGGAAGCGCCTGCGGCCACGGCCGCCGCTGCAGTGCCGGCCTTGGCCTGCGCAAAACCGGCCTTGGCTGTCGCATAAGGGTCGGCCGCGCCGGCAGCAGGCGAATCGACATTGAGCACGGTCAGCAAGCCGGCGGCAGGCGCTGCCGGTGACGGGCTTGTCCAGAAACCCTGCATCAGCCGGGTGTTGACGTCGTAGAACACCGTCGGGTCGCCGCTGCCGGCGCAGAGCAATACGGGGCGCGTCGGTGTCCAGCTGCGCAGGTCGTTCTTCTTGGCGGCGACGCGCATCGGATCTGCCGGGCTGGCGGCGGGCAGAGCGGTGGTCAACGCCGGAACAGCGCCATCAGGGTTGGCCAGCGCATCAAGCAGGTAGTTCAGCCGCGAGCTGTTGGTGATGAGGTTGCTCGTGCCAAAGCCCAGGGCAAACAGCGGCGCCAGCTCAGGCGGCGTGGTCGGCGGGGTGATGGCGTTGAGCGTGGGTTGCAGCGAAGGCGGCGAGCCTCCCGGCGCCGAGGGCGGCGTGCGGCTGAACAAGGCGGTCTGCGGCAGCTTGCCGCCGGGCGCAAACAGGGTGGACGGCGGCGTGTCGGTCGGCAGCAAGGTGTCGATGCCGCTGGCATAGGCCGGCTCGTAGATGTCGGTAAGTTGGCTGTAGATGTTGCCGTAGGCCTTCTGGTAGCTGTTGATCAACAAGGGCGTGAAAAGCGTGCTGCCGAGGTTGACATTGCCGTAATACACCGCGTCGCCAAAAGCCGCCAGCGCATACGGGCCGGACATGGGAGCGCTGGCCGTCACGTTCTGGCCGGCTGCCTGCATCGCCTTGTGCGTGGCCATGGCCACATGGCCGCCCTGCGAATAACCGGTGATGAACAGCTTGCCGCTGTCCTGCACCGGTTGGATCAGGCCGGGCAGGGCCTTGCGGGCAGCGCTCAGCGCGTCCATCATGTCCTTGGACGACTGGTCGGCATTGAGGTAGGGGTGGTAGGCTAGTTTCGACGCGTCGTAGCCCGCGTAATTGGGCGCCACCACGATGAAGCCCTGCGCGGCATACATCGCGGCGATCAGCGCAGCTTCGGAATACGCCGCGCTGGTTTCGTCCAGCAGATTTGCCAGGTTGTAGCTTTTCACGGTCGTCGTGCCATGGGCGTACAGCACGATTGGGCGGCTGCCGGAGCAGTCCGGGCCGCCCGAGGGTGTCATCAGCGCGCCGGAGGCGTCGGTGCTTTCGTTGGCACCGCCCACGGTGCCATAGCGGATGTACTGCACATCGACGCCGCACCTGGGCGTGCCGGCAATGGCCAGGAGGTTGCGCCCGCCCGCGCTTGCATTGAGCTTGGCGGCAAGGTCGCCGGCCGAAAAGAAAGCGGTGCGCTGCGGTGGGTTCTGAATCAGCGCGCCGCGCGCTGGGGTGTTGTCCACAATGCCGGGGTTGTCGGCGGAGTCGCCCCCGCAGGCGGCCAGAAAGGAAGCCGCCGCGACGATGCTCAATAGAAGTTTTGTTTTCATGCTTGTCCGTGCCCTGTAAATAAAAAAGAACGACCGTACTATTTAGCATTGAAAATGTTATCGAACTTGCCTTCAGCACGCTGCGGGGTTACTACTTAGCAGGACGCGAGTAACGCAAAAAACATCTGCGTACACTCTGCGCCATGCCCTTTCGCCGACTTGACTTTCTCGATGCCCTGCGCGGCCTGGCCATTGTCTGGATGACGGCTTTTCACCTGTGCTTTAACCTCAACCATTTCGGCTATCTGCAACAGGACTTCTACGCAAATCCCCTGTGGACCTGGCAGCGCACGGCGATCGTGTCACTGTTTCTTTTCACCGCCGGTCTGGGCCAGGCGATGGCCGTCGATCGGCGTCAAGCATGGCGCCGTTTCTGGCGGCGCTGGCGTCAGGTGGTCGGCGCTGCGCTGCTGGTCAGCGCCGGCTCCTACGCCATGTATCCGCAAAGCTTTATTTATTTTGGCGTGCTGCACGGCATGGCGCTCATGCTGGTCGTTGTGCGGCTGACGGCGGGCTGGGGCCGGTGGCTGTGGCTGCTGGGTAGCGTGGCGATTGCCCTGAAATTCATGGCCGACGGCGCGCATGCCCTGTGGCCCGCGCTGGATTTCCTGAACCACAAGGCGCTGAACTGGCTGGGGCTGGTCAGCCGCAAACCGGTCACCGAAGACTACGTGCCATTGATTCCTTGGCTGGGCGTCATGTGGTGGGGCATGGCGGCCGGGAACTGGGTGCTGCGCCAGCGGCCACACTGGCTGGCTCCCCAGGCGAAGCCGGTCTTTCCAGCACTCAAGCTGCTGGCCGGACTGGGCCGGTGGAGTCTGAGCTATTACCTGCTGCACCAGCCGGTGCTGATCGGCCTGCTGATGGGTTTTAGCGCCTTGAAGCAAGCCTGGCAGTTTCTGCCTTAATTTCAGGCATACCGGCTTAAGCCCCGCCCTGTCTCGCTTTGACGGTTTTTGCAGGGACTCGTCAACAAAGTTATCCACATGATGCAGGGACAACTTTCTCACTCCATAATCCTTTCCCGGGCAAACGGCTACGTCCTACAGGTGGCTCTGGAGTGCTTCGGTAACGTGAGTACTGGCAATCCCGCCGGCTCATTTTTAAAGCTCATGCCCAAAACCATCCCACCGGCCGATGGCCGAAAAAATACTGGAAAACTCCCTTCCAGCAGCAGTACCGCCGCCAAGGCAGCCGCCCGCAACACCGATAGCGGCCCCGCCAAGGTGAATCCTGATTCAGGTGGCGACCCGCATGTTGAAAAAATGGCGCAGACCGAAGCCTTGGTCGCTGCCATGCCTTTCAATGCGACCAAGCCTGCCGAACATGGTTTTGCCAACGCCATTTCGCCTCAGCAGGGCGCCACCGTCGAGCCGGATTCCCGGCTGCCCACTGGCAGCACGCTGTCTGAAGAAAACAGCAGCGACAAGACCGGAACCATTGCGCCCGAAGGCGTGAACGCTGCCATCGAGCCGCTGGACCGCGTTCGCGTGGATTCATCCGGCCAGATGCTGACGACCAACCAGGGCGTTGCGGTGGCCGACAACCAGAATTCGTTGAAATTCGGCCTGCGCGGGCCGGCGCTGCTGGAAGACTTCGTGCTGCGCGAAAAGATCACCCACTTTGACCATGAGCGCATTCCCGAGCGCATCGTGCATGCCCGTGGTTCCGGCGCGCACGGCTATTTCGAATGCTACAAGCCGCTGACGCAGCACACCAAGGCCGCGCCGTTCCAGGAAGCCGGCAAGGTCACGCCGGTGTTCGTGCGCTTTTCGACCGTGGCTGGCGAGCGCGGCTCCAAGGACACGGCGCGCGATGTGCGCGGCTTTGCCGTGAAGTTCTACACCGACGAAGGCAACTGGGACCTGGTGGGCAACAACATGCCGGTGTTTTTCATTCAGGACGCGATGAAGTTTCCGGACCTGGTGCATGCGGTCAAGCCCGAGCCGCACCACCAGATGCCGCAGGCCGCCAGCGCGCACGACACGTTCTGGGATTTCGTTTCCTTGATGCCCGAATCGACCCACATGCTGATGTGGCAGATGTCGGATCGGGCGATTCCGCGCAGCTATGCCACGATGCAGGGCTTTGGTGTGCACAGCTTTCGTTTTGTCAACGACGCCGGCGAGTCGGTGTTTGTCAAGTTCCACTGGAGCCCGATGGCTGGCACGCATTCGCTGGTGTGGGACGAGGCCGTGAAGATTTCCGGTGCTGACCCCGACTACCACCGGCGCGACCTGTGGGAGCGGATCGAGGCGGGCGCCTACCCGGAATATGAGCTGGGCGTGCAGATATTCACCGAGGCGCAGGCCGAGCAGTTCAGCTTCGACATACTGGACGCGACCAAGCTCATTCCCGAGGAACTGGTTCCGGTGCAACCCGTGGGCCGCATGGTGCTGAACCGCAACCCGGACAACTTCTTTGCCGAAACCGAGCAGGTGGCTTTCTGCACCGCGCATGTCGTGCCAGGCATCGATTTTTCGAACGATCCGCTGCTGGCCGGACGCCTCCATTCCTATATCGACACCCAGATTTCACGCCTGGGCGGCCCGAACTTCCATGAAATCCCGATCAATTCGCCGATTGCGCCGGTGCACAACAACCAGCGCGACGGCATGCACCGGCAGGCCATTCCCCGTGGGCGGGTGAGCTACGAGCCGAACTCGCTGGCGGGCGGTTGCCCTTTCCAGGCCGGAGCCGGGCAGGGTTTTGTCACCGTGCCGGCGCGCTTGCAGGCGCAGGAGGAGCAAGCCAAGGTGCGCGGCAAGCCCGAGAAGTTTGCCGACCATTACACCCAGGCCACGCTGTTTTACGAAAGCCAGACGCCGGCCGAGAAAGCGCACATTGCCGCTGCCTTTCGCTTTGAGCTGAGCAAGGTCGCGGTTCCCGCGATTCGCCAGCGCACGGTGTCGATGCTGCGCAATGCGTCGGAAGAACTGGCGCAGAAGGTCGCGGCAGGTCTGGGCATGGAGCATTTGCCTGATGCCATGCCGCTGGCGCTAGCCCAGCCGGCGGCGCCCGAGGTGAGCGTTTCCCCCATGCTGTCGCTCATGGCCCGGCCGGGCAATGGCAGTATCAAGGCCAGGAAAATTGCCCTGCTGATTGCGCCGGGTGTCATGGGCGAGTCGATAGCACAGGTGCAGGCGGCCTTGCTCGCCGAGGGCGCGGTCCCGCGCTTGGTGGCGCCTCGCATCGGCTCCGTGGCCACGGCAGAGGGCGACACGCTTCAGGCGGATGCGTCGCTTGAAAACGAACCCGGTTTCCTGTTCGATGCGCTGGTGCTCCCCGATGGCCAGGCCGGCGTCGATGCGCTGGCACTGGACGGGCACACGATGGAGTTCATCAAGGACCAGTACCGGCATTGCAAGACCATCCTGGTGCTGGGCGCTTCCACCGCGTTGCTTGAAAAAGCCGGCGTTCCGAGCACTTTGCCTGATGGCAAGCTTGATGCCGGGATCATCATCGTGCCTTCGGGAAGCGCGGCCGATGCGGCAAACACTTTCATCAAGGGCATTGCGCTGCACCGCCATCCGCAGCGTGAAACCGATCCGCCCCGGGTGTGATGCCGGGCTGTGAATAAAAAAACGCGGCCAAGGCCGCGTTTTTGAGTGATGCAAGCGTGTTGCTTATTCGACCTTGGCTTTCTTGCGCAAGTCTTCCTGGAAGGTGACGAGCTTTTGTTGCTGCATCTGCTGGGCAATCTGCGGCTTGACCTCTTCAAACGCTGGCAGTTTCGCCGCGCGGGTGTCGTCCACGCGGATGACGTGGTAGCCAAACTGCGACTTGACCGGCGTGTCGGTCATCTGGCCTTTGCTCAGCTTGAGCAGGGCTTCGGTGAACTCGGGCACGTAGCTCGACGGATTGGCCCAGTCCAGGTCGCCGCCCTTGGCGCCAGAGCCGGGGTCTTTTGATTGCTTCTTGGCGATGTCCTCGAACTTGCCGCCTTTTTTCAGGCTGGCGATGATGGCCGTTGCTTCGGATTCCTTTTCGACCAGGATGTGGCGCGCCTTGTATTCCTTGCCGCCGTTGGCTGCCGCGAACTTGTCGTACTCGGCCTTCAGGTCGGCATCGGTGACCGGATGGGTCTTTTGGTAGTTGGCGAACAGTTCGCGGATCATCAGGGTCTGGCGCGCCAGTTCCATCTGCGCCTTGAAGTCGTCTGAGCCGGAAATGCCTTGTTTCTCGGCTTCCTGCATGAACACTTCGCGCGCAATGACTTCCTCGCGCAACTGGCCTTCCATTTCCGGCGTGACCGGACGGCCGGTCTTGGCGACCTGCTGGGCCAGCGCATCCATGCGGGATTTGGGCACGGCCTTGCCGTTGACGATGGCCAGGTTTTGCGCCATGGCGCCTGCGCTCAGTGCCAGCATGCTTGCCATGGCCGTGGCCATTAAAAATTGTTTCTTCATGATCAAGTGGAAATCCTTAGGAATGGTGTTTGTGGGGGGTGATTGTTCCAGCCAGAGGGCCGGCACGGTTGCGAAAGATCAAGCGGGCCGGTCTGACCCGAAGACCATCAATGATCTTTAACGATTTCAATGGCCAGGGCATGCAGGCCCTGGTCGATGAAATTTTGCATTGCATCATACACAAGCCGGTGGCAGGCCACCCGGCTCTTGCCGGCAAACGCCGGGCTGGCAATCCGAACCCGAAAATGTGAGCCGAATCCCTCGGCGTTGGCGCCGGCATGGCCGGCATGCGCTGCGCTTTCGTCCAGGACCTGCAGCAGGGTCGGTGCAAGACGCGCCTGCAGCTGCTGCTCGATTTCCTTGACGCGGACCGGCAGGGCCGGGTTGACGATCGATGAAGTACTGCTCATGTGGGGGTGTCGGTTTTGAGGTGTTTGTTGAGGAAAAATGCCTGCGCCAGGATGAACACCAGCATCAGTCCCATGCTGCCGAAGAGCTTGAAGTTGACCCAGGTGCTGGTGGAGAAGTTAAACGCTACCCACAGGTTGATGCAACCCATGACCGCGAAAAATGCCACCCAGCTGAAGTTGACCTTGCGCCACACCGCGTCCGGCAGGCTCATCTGCGCGCCCATCAGTGACTTGATGCCGTTTTTCCTGAACACCAGCTCGCCCACCAGCAAGGACGCGCCCATCACCCAGTACAGCACCGTCGGCTTCCATTTGATGAAGCTCTCGCTGTGAAAGTAGATAGTGGCGCTGCCCAGCGCGGTGACCAGACCCAGGCTGACCCAGAGCATGGTGTCCACCTTGCGGCCGCGCGCCTTGAGCCACAGGATCTGCAGCAGCGTGGCGACAATCACCACCACCGTGGCGAGCAACACCGGCGCTTCGGCCGGGCCGACGACGCCGCCCGACACCATGAAGCCGAGCCAGTCGGTGGCGGTGGCAGCGGCCCAGTCCTTGTGGCCTTCGGCGTACTTGAACATGCCGAAGAAAAGGGCAATCGGCAAAAAGTCGAACAGAATTTTCATGGCGTGATTATGGCGGAGCGGTTTTCAGTCAAAAAAGCAGGCGCAATCGGCGCATCAAGCGATGGGGGATGGGCGTTCCAGCCAGCAGGGGCCGCGGAACCGGCTTTGCCGGGCCGCAGGCGCAGCGGCCCCTTCGGGGGGGCAGGGAGCCACACGCAGTGGGCGACCGTGGGGGCCTATTTTTCGGCTCACCTCTTTTTGAAATCGAGCGATGCCGAGTTCATGCAATAGCGCAGGCCTGTGTCAGTCGGCCCGTCGGGAAACACATGACCCAGGTGCGCGCCGCAGCTGGCACAAACCGTCTCGGTGCGCGTCATGCCGTGGGCGCGGTCCACATGCTCTTCAATCGCGCCGTCCTTGATTTCCTCGGAAAAGCTCGGCCAGCCGCAGCCCGCATCGAACTTGGCCGACGAGTCAAACAGCTCGGCGCCGCAGCAGATGCAGCGGTAGGTTCCTGCAGCCTGGTTGCGGTCGTACTTGCCGGTGAAAGGGCGTTCGGTGGCGGCGTGGCGGGTCACTTCAAAAGCCACAGGCTCCGCGCCTTTCTCGGCCAGCAGGGCTTTCCATTCGGCATCGGTTTTCTGGATCTTGGTGCTCATGTCTTGGGGTCCTGTCTGGTTGGAAAGAGAAAATCACGAACTGCAACTGATGGCAATCGAAGAGGCCCAGTCGGGCGGAAAACCGGCCAAGCTGTCATGGCCGGGATGCTCGTCGAAGGGGGCTTGCAACAGCGTCAGCAAGGTATCGACCTGCGAGAAGTCTTTAAGTTTCGCCGCCTGGATGGCCTCTTCGCCCAAGTGGTTGCGCAGCACGAATTTGGGGTTGCTTTTAAGCATCAAATCGGCCCTTTGCGCACTATTCACGGGCGCGATACGCTCTGAATACTGTAGCGCCCAGGCGTTGAAGGACTCTAGGTCGAAAAACAGGTCGCGCACAGGCTCATGGCCGCTTTGTGCGGTAAAGCCGCACAGCCGGCGCCAGAAGATCGTGTAGTCGACCTTGTTGCTGGCCAGCAGGCGGAAGGTGCTTTCAATCAACGCGTGATCGCCTTCCTGCTCATCAGTCAGTCCCAGCTTGGCCCGCATCCGGGCTTGTAGTGCTTCGGGAAACACGGTCTTGTACGATTCCAGCGCGGCCAGTGCGTCTTCCTGGTTCTCAATCAGCGGCAGCAAGGCCTGGCCCAGGCAAAACAGGTTCCAGTAGGCCATGTTGGGCTGCTTGTTGTAGGCATAGCGACCCTGTTCGTCCGAATGGTTGCAAATGTGGCCGGGGTCGAAGGCATCAAGGAACTGGAACGGGCCGTAGTCAATGCTCAAGCCCAGAATGCTCATGTTGTCGGTGTTCATCACGCCATGGCAAAAGCCGACCGCCTGCCAGGCGGCCATCATGTGTGCGGTGCGTTCGCTGACCGCCTGCAGGAAGGCCGCGTATGGCTGCGCAGCTTCCCTGCATTCGGGGTAAAAGTTGTCGATGACGTAATCGGCCAGGGTTTTCAGCTGGGCATGCTGGTTGCGGTAGCTGAAATGCTCGAAGTGGCCGAAGCGGATGAAGCTGGGCGCGGTGCGTGTCACGACGGCGGCGGTTTCGATTTCCTCGCGCCGCACCGGCGCGTCGGAGCCGGTCACGCACAAGGCGCGGGTGGTGGGAATACCCAGGCCGTGCATGGCTTCCGAGCACAGGAATTCGCGGATCGAACTGCGCAGCACGGCGCGGCCATCGCCCATGCGCGAATACGGCGTCTTGCCCGCGCCCTTGAGCTGGAGCTCCTGCGGTCCGCTGGGCGTCTGCATCTCGCCTAGCAGGATGGCCCGGCCATCGCCGAGCTGCCCGGCCCAGACGCCGAACTGGTGGCCGCTGTAGACGCTGGCCAGCGGCCGACTGCCGGGCAAGAGCTGGTTGCCGGTGAGAGCGGCCAGCGTGTCGGCCGATTCGAACCAGTGGTCTTGCAGCCCCAGTTCACGCGCCAGCGCACGGTTGCGCCCGACCCAATACGGCGACGGCAGCGGGCGGGGCTGCAACTCGGTGTAGAAATCCGGACCCAGCGTGGCAAATGAATGGCTCCATTGAAGATCAGGCGCGGCAGGCGGGAGGAGGGTGGCTGATGGGGCGTCAAAGGCAGTACTCATGACTTTATTGTGCAATGGGGCAAGCAGCCCTGTGCAGCAAGGGGTAAGTGTTGTGTGTTGCGCTGCACGCCTTGTCGCCAAGGCGGCGCAGGTACGGACTTTCCCGAAGCGGGCCAGGGAAAGCGGCCTGTACCATGCAGGCCGGTTCACACAATTTTTTCATGGCAAGCCCGGTCGGGCATAAAAAAAGGATGCAGACGATGTTAGGTTTAATGCAGAACCAGCCCTTGCTGATTTCATCACTGATCGAATTCGCCGCGCGCCACCATGGCGATGCGGAAATTGTCTCGCGCCGGGTGGAGGGTGACCTCCACCGCTACACCTACCGGGAAGCGGCCCGGCGCTCGCGCCAGGTGGCCCATGCGCTGGATGCGCTGAAGCTGGGCTTCAGCGACCGCGTCGCCACGCTGGCCTGGAACGGCTACCGGCACTTCGAGCTGTACTACGGTGTCAGCGGATCAGGCCGGGTGCTGCACACCATCAATCCGCGCCTGCACCCGGAACAGATCGCATGGATTGCCAACCATGCGGAAGACCAGGTGCTGTGCTTTGACCTGAGCTTCTTGCCGCTGGTGCAGGCGGTGCATGCCAAATGCGCCACTATCAAGCATTACATCGCCCTGTGCGATGCCGACAAGCTGCCTGCGGATTCGGGCATTCCCAACCTGCAAAGTTATGAAAGCTGGATGGGCGGGCAGCCGGGCGACTACGACTGGCCTAGTTTTGACGAAAACACCGCGTCAAGCATGTGCTACACCAGCGGCACCACCGGCCATCCGAAGGCCGCGCTGTACAGCCACCGCTCCAGCACGCTGCATGCCTATGCGGCGGCCCTGCCCGATGTGATGAGTGTCTCGGCGCGCGATGCCATCTTGCCGGTCGTGCCGATGTTCCACGTCAACGCCTGGGGCATTCCGTATTCGGCGGCGCTGACCGGCGCCAAGCTGGTGTTTCCCGGTCCGGCGATGGACGGCAAGTCGGTGTACGAGCTGATCGAGGCCGAAAAAGTCACCTACGCCGCCGGCGTGCCGACCGTCTGGCAGATGCTGCTGACGCACATGAAGCCGGGCGGCCTGCGGTTTTCCACGCTGCGCCGCACGGTGATCGGCGGATCGGCCTGCCCGCCAGCGATGATCCAGGCGTTCAACGACGACTATGGCGTGGAAGTGCTGCATGCCTGGGGCATGACCGAAATGAGTCCGCTGGGAACGCTGTGCACCCTGAAGAACAAGCACGACAGCTTGAGCGAAGAAGAAAAGATGAAGGTCCGCCTCAAGCAGGGCCGGGCGATTTACGGCGTGGACATGAAGATCGTCGATGGTTCCGGCAAGGAACTTCCCTGGGACGGCAAGACCTATGGCGACCTGATGGTCAAGGGGCCGTGGATCATTCGTGAATACTACAAGGGCGAAAGCGACCCGCTGGTCGATGGCTGGTTCCCGACCGGCGACGTGGCCACGATTGACGCCGACGGCTACATGCAGATCACCGACCGCAGCAAGGATGTGATCAAGTCGGGCGGCGAATGGATCAGCTCGATTGATATCGAGAACATCGCAGTGGCGCATCCGTCGGTGCTGATGGCCGCCTGCATCGGCATGGCGCACCCGAAGTGGGACGAGCGGCCCATCATCGCGGTGGTCAAAAAGCCCGGCATGGAGGTCAGCCGCGAGGAACTGCTGGCTTTCTACGAAGGCAAAACGGCGAAATGGCAGATTCCCGACGACGTGGTGTTTGTCGATGCGATTCCGCTGGGCGCCACCGGCAAGATGCTCAAGACCCGGCTGCGCGATCTGCTCAAGGACTACCAGCTGCCGCAAGCATAAAGGTGTTCAAGCGTGGGGCCATGTCTTTCACGAAATGGCGCAGTACGTCGCAAGCGTGCGCGTATGTCTTTTCCCAAGCCAGCAGGGGCCGCGGAACCGGCTTTGCCGGGCCGCAGGCGCAGCGGCCCCCTCGGGGGGGGCAGCGCAGTACGCGAAGCGACAAGCGTGGGGGCATTCCACAGTCACGCTAGCGACATCCGATAGGGGATTCCCTGACAAGGTGCAAAGCCTTTTCCCCTAACCTTCGTCGGTGACACGCTCAGTTTGCTCGTAGTTTCAACAATTATTTAGGAGACAAGGGATGACAACCCAGCACTATTTTGTTCGCCGGCATGTTGCCGTGGCCGTGGCCGCATCGGCCCTGCTGTATTCGGGCTTTAGCCTGGCCCAGGCTCCTGCGCCCGCTAGGGCGGCTGCGCCAGCGCTTGGTGCGGTCAACCTGAACCAGACGGTGAAGATCGCCTGGCTCGATCCCTTGTCAGGCTTGATGGCGGCGGTGGGAACCAACCAGCTCAAGAGCTTTCAATTCCTGGCCGAGCGCTTCAGCCAGAAGAACAAGGCCGGCGTGAAGTTTGAGATCATCGGCATCGACAACAAGCTCAGCCCGCAGGAAACCACCAACGCGCTCAAGTCGGCCATCGACCAGGGGGCGCGCTATGTGGTGCAGGGCAACGGCTCCGGCCCGGCGCTGGCCATCATCGATGCGCTGTCCAAGTACAACGAGCGCAATCCGGGCAAGGAAGTGGTGTACCTCAACTACGCCGCCGTTGACCCGGACCTGACCAACAGCAAGTGCGACTACTGGCATTTCCGGCTCGACGCAGACACCTCCATGAAGATGGAAGCGCTGACCGCCTTCATGAAAGACCAGGCCGACATTAAAAAGGTCTACCTGATCAACCAGAACTACTCGCATGGCCAGCAGGTTTCCAAGTTTGCTAAGCAGAACCTGGCGTCCAAGCGGCCCGATGTGCAGATCGTTGGCGACGACCTGCACCCGCTGGCGCAGGTGCGTGATTTCGCGCCCTATGTGGCCAAGATCAAGCAGTCGGGCGCCGACACGGTCATCACCGGCAACTGGGGCTCCGATTTGTCGCTGCTGGTCAAGGCCGCCAACGAGGCGGGGCTGAACAATGTCAAGTTCTACACCTACTACGGCGGCGTCACCGGAACGCCCACCACGCTAGGCGCTGCCTCGGCCGGCCGCGTCTACATGGTGTCGTACAACCACCTGAACATGGGCGGGGACATTCAGCAGCTGCAGGCGGATTTCAAGAAGAAGTTCAACGACGACTTCTACACCGGGGCAATTTTCCATGCCTTCACCATCCTGACCGAAGCCATGGCCCAGGCCAAGTCAACCGAGCCGGCGCTGGTCGCCAAGACCATGGAAGGCCTGCGCTTCAAGAGCTTCAACGGCGATGTGGAAATGCGCAAGACCGACCATCAGCTGCAGCAGGGCCTGTTTGTCAATCGCTGGGAAAAAGCCGGTGGCAAGAATGCCTATGACGCCGAGAGCACCGGCTATACCTTCGTGCCGGTGAAGTATTACGAAGCCTATGTGGCCAGCACGCCGACCTCGTGCCAGATGAAGCGCCCCTCGTGATTCGCTGACGAACTGACTTCGCCACGCAAGGCCCGATGCGCTCGGGCTTTTTTATTGATCTTTCAGGCGCCTCACCATGAATCTGGAGTTTTTTACCATCTCGCTGCTCAACGGCTTGAGCTATGGGCTGCTGCTGTTCATGCTCAGCTCCGGGCTGACGCTGATCTTCAGCATGATGGGCGTGCTCAATTTTGCGCATGCCTCGTTCTACATGGTGGGCGCTTATGTCGCCTACAGCCTGTCGCAGGTCATCGGCTTTTGGTGGTCGCTGCTGGTCGCGCCGCTGGTGGTGTTTGCGCTGGGCGCGGCCTTCGAGCGTTTTTGCTTGCGCAAGGTCCACAAGTTCGGCCATGTGCCGGAACTGCTGGTGACCTTCGGCCTGTCCTACCTGCTGCTCGAACTGGTTCAGCTTGTCTGGGGACGCGCAGCGGTCAACTATGTGCTGCCCGAAGGTTTGCAGGGTCCGTTGTTCACGGTATTTGGCACCAACTTTCCCAAGTCGCGCGCCTTCATCATGTTCATTTCGCTGGCCATGCTGGCGGGCATCTGGCTGCTGCTCACGCGCACGCGCATCGGTCTGGTGATCCAGGCGGCGCTTACGCATCCGGAAACGGTGGAAGCGCTGGGCCACAACGTGCCCCGGGTGTTCATGCTGGTGTTCGGCGGCGGCGCCGCACTGGCCGGACTGGCCGGCGTGGTCGGCGGCAACACCTTCATTACTGAGCCCGCCATGGCCGGTTCGGTCGGTGCGATCATTTTCGTGGTGGTGGTGGTGGGCGGCATGGGCTCGCTGAGCGGCGCTTTCCTGGCATCCATTTTGATCGGGCTGATCCAGACCTTTGCCGTGGCCATGGACCAGTCGCTGACGACGCTGCTTGGCCATTTCAATTACGCCGTGACGCCTGACACGTTTGGCTATCCGCTTCTGAAGCTCACCATTTCGCAGGTGGCGCCCATCTTGCCGTTTCTGTTTCTGGTGCTGATCCTGATATTCCGGCCCAAGGGTCTTCTGGGCAACCGCGAAGGTTGAAGA
The DNA here is from genome assembly GCF_049895905.1 of Polaromonas sp. DSP2-3-2b2. Classification (NCBI taxonomy): domain Bacteria; kingdom Pseudomonadati; phylum Pseudomonadota; class Betaproteobacteria; order Burkholderiales; family Comamonadaceae; genus Polaromonas; species Polaromonas sp. DSP2-3-2b2. The sequence goes on along the minus strand of NZ_JAFCTH010000008.1, from coordinate 123,006 downwards.
CTTAAGGCCATCACCTATGACAACCATTTCCACTTCCTCCACTTCTTCTGGCAGTTCTGGTTTTTCTGCTGCTCAAGCCAAGTCCAAGCCCGTCAACATCGGCCGCTGGGTCGTCTGGACGCTCTATGCGCTGCTGCTGGTCGCCGCGCCGCTGCTGTTCAAGAGCAGCCTGGCGCTGACCATGCTGTCGCAGGCTGGCTACCTGGTCATCATCTGCCTGAGCTACAACATTTTGCTGGGGCAGGGCGGTATGCTCAGCTTTGGCCATGCGGTGTATGCCGGGCTGGGCTCCTTCCTGGCGATCCATGCGATGAACCTGGCGTCGAGCGGCGGGTTTTATATTCCGCTTTCCCTGATACCGCTGGTCGGCGGCCTGTCAGGGCTGTTCTTTGCCGTGCTGCTGGGCTATGTCACCACCAAGAAAGCCGGCACCACCTTTGCCATGATCACGCTGGGCGTGGGCGAACTGGTGTTTGCCATGTCGCTGATGTTTCCGGAGTTCTTTGGCGGCGAAGGCGGCATCACCACGAATCGCGCCTACGGCAAGCCCTTCATGGGCATCACGTTTGGTCCGCAAATCCAGGTGTATTACCTGATCGCGGTGTACTGCTTTGTCTGCACGGCTGCCATGTTCGCGTTCACCCGCACACCGCTGGGCCGCATTTTGAACGCGGTGCGCGACAACCCCGAGCGGGTCGAGTTCATCGGCTACAACACGCAGCGCGTGCGCTATTACGCCTTCATCATTGCGGGCTTTTTTGCCGGCATCGGCGGCGGGCTGGCGGCGATCAACTCGGAAATCGTCACCGCCGAAGTGGTCAGCGGCGTGCGTTCGGGCAGCCTGCTGCTGTTCACCTTCCTGGGCGGTGCGACCTTCTTTTTCGGGCCGATCATCGGCGCTGCGCTTTTGGTGCTGGCACTGATTTTGCTGTCCGAGCTGTCGATGGCCTGGCTGCTGTATGTCGGCCTGATCTTTTTGTTCATGGTGATGTACGCGCCCGGCGGCCTGGCCAGCCTGATCATGATGAACCTGCGGGTCGCTTCGTTCGGCAAGCTGAAGGCTCTGTGGCCGGGCTACCTGGCGCTGGCTGTCACCGCCTTTGCCACGCTGATGGGCGCGGCCGCCATGGTCGAGATGATCTACCACCTGCAACTCAACGCCGCCGTCGGGCCGGAACTGAAGTTCATGGGCTTGACGCTCAATGCCACCCAGCCGCTCACCTGGTTGGGATCGGCTATTGTTTTCCTGGTGGGCCTGGTATTGTTTGAACTGGCGCGCCGCAAGTTCCGCAAACAATGGAGCCGCATCCAGAATGAGATTGAAACCGAAATCAAACGCCGGGAGCTGCTATGAAAATTGACAGTGCTCCGCACGCCAGTCCTGCGCTAGAGCTTAAAAACCTTCGAAAAAGCTTCGGCAAGACCGATATCATTCGCGGCGTCAACCTGGCCGTGAATCCGGGCGAGCGGGTGGCCATCATCGGGCCGAACGGCGCCGGCAAGTCAACGCTGTTCAACCTGATCAGCGGGCGCTTTGAGCCCAGCAGCGGCGACGTGCTGCTGAACGGCCAGCGCATCAACGGCAAGAAACCGTTTGAGATCAACCGCATGGGGCTGTCGCGCAGTTTCCAGATCACCAACATTTTTCCCAAGCTCAGCGTGTTCGAAAACCTGCGCTGCGGTGTGCTCTGGAGCCTGGGCTACAAGTACACCTTTCTGAAATTCCTGGCGAACCTGGGCGACGCCAATACGCGCGCCGACGAACTGATGGCCATGATCAAACTCGACAAAAAACGCGACGTGCTGGCGACCAACCTGACATACGCTGAGCAGCGCGCGCTGGAAATCGGCATCACGATTGCCGGCGGCGCCGGGGTCATCCTGCTCGACGAGCCGACGGCGGGCATGAGCCGTTCCGAGACCAGCCGCTTCATCAGCCTGATCAAGGAAGTCACCGTGGGCAAGACGCTGCTCACGGTCGAGCACGACATGGGCGTGGTGTTTGGCCTGGCGGACAAGATCGCTGTGGTGGTCTATGGCGAAGTCATTGCCTACGACGTGCCCGAAGCGGTGCGCGCCGACCAGCGCGTACAGGAAGCCTACCTGGGCTCATCGGTGGCAGACGCGCAAGGGCAGGGACACTGAACATGCTCAAACTCACCAACCTTCACGCCTTCTACGGCAAAAGCCATGTGCTGCACGGCGTTTCGTTCGAGGTACTGCCGGGCGAAATCGTCGCCCTGCTGGGCCGCAACGGCTCGGGCCGCTCGACCACTGCCAAGGCCATCATGGGGCTGGTCGATGCCCAAGGCTCCATCGTCTGGAAAAACGCTGAAATCGTGGGCAAGAAGGCCTACCAGATTGCCCACCTCGGCCTGGGTTACGTGCCCGAGAATCGCGACATCTTCCCGAAACTCACCGTGCACCAGAACCTGTTGCTCGGCCAGAAAGGATCGGGCAAGGGCTCGCGCTGGTCGTTTGACGACATGTACCTGCTCTTCCCCCGACTGCGCGAACGCCAGCACACCGAGGCCGGCGTGCTGTCGGGCGGCGAGCAGCAGATGCTGACGCTGTGCCGCACGCTGATGGGCGACCCGGACCTGATCATCATCGACGAGCCCACCGAGGGCCTGGCGCCCAAGATCGTCGAGCTGGTCGGCCAGTACCTGCAGACCCTGAAGGCCAAAGGCATTTCGGTGCTCCTGATCGAGCAGAAACTGACGATTGCCATGGCCATTTCCGACCGGGCGCTGGTCATGGGCCACGGCAGCATCGTGTTCGACGGCACGCCCGACAGCCTGCGCGGCGATGCCTACATCCGCAAAGAATGGCTGGAGGTGTAACAAGTTGGCGGCCGTTGTCACGGCAGGGACAAAAACCGGGTAAACCCGCATCTTTTACACCTCGTGACCGCCGCAAGCCTCCCTACAATGGAAAAGAACGGTCGTACTATTTTTGCCGAAATTGCCAGGCGCCCGCACTGGGCCAGCACCCTCTGAAACTTCAACACTGACATTTCAATCAAGGAAAGAACCAACCCATGACAACCCTCTACGAAGTTCGCGGCTCGGTGGCGCTGATCACCCTGAGCAATCCGCCGGTTAACGGCCTGGGTCATGCCACCCGGTTGAGCATCACGGACAACCTGCAACAGGCCAATGACGACGATGCCGTCAAGTCCATCGTCATCACCGGCGCCGGCAAGGCCTTTTCAGGCGGCGCCGACATCAAGGAATTCGGCTCGCCCAAGGCCATGCAGGAGCCCAACCTGCTCAGCGTGATCCTGGCGATTGAAAACTCGACCAAGCCGGTGGTCGCTGCGATTCACTCGGTCTGCATGGGTGGCGGGCTGGAGCTTGCCCTGGGTTGCCACTACCGCATCGCCGCGCCCGGCTGCAGCATCGCCCTGCCTGAGGTCAAGCTCGGCCTGCTGCCCGGCGCGGGCGGCACCCAGCGTTTGCCGCGCGCCTTGGGCGTGGAGCCAGCGCTAAACATGATCGTCAGCGGCGAGCCGGTCAAGAGTGAGTTGCTGGCGCAAATCCCGGGCCAGAAGCTGTTCGACAAAATGGCGTCTTCGCTGGAGACCCTGGCCGACGAGGCGTTTGCCTTTGCGCAGGCGATTGCCGACACGCGCCCCCTGCCGCTGGTGCGCGTATTGCCGTGCAAGCACCGCAATGGCGACGCCTACTTTCAGTTTGCCCGCAACATGGTCAAGGGCATGGCGAAGAACTTCCCCGCGCCGCTCAAGTGCGTCGATGCGGTGGAAGCCGCCACCAAGCAGAAATTTGACGAAGGCATGCGGTTTGAACGCGAGTTGTTCACCAACCTGATGTTCACACCCGAAAGCCGCGCGCTGCGCCACATCTTCATGGCCGAGCGCGCCGCCTCCAAAATCCCGGACGTGCCGGCGGACACGCCCCAGCGCGAGATCAACTCGATTGCCGTCATCGGCGCCGGCACCATGGGCGGCGGCATCGCGATGAATTTCCTGAACGCCGGCATTCCGGTCAAGATGCTGGAGATGAAGCTTGACGCACTGGAGCGAGGCATCGCCACCATCCGCAAGAACTACGAATCGCAGGTCAAGAAGGGCAAGCTCAAACAGGACAAGTACGAGCAGCGCATGAGCCTGCTCAGCACCACGCTGAGCTACGACGACCTGTCCGGCGCCGACATGGTCATCGAAGCCGTGTTCGAGGAAATGGGCGTTAAGGAAAAGGTGTTCAAGGAACTCGACCGCGTGATGAAGCCCGGCGCCATCCTGGCGTCCAACACCTCGACGCTGGACTTGAACCAGATTGCATCGTTCACCAGCCGCCCCCAGGATGTCGTGGGCCTGCATTTCTTCAGCCCCGCCAACATCATGAAGCTGCTCGAAGTCGTGCGCGGCGACAAGACCGCCAAGGACGTCATGGCCACGGTGATGGCCGTCGCCAAGAAAATCCGCAAGACTGCCGTGGTGTCAGGCGTGTGCGATGGCTTCATCGGCAACCGCATGATCGAGCAGTACGGCCGGCAGGGCGGATTTTTGCTCGACGAGGGCTGTACGCCCGCGCAGGTGGACAAGGCGATCGAGAAATTCGGTTTTGCCATGGGGCCGTTTCGCATGGGCGACCTGGCTGGCAACGACATTGGCTGGGCGATTCGCAAGCGCCGCTACCAGGAAAAGCCCGACATGAAGTACAGCAAGACCGCTGACCTGCTGTGCGAGAAAGGCCGCTTTGGCCAAAAGACCGGCGCCGGCTGGTACGACTATGTGGCCGGCAAGCGCGATGCGATTCCCAATGCAGAAGTGGTCACGATGATCGAGGAACATCGCAAATCGCTGGGCATCACGCCGCGCAAGATTTCCGACGAGGAAATCGTCCAGCGCCTGGTGTATTCACTGGTCAACGAAGGCGCGCACATCCTGGAGGAAGGCATTGCATCCAAGGCCAGCGACATTGACATGGTGTATTTGATGGGCTACGGCTTCCCGATCTACCGGGGTGGCCCGATGCTGTATGCCGACCAGATCGGCCTGTTCAATGTGGTGCAGTCGATGAACCGCTTTGCCAAAAACCCGCTTGACGACGCCAGCTTCTGGCAGCCGGCGCCGCTGCTGGCTCGGCTGGCCGCTGAAGGCAAGTCCTTCAACTGATCCGCTGCTACCTACCGTCAAGCCCCCCATTTCGGAGATTTTCATGACCTCAGCTGTAATCGTTTCCACCGCCCGCACCCCCCTGGCCAAGAGCTGGAAGGGCGCTTTCAATATGACGCACGGCGCCACCCTGGGCGGCCATGCTGTCCAGCATGCGCTGTCCCGCGCCGGCATCGAGGCTGCCGAAGTCGATGACGTGATCATCGGCTGCGCCACGCCCGAAGGCGCGACCGGCGCCAACATCGCGCGGCAGATTGCCCTGCGCGCCGGTTGCCCGGTCAGCGTTTCGGGCATGACCGTCAACCGCTTTTGCTCGTCGGGCCTGCAGGCGATTGCCTTGGCCTCGCAGCGCATCATCGCTGGCGAAGCCGATATTTACGTGGCGGGCGGCGTCGAAAGCATTTCCTGCGTCCAGCAGGAAATGAACACCCACATGCTGCGTGAAGACTGGCTGGCCAAGAATAAGCCCGAGATTTACTGGAACATGCTGCAAACCGCCGAGCAGGTCGCCAAGCGCTATGAGATCAGCCGCGACCGCATGGACGAATACGGCGCGGCCAGCCAGCAAAAAGCCACCGCTGCACTGGCTGCGGGCCTGTTCGAGGCCGAGATCGCGCCGATCACCGTGACCATGGGCGTCGCCGACCCGGTGATGGGTTTGATGACCAAGCAGGTCACCGTCAGCAATGACGAGGGCATCCGCGCCGGCACCACCAAGGAAGGCATCAGCGGTTTGCGCTCGGCCATTCCGGGCGGCCTGATTTCGGCCGGCAATGCCAGCCAGTTCTCGGACGGCGGCGGCGCGGTCGTGGTGATGGATGAAACCGTCGCCGAGCGCAAGGGCCTGGTGCCGCTGGGCCGCTTCCTCGGCTTTGCCGTCGCCGGCTGCGAGCCTGACGAAATGGGCATCGGCCCGGTGTTTGCCATTCCCAAGGTGCTGGCCAAGCTGGGCTTGACGGTTGGCGACATCGACCTGTGGGAGCTCAACGAAGCCTTTGCCGTGCAGGTGCTGTACTGCGCCGACAAGCTCGGCATTCCGATGGATCGGCTCAACGTCAACGGTGGGGCGATTGCGGTTGGCCATCCGTATGGCGTCACCGGCCAGCGCCTGACCGGCCATGCCCTGATCGAAGGCAAACGGCGTGGCGCCAAGCGCGTCTGCGTGACCATGTGCATTGGCGGCGGCATGGGCGCAGCCGGCATTTTCGAAGTGCTGTGACGCCGCAACGTTCAAGCACGTGATACAGGGCGGGCTCATGCAAGGCCCTTGCATGAGCCCGCCCGTTTTCTTTCCGTTGTGAAGGTCAGAGCCATGAGTCTGCGTTCCACCCTCGATTTTCTGCTCTACCAGTGGCTGGCTGCCGAATCCTTGAGTCAGCGCGAGCGCTTTGCCGACCACAGCCGCGAAACTTTTGACGCGGTGTTCGACACCTGCGAGCGCATTGCGCGCGAGAAATACGCGCCGTTCAATCGCCTGGTCGATACGCAGGAACCGCAGTTCGACGGCGAAAAAGTCATCCTGCCGCAAGCCACGTACGACGCCCAAAAAGCCTATGCGGCTTCCGGCATGCTCAGCGCCGCGCAGGACTACGACATGGGCGGCATGCAATTGCCCTACACGGTGGAAGCCGCAGCCAATGCATTTTTTGCGATGGCTTCGGTCAGCATGGGTTCCAGCCTGCTGACCACGGGCAATGCCAATTTGCTGATGGTGCATGGCACGCAGATGCAAAAAGACGTGTTTGCCAGGAACGAATTTTCAGGTAGTTTCTCGGGCACCATGTGCCTGTCGGAGCCGCAGGCGGGCTCTTCGCTGAGCGACATCACGACCCGGGCCTTGCCCGATGGCGTTGATTTTGAAACCGATCCGCTAGGTCCGCGCTTTCGCCTCAAGGGCCACAAGATGTGGATTTCGTCCGGCGAGCATGAGCTGACCGACAACATCATCCACCTGGTGCTGGCCAAGATTCCCGGCCCTGACGGCAAGCTCATTGCGGGAACGCGCGGCATTTCGCTGTTTATCGTGCCCAAGAAGATGGTGGGTGTCGATGGCGAACTGACCGGCGTTCGCAACGACGTGGCGCTGGCTGGGCTGAACCACAAGCTCGGCTGGCGCGGCACGACCAACACGCTGCTCAATTTCGGTGAGGGCAAGTACCCGGTCAACGGCCAGGCCGGTGCGATCGGCTACCTGGTCGGCAAGCCGCACGAGGGCCTGCGCTGCATGTTCCACATGATGAATGAAGCACGCATCGCCATCGGCATGGCGGCCAGCATGCTGGGCATGGCCGGCTACTACGCTTCCCTCGACTATGCCAAGAACCGGCCGCAGGGCCGGCCCGTCACCGGCGCCGGCAAGGACGCCGCCGCGCCGCAAAGCCGCATCATCGAGCATGCCGATGTCAAGCGCATGCTGCTGGCGCAAAAGGCGTATTGCGAAGGCGCGCTGGCGCTGGAGCTGTATTGCGCCCGCCTCGTCGATGAGCACCACACCGCTGAACCGCAGGCCGCCGACGAGGCGCGGCTGCTGCTGGAAGTGCTCACGCCGATGGCCAAGAGCTGGCCCAGCGAATGGTGCCTGGAGGCCAATTCGCTGGCCATCCAGGTGCATGGCGGCTACGGCTACACGCGCGATTTTCCGGTCGAGCAGTACTGGCGCGACAACCGCCTGAACATGATTCATGAAGGCACGCACGGCATCCAAGCGATGGATTTGCTGGGCCGCAAGGTGCTGATGGAAGGCGGCCGGGGTTTTGATTTGCTGGCCGCGCGCATCTCGGCCACCGCAGCGCGTGCCAGCCACCTGCCCGAACTGGCCTGCCATGCCGATGCGCTGGCCGATGCGCTGCAGCAAGTCAGCGAAGCCACTCGGGCCGCCTGGGCCACCGGCCAGCCCGGCGAGGCATTGGCCAACGCCGTGCCCTATATGCAGGCCTTCGGCCATACCGTGCTGGCCTGGATATGGCTGGACGTGGCGCTTGCCGTGCAAGCGTCGGATGCTACACAATCAATAGCTGAAAATGCAGGCAGGATGGGCGCTATGCGCTATTTTTATCATTATGAGTTGCCAAAAACAGCGGCCTGGCTTCTGGTGGTCTGCAACCGTGACCGCACCTGTGCAGACTTTCCTGAAGAATCTTTCTGATGAGCTATTTCAAAAAGACGGCAGGAACCGAGGTCAACCCATCCCTGGCCCGCCTGGGCGCGCTGACCTGGGTATTGATCTATGGCGGCTTGCTGGCCCTGGTCTGGGGAGTCTGGGTCGATCGCAGCGACGAGGACACCGGCTGGCTGATGATGGTTGGAGGCGGGCTGGCGGCCGCCATCGGCTTTGCCTTGATCTACTTCCGTTCGAGAATTAAAAACTAATGCCTGTTCCTGACAACGGTCAGTGGCGAAATTCAACCAACCCGCAAGGAGACTGATCCATGACCCGCACCATCCAGCAACTTTTCGACCTCAAGGGTAAAACCGCACTCGTGACCGGCGGCTCGCGCGGCCTGGGCCTGCAATTGGCGCAAGCGCTCGGTGAGGCGGGCGCCAAAGTCATGCTCAGTTCGCGTAAGGCCGAAGACCTGGTCGAGTCCGCCGCCGTGCTCAAGGCTGCCGGCATCGATGTGGACTGGATTGCCGCTGACTGCTCCAAAGAAGCCGACATCCGCGCGCTGGCCGACGAAACCATCAAGCGCTTCGGCCATGTGGACATTCTGGTCAACAACGCTGGTGCCGCCTGGGGGGCGCCGGCCGAAGACCATCCGGTCGAGGCCTGGGACAAGGTGATGAACCTCAATGTGCGCGGCTACTTCATCTTGTCGCAGCACATCGCCAAGCACAGCATGATCCCGCGCCAGTCGGGCCGCATCATCAACGTCGCCTCGATTGCCGGTTTGGGTGGCAATCCGCGCGGCATGAACACCATTGCCTACAACACGTCCAAGGGCGCGGTCGTCAATTTCACCCGCGCGCTGGCTTGCGAATGGGGTGTGAACCACATCACCGTCAACGCCATCTGTCCGGGTTTTTTCCCTAGCCGCATGACGGTCGGCACGTTGAAAGCCATGGGCGAGGAAAAACTCGCCGCGCACGCGCCGCTGGGCCGGCTGGGCGATGACGAAGACCTGAAGGGCCTGTGCGTGTTGTATGCGTCCGATGCCGGCAAGCACATCACCGGCCAGTACCTGGCGGTCGATGGCGGCGTGTCGGTCATCACGGGTGGCTGATCGCGCCATGAACTTCGGTGCTGAAATTCCTTTTGTCACGCACCTCGGCTTCACGCTCGAACTGTTCGAAGGCGGCGAGTCGTCCATCGGCTACACGCCGCTGCCCGAGCACCTCAACTCCTTTGCCGTCACCCATGGCGGCGCCTGCATGACGCTGCTTGACGTGGCCATGGCGGTGGCTGCGCGCAGTGTGCAAAAGGACATGGGCGTGGTCACCATCGAGATGAAGACCAGCTTCATGCGGCCCTCGCCGGGTGATGGCAGTAAGCTCACGGCCAGGGGCCGGCTGATGCATCGCACCGCGACGCTGGCTTTTGTCGAAGCCACGATCTACGATGCAAAAGGCCAAGCCTGCGCCCACTCGACCGGCACCTTCAAATACGTCAGACCCAAGTTAAGTTCTGCCGGAAATGCTAATGTTCCCCCTTTGCCGGTCAGCCCGATTTCAACCGACTGAAATTCAGTTTTATGAGTCAAATCATGCTTTTGCGCACATTCCGCGTGCGTCTACAGCTATTGATTAAATAGCACCATCTTCTATCAAGGAAAATCTCATGCCTACCAATCAACAATTCCTGCTCGACAACCGGCCTGTCGGCGAAGCCAGCGCCAGCAACTTCAAGCTGGTCAGCAGCGAAACCCCCGCCTTGCAGGAAGGCCAGGTGCTGGTGCGCCACCACTTCCTGAGCCTGGACCCCTACATGCGCGGCCGCATGAACGATTCCAAGAGCTACACCGCGCCGCAGCCGCTGGGGCAGGTGATGGGCGGCGGCACTGTCGGCGAAGTGGTCGAAAGCCGTTCGCCCAAGTTCCTGCCGGGCGACAAGGTGGTTGGCATGGGCGGCTGGCAGCTCTACAGCGTCGTGAACGCCGACGAGCTTGGTGCGCTGCGCAAGGTTGACACCGCGCAGGTGCCGCTGTCGTATTACTTGGGCGCGGTCGGCATGCCGGGCGTCACGGCCTGGTATGGCCTGGTCAAGGTCATCGAGCCCAAGGCCGGTGAAACCATGGTGGTCAGCGCCGCCACCGGGGCGGTCGGCAGCGCGTTTGCGGCCTTGTCCAAGGCGCGCGGCTGCCGCACCGTCGGCATTGCCGGCGGCCCGGACAAATGCCGTTACGCCGTCGAGGAACTGGGCTTCGACGCCTGCATCGACTACAAGCTGCACCAGGATGCGGCATCGCTGTCCAAAGCGTTGAAGGAAGCGTGCCCCGACGGCATTGACGGCTATTTTGAAAACGTCGGCGGCATGGTGCTTGATGCGGTGCTGCTGCGCATGAATGCCTTTGGCCGCATTGCCGTGTGCGGCATGATCGCCGGCTATGACGGCAAACCGCTGCCACTGACCTATCCCGCGTTGATCCTGACGAATCGCCTCAAGGTGCAGGGCTTCATCGTCAGCGAGCACATGGACATCTGGCCGCAAGCGCTGAAGGAACTCGCCGCGCTGGTTGCTACCGGCAAACTGCAGCCCCGTGAATCGATTGCCGAAGGGCTGCAAGCCGCGCCTGAAGCCTTTCTGGGCCTGCTCAAGGGCAAGAACTTCGGCAAGCAACTGGTCGAGCTGATCTAGTTTTTTCGAAAGCCAGCAGGCCGCCATGGAAATCACCCATGAAGTATTCAACCAGCCCGAGCCGCTGGTCAACTACAACCTGTTCGAGGGCAACCGGCCCTTGCGCGACGCGCTGAAGTTCAACGCGCCCGGGCTGGACAGGGCCGAACTCCTCCGCCTGGGCGCCCAGCTGGGCACGGCCGACATGCAGGCGCATGCGCGGCTGGCCAATGTGCATCTGCCTGAGCTGCATACCCATGACCGCTTCGGCCGGCGTATCGACCAAGTCGAATTCCATCCCAGCTACCACGCTCTGATGTCGGCATCGGTCGGCGCCGGCCTGCATGGAACGCCGTGGATAAATCATGAAAGCAGCTCCCCGCATGTGCTGCGGGCCGCAGGCTTCATGCTGTTCACCGAACTGGAGCCGTCCAGCCTGTGCCCGGTTTCCATGACCTATGCTGCCACGCCGGCCTTACGCGCCAATCCGGCCATCCATGCCGACTGGGCGCCAAAATTGACCAGCCGGCATTACGACCCGGCGCTGAAAATCTGGCGCGACAAGCCGGGCGTCACCATGGGCATGGGCATGACCGAAAAGCAGGGTGGCTCGGACGTGCGCGCCAACACCACGCGGGCCGTGCCCATTGGTGCCGACGCGTGGGGCCAGCACTTTGCCGTAACCGGTCACAAATGGTTTTTCTCGGCGCCAATGTGCGACGCTTTCCTGATCCTGGCGCAGACGCCAGCCGGCCTGTCGTGCCTATTTTTGCCGCGCGTGCTGCCTGACGGAACACCGAATGCAATCTACATCCAGCGTTTGAAAGACAAACTCGGCAACAAGGCCAATGCCAGCGCCGAAGTCGAGTTCAGCGGCGCCAGCGCCTGGCTGGTCGGCGAAGACGGCCGGGGCGTGCCGCAGATCCTGGCGATGGGAACGATGACGCGGCTTGACTGCGCACTGGGCACCAGCGGGTTGATGCGGCAGGCGCTCAGCCTGGCGCTCAACCACACGGCCCAGCGCCAGGCGTTTGGCAAGCTGTTGATCCAGCAGCCGCTGATGCGCAATGTGCTGGCCGACTTAGCTATTGAAAGTGAAGCTGCCTGTGCCCTTTCCATAAGGCTCGCAAGGTGTTTTGATCATCAAGAAGATGCGCATGAGCAAGCCTTGTCGCGCCTGCTCACGCCGGTCGCCAAGTTCTGGATCTGCAAGCGCGGCAGTGCGTTTGCCCAGGAAGCCATGGAATGCCTGGGCGGCAATGGGTATGTGGAGGAGGGCGGCGAAGGCGTCATGGCGCGCATCTACCGCGAAATGCCGGTCAATTCGATCTGGGAAGGCGCGGGCAACATCATGGCGCTGGACCTGCTGCGCGCCTTGCGCAAGCCCGATGCCGTGGCTGCGCTGGCCCAGGAGTTGCTGGCAGCCAAAGGCGCGCATCCGGCGCTGGACCGGCTGGCCGCCGTGCTGCCCGTCCGCCTGAAAGAAATGGCGTCCGAGTTGCAGGCACGGCGCCTGACGCAGGATGTGGCGCTGGCCCTGCAGGCCGCTCTGCTCTGCCAGAGTGCTTCAAGCGCGGTGGCGGACGCCTTTTGCGACTCGCGCCTGGCGGGCCACTGGGGCCATACCTTAGGCACGCTGCCTTCTGGCACCGATTTCGACGGCATCATCGGCCGGGCCATGCCCTTGCAGGCCTGATACGTTGAATAATTCCAGTTTTCAGGAGCCCCGCATGACCACGCCGCCGACCTTGATCCTTCACCACTATCCATCCTCGCCCTTTTCGGAAAAAGTTCGGCTGATGCTGGGCTACAAGAACATTCCCTGGAAGTCGGTGGTCATCCCGATAGTGAGCCCCAAGCCCGACCTGATCGCCCTGACCGGTGGCTATCGCAAGACGCCGGTGCTGCAGATTGGCGCCGACATCTACTGCGACACAGCGCTGATTGCCGACGTGCTGGAGCACATCGAGCCGTTGCCCGCGCTTTACCCCGAACCCAGCAAGGGTCTGGCGCGCATCCTGGCGCATTGGGCCGACACCACGCTGTTCTGGACGTCGATGGCGTACAACCTGCAGCCCAGGGGAATTGCCCAGCTGTTCGAGCACGCACCGCCTGAATCAGCCCAGGCCTTTGCCCAGGACCGCAAGGCGATGAGCGCCGGCATGGCCCGCCAGCGCCCGCAGGATGCGGCTGCGGCGTACCGGTCGTATTTTCGCCGCCTGTCCGACATGCTCGACGACCGGCCTTTTTTGCTGGGCGACATGCCGTGCATCACCGACTTTGCGGTGTATCCCCCGCTGTGGTTCACGCGGGTCCGCACCTCGGTACTCGCCGGCTTGCTCGACGCCACGCCGGCGGTGCTGGACTGGATGGACCGCATGGCTGCGATTGGCCATGGCGCCATGGAAAAGTCGAGTGCGCAGGACGCCATCGCGGTGGCTGCCGCTTCCACACCGTCGGCGCTGCATGGCGATGTTTTTCAGGACGAGCACGGCATTGCGCTGGGCAGCGAGGTGCGGGTCTGCGCCGAGACTTTCGGCCAGGAGCCCAGCCAGGGCGAACTGGTGGCCGCCACCCGGATGCATTACACGCTGCGTCGCACCGACCAACGGTCCGGCCTGGTGCATGTGCATTTCCCGCGCATCGGCTATTCGCTGAAGGTTGTTGAAGCAGCATGAACGGCATTGAATGGCGTTACCTAGCGTTCGATGAACTGAGCGCTGCCCAGCTTTATGCCGTGCTTCAGCTGCGCAGCGAAGTCTTTGTTGTCGAGCAGGCCTGCATTTTTCAGGACATGGATGGTGCCGACACGCAGGCCAAACATTTGCTGGGCAGCTTGCAAGGCCGCCTGGTGGCCTACGCCCGCTGCCTTGAAGCGGGACGCACGTTTGCCGAGGCGAGCATTGGCCGCGTGGTGACCCGGGCGGCTGTGCGGGGCACCGGGGCAGGGCATGCCTTGATGCGCCAAGCCATCTCCTGCCTGTTGCGGGAACGGGGCGCCCAGGCGATCAGGATAGGCGCGCAGGCCCATCTGGAGGCGTTTTACCGTCAGCATGGTTTTCACCCGGCCGGACGGGTTTACCTCGAAGACGGTATTGCCCATGTCGAAATGCTGCGTAGTGTTTAATTTTTAAGGAGTTGCAGATGATCACGAATTTCAAAGGCAAGACAGCCGTGCTGACCGGTGCCGGATCAGGCTTTGGCCTCGAATGTGCACGGATTGGCGCAAAACTGGGCATGAATCTGGTACTGGTTGATGTGCAGCAGGACGCGCTGGACCAGGCCAGCGCCGAGATGATGGCGGCGGGCGCGGAGGTGCTTTCCTTCAGGCTCGACGTAGCCAGTGCACAGCAGATGCAGGCCATGAGCCAATCGGTGTTCGAGCGATTTGGCGCGCCGAATTTTGTCTTCAACAACGCCGGCGTCGGCTCGGGCGGGCTGGTCTGGGAAAACACCGTGAAGGACTGGGAATGGGTTCTGGGCGTCAATCTGTGGGGCGTGATTCACGGCGTTCGGCTGTTCACTCCCATGATGCTCGACGCAGCGGCCAAAGACCCGTCATGGCAGGGCCACATCGTCAACACCGCCAGCATGGCTGGGTTGCTCAATCCACCCAATATGGGCGTTTACAACGTCAGCAAGCATGCTGTGGTGTCCCTGAGCGAAACGCTTTATCAGGACTTGCGGCTGGTTAGCGACCAGGTTGGCGCCAGCGTGCTGTGCCCGTATTTCGTGTCCACCGGCATCAGTCAGAGCAAGCGCAACCGGCCCGCTGGCCTGGACGCCGAAAAACCGACCCGAAGCCAGCTGATCGGCCAGGCCATGACCGAGAAGGCCGTCGGCTCGGGCAAGGTGACAGCGGCTGAAGTCGCGCAAAAAGTGTTTGACGCCATGGCGGTCGACCAGTTTTACATTTTCAGCCATCCCAAGGCGCTGGGCAATGTGCAAAGCCGCATGGAGTGCATCGTGCAGCAGGCCAATCCGACGGATCCGTTTGCGGAGCGGCCCGAGATTGGCCGTGATCTGAAGGCGGCGCTGCGGGCTGGCTAGCCGGCCTTTAGCCTTGCCATTCCCACAGGCGGTTTCTTCTGCTGTTTTGGCAAGGCTTCATCGAACCGGCGCTCAGACGCCAGCCCTGGCGGCCCCAATGCATACCATCAGCAAGAGGCAAACCATCAGCCCTGCCACGACCGAAAGCCGGAATCGGAGGCGGCGCTTCAGACGCGTCCGGTGATCGCAGTAATCGCGGTAATCCCAGTTGCTTCGACGTTCACACATGCCGCGAAAGAACATAGCGTTGTTTCCTTTTGGATTGCAAGGCCGCGTCTGCAGGTAAAAAGGAAATTGCAAAATGCTGGGAACGACAAGCCCCATTCTTCAAGCAAAGTCCCGAGAAAAATTTACCGAATTTCACCGAAAGTCTGAAAAACTGCAAAAAATCATTGGCCTGATCTGCCACTGATGCCTAAAAGCGGCTATTTGTTTTTGCACACCTTGTGCCGTTGTGGTGCAGTTTCCTTAAAACCACGATTTCGACCAATCACTTCAATCGGTTACACAGTTTCTTGTAGCTCGAAAATACTTTCAAACTCATCCGTTCTCGGCAGATAAATTAAATGTCGGTCTTTTCATGTGTTTTTGTAAGATTTAAAACGTGAGTTTCCGTGAGAAATTTTAGTAACTGAACGTAATTAAGACCAGTGAGTGATGGATTTTTTCCTTGTTTTGCGTATCAATGCACCCTACGGTGTAAGTGTGAGAAGTTAATAAGTAACAATTTTCCAGACGAAGATCCGTAAAAGTCAGTAAGCTGACAGCCAACTGTCTCATGCTTAAACAATCTTCTGGAAGCGAAAGGCAAGGTAGGAACCATGGAAATTCGTAACGAGTCACAAGTCGCTTCAGACTTTTTGGTAAAAAACACTGCTGTGTCGTCCAGCCACAATCTGGCGCCTCACAGCGGCTTGCCGTCGATGTGGCCTGGTTTTTTAACGGGCCAAGCGGAGCAACCGGTTCGCGTCTTGTTGATTGACGATGATCCGCATATGAGCCGCGTCATCGCACATGAATTATTGGCCGATCTGCGTATCAATCTGCTGGGCCAGGGAAGCAGCGTTAAGGAAGGCCGTCGCCTGATCAGCCAAAACGAGTTTGATGTGATGCTGGTCGATCTCAATTTGGGAGACGGCACCGGCTTTGCACTCATCGAGTACATGAAGACCGTTCGTCCCATGGCGGAAGCCATTGTTATTTCGGCAATGGAAGACGAGCAGCATGCCTTGCATGCGTTCGAATTGGGCGCTACTGGATACCTGGTGAAAAATTCCTGGTTCGGTAATTTTCCACAAGCTGTTCTCCAGGTTGTCAACGGTGGCGCGTCGATCACTCCCAACTTGGCGCGACGATTACTCAACAAGTTTGAGCAGCCCCAGACCAACACTCAAGCACTGCAGGAAAGCAAAAATAAGGAAAAGCTGTCAGAGCGCGAAAAGCAGGTTCTTAAACTGGTTGCATCAGGCTACACGAGCACCGAAATCGGTTCCCGGCTGATCATCAGCGCACAAACTGTCAACACGCACATCAAGAACATTTACCGCAAACTCAATGTTCGCACACGCGCCCAAGCGGTAAGCTTTGCAGCAAGTCGCGGTTTGTTTTGATTCAAGTTTGCTGCTCGGTCTGACTTCATCAACGCAACAAACTCGAGAGCCGGTGCGAAATCTGAAAAAATTGTATTGGTGCCAGCGCTTTTAAACAGAGTGGCCTGTGCCTGCAGTGTCCGGAGCATGGGTTCGATTTGTTGTTTGCTGTCGGGGTCTGCGTAAAACCGCGGCGACCATTGCTTGCAGGGTGTAAGCGCCCGCTTCCGCCATCACGTTGCGGCACTGCCCAATGCCGACATTCCTGACGGCGTCAACCACCACCTTCGCTTTTAACAAACCACCGCTGGCCGGGCGGATCAAGAAAAAGAGACGGGCAAAAAGCTGTATGACAAAGCCCCTCTCGAGTCTTAACCAGCCGTGCGCAGCACCGACCAGATAGCCTGACAAACAAACAGTAGCGCATCGTGCCGCCCAGTAGGGGCGGCACTGTCGGCTTGCTCCGCCAAGGTCAGCAGCGCTTGAACTTTGCGCCATGGGTATGCTTCCAACTTGACGATGTGGCCGTGCAATAGTGCACTGTGGCACGACCGGCTGGCGTGAATCTTAGTGCCGTTCAGCTTAAGGAACTTCATGCGAGTTCATCGACAAAGCGTCGGCGAAAGCTCGCCAAGGCGTCGCGATCCGTGGTGGCTGCCGGCGGCTATGTAGCGAAAGCCCACCAAGTCGTTAGTCGGCCTTTGCAGTTTTCGGCCGGAGAGTACGCCCGTCGAATAGCCACACGCCAAAGTGGCCGGGTGGTAGGTCTTGGAGCCGCGACCGGCATACTGGCGCGTGACTTGGGAGAAATCGAGCTTGCTCTATCACCTCAACGACGAAGCGTGCCAGATGATTCGATGAGGGTAGGCATTGTTGTAGATTTTGGCTTATCGCCTTATGGGGCTGAATAGTCACCAGATTTCTATAAATCAGACTCGAAAAGACAGGATAGTCTTTCGGAAACGGTATCAAAGTGGCACAATCATTGTTGTTTCTGAAGGTCCTTCCTTGCCACAGTCGCATCCGCTAATCGGTTCAGCCGTGTTGCGGAAGGTTAATCAACCAAGCTTTAACCAGCTAATGTTTCCTTAAGGGAAACGGAGGTCAGCGGATATGAGTTCAAACTCGCAGTTACCTGCGTCTGTCTACACAGCCTACGAAGGCAATACCTATCTTTTCGGCGGCAACGCGCCTTACGTCGAAGATATGTATGAAAATTATCTTGCCAATCCCGGGAGCGTGAGCGATAACTGGCGTGAGTATTTCGACGCTCTGCAGCATGTAGCAGCAACGGACGGCAGCAATGCCAAGGACGTTCCGCATTTGCCCGTCGTCAATGCCTTTGCCGAACGTGCCAAGCAGGGCCAAACCAAAGTCGTGGTCGCCAGCGGCGCTGACTCTGAAATGGGCCGCAAGCGCACATCCGTCCAGCAACTGATCGCCGCTTATCGCAATGTCGGCGCACGCTGGGCCGACCTTGATCCGCTCAAGCGCGCCGAGCGAGACAATATTCCTGAGCTGGATCCGTCTTTTTACGGGTTCACCGATGCCGATCAGGAGATCGTGTTCAACACCAGCAACACATTCTTCGGCAAGGAAACCATGAGCTTGCGCGAGCTGCTCAACGCGTTGCGTGAAACTTATTGCGGCACGATAGGCGCTGAGTACATGTACGCCACCGACCAGAACCAGAAGCGCTGGTGGCAGCAAAAGTTAGAGAGCATTCGCAGCAAACCGAATCTATCCAAGGAAAAGAAGCTTCATCTTTTGGACCGTCTCTCGGCGGCCGAAGGTCTTGAGCGGTTTTTGCATACCAAATACGTTGGCCAGAAGCGTTTCTCCCTCGAAGGTGGCGAAAGCTTCATTGCCAGTATGGACGAGCTGATCCAGCGCGGCGGCGAAATCGGCGTGCAGGAAATCGTGATTGGCATGGCGCATCGAGGCCGGCTTAATGTGCTGGTCAATTCCCTAGGTAAAGTTCCGGCCGACCTGTTTGCCGAATTCGACCATACCGCGCCTGAAGACCTGCCCAGCGGTGACGTCAAATACCACCAAGGTTTCAGCTCCGACGTAATGACGCCTGGCGGTCCGGTTCACCTGTCGCTGGCGTTTAATCCGTCGCACCTTGAAATCGTAAATCCGGTGGTGGAGGGCTCTGTTCGTGCCCGCATGGACCGCCGTGCCGACCCCAAAGGCTTGCAGGTGTTGCCCGTGCTGGTGCATGGCGATGCGGCGTTTGCCGGGCAGGGCGTGGTCATGGAAACATTAGCACTGGCTGAAACCCGAGGTTATTCCACGGGCGGCACAGTCCACCTCGTGATCAACAACCAGATCGGCTTTACCACCAGCGATCCGCGCGACAGCCGTTCCACGCTGTATTGCACCGATGTCGTCAAAATGATTGAAGCGCCTGTGCTGCACGTCAATGGCGATGATCCGGAAGCCGTGGTGCTGGCAACACAGCTGGCACTTGAGTTCCGCATGGAATTCCAGAAGGATGTCGTGGTGGACATCATCTGTTTCCGCAAACTGGGCCACAACGAGCAGGACACCCCGGCGCTGACCCAGCCGCTGATGTACAAAAAGATTGCGCAGCATCCCGGCACGCGCCGAATCTACGCCGACAAGCTGACGGCGCAAGGCTTTGGCGAAACGCTTGGTGACGACATGGTCAAGGCCACGCGCGCCGCGCTGGACGCCGGCAAGAGCACATTTGACCCGGTAGTGACCAATTTTAAGAGCAAGTACGCAGTGGACTGGAGTCCCTTCGTCGGCAAGAAGTGGACCGATGCAGGCGACACGGCCATTCCCATGGCCGAGTGGAAACGTCTGGCCACCAAGATCACGACCATTCCTGCAACCGTCACGCCGCACAACTTGGTCAAGAAGGTGTATGACGACCGCGCCGCCATGGGACGTGGTGACATTCCGGTGGACTGGGGCATGGGTGAGCACATGGCTTTTGCATCCCTGGTGGCCAGCGGCTATCCAGTGCGCCTGTCAGGCGAAGATTGCGGACGCGGAACGTTCACGCACCGCCATTCCGTGATCCACGACCAAAGCCGTGAAAAATGGGATACGGGCACTTACGTGCCGTTGCAAAACGTGGCTGACAACCAGGCTCCGTTCGTCGTCATCGATTCCATCCTGTCTGAAGAAGCCGTGCTGGCCTTTGAGTATGGCTACGCGTCCAACGATCCAAGCACCATGGTGATCTGGGAAGCGCAGTTCGGCGACTTCGCCAATGGCGCTCAAGTGGTGATTGACCAGTTCATCGCTTCTGGCGAAGTCAAATGGGGCCGGGTCAACGGCATCACGCTGATGTTGCCGCACGGCTACGAAGGCCAGGGTCCGGAACACAGTTCGGCGCGTCTTGAGCGTTTCATGCAGCTGTCTGCCGATGCCAACATGCAGGTGGTCCAGCCGACCACCGCCAGTCAGATTTTTCATGTGTTGCGCCGTCAGATGGTACGCAACCTGCGAAAACCGCTGATCATCATGACGCCGAAATCGCTGCTGCGTAACAAGGATGCAACCTCGCCGCTGTCCGAGTTCACCAAGGGGGCTTTCCAGACGATCATTCCTGAAAACAAGGAAGAAATCATCAAACGGGGTGACAAGGTCAAGCGCGTCATTGCCTGCTCGGGCAAGGTGTATTACGACTTGGTCAAGAAACGTGAAGAAAAAGCAATTGACGATGCCGTGATTCTGCGTGTTGAGCAGTTGTATCCTTTCCCGCACAAGGCCTTTGCTGCCGAGTTGAAAAAGTACCCCAACGCCTCCGACATCGTGTGGTGTCAGGACGAGCCACAAAATCAGGGCGCCTGGTTCTTCGTGCAGCACTACATCCACGAGAACATGCTTGACGGCCAAAAGCTGGGCTATTCGGGACGCGCTGCGTCGGCTTCTCCAGCCGTCGGTTATTCGCATCTGCATCAGGAACAGCAAAAGGCGCTGGTGGACGGCGCATTTTCCAAATTGAAGGGTTTTATCCTGACCAAATAAGGGTCAAGTTATTTCCTGAAATACAAGAAAACACTCGAAAGAATCAAAATGGCAATCGTAGAAGTTAAAGTTCCCCAACTGTCCGAGTCCGTGGCCGAAGCCACCATGCTGCAATGGAAAAAGAAGGTCGGCGACGCAATCGCAATTGACGAAATCCTGATTGAAATTGAAACAGACAAGGTTGTCCTGGAAGTACCGGCGCCCTCAGCCGGTGTGCTGGTCGAACTGGCAGTCGCCGATGGTGGCACGGTGGTGTCGGATCAGGTGATTGCAAGAATCGATACCGCAGGCAAGGCCGGTGCAACGGCGCCTGCCGCTGCTGCGCCAGCCGCAACAACAGCATCGGTGGCCGCAGCAACGGCTCCGGTTGCAACGGGCGGCTCCATGGCGGGCGTTCCCATGCCTTCCGCTGCCAAGCTGATGGCGGACAACAGCCTGGCTGCAGGCAGTGTTCCCGGAACCGGCAAGGATGGACGTGTCACCAAGGGTGACGTTTTGGGTGCCACTGCTGCAGGTGCTATTAAACCGATAGCTGCTAGCGTAATACCGACGGGCGCACCGACCGTTTCCTTGCCTAAAGTGGCATCGCCAGTGAAAGCTGCCGACCTGGGTGACCGTCCTGAGCAGCGGGTTCCCATGAGCCGCCTGCGCGCCCGCATTGCCGAGCGTCTTTTGCAGTCGCAATCGACCAATGCCATTTTGACAACCTTCAACGAAGTCAACATGGCGCCGGTGATGGAGATGCGCAAGAAGTTCCAGGACGCCTTCAGCAAGGAGCATGGCGTCAAGATCGGCTTCATGAGCTTCTTTGTCAAGGCTGCGGTGCATGCGCTCAAGAAGTTCCCGATGATCAACGCATCGGTCGATGGCAACGACATCGTCTATCACGGCTACTTTGACATTGGCATTGCAGTGGGTTCTCCGCGTGGCTTGGTCGTGCCCATCCTGCGCAATGCAGACCAGATGAGCTTTGCAGAGATCGAGAAAAAAATCGCTGAATACGGCCAAAAAGCCAAGGACGGCAAGCTGGGCATTGAAGAAATGACTGGCGGCACCTTCTCTATTTCCAATGGCGGTACTTTTGGCTCGATGCTTTCCACGCCGATCATCAACCCGCCGCAGTCCGCCATTTTGGGCGTTCATGCCACCAAGGACCGCGCGGTTGTCGAAAACGGCCAGATCGTCATTCGTCCGATGAACTACCTCGCCATGAGCTATGACCACCGCATCATTGACGGCCGTGAGGCTGTGCTGGGTCTGGTCGCCATGAAAGAGGCGCTGGAAGACCCAGCCCGCCTGCTGTTCGATATTTAAACCTTGTTGGAGCCCAAGGCCACAGCCATGTGGCTTTGCGCCTCTGTCCCCTATTTACTGGAAAAGAACATGTCCAAACAATTTGACGTGATCGTCATCGGCGGCGGTCCCGGCGGCTACATTGCGGCCATTCGTGCCTCCCAGCTGGGTTTTAACGTTGCCTGCATCGACGAGTGGAAAAATGCCAAGGGCGGTCCCGCTCTGGGCGGAACCTGCACCAACACGGGCTGCATTCCCTCCAAAGCGCTGCTGCAATCGTCGGAGTATTTCGAGCACGCGGGCCACCACTTTGCCGACCACGGCATTGAGGTCAAGGGTCTGGGTCTCGATGTTGGCAAGATGATTGGCCGCAAGGACACGGTCGTCAAGCAAAACAACGATGGCATCATTTACCTGTTTAAAAAGAACAAGGTGACTTTTTTCCATGGTCGCGGCTCTTTTGCTGCCGCCAAGGATGGTGCCTACGACATCAAGGTCGCAGGCGCTGCTGAAGAAACCATCTCTGGCAAGCACGTCATTGTGGCGACCGGCTCTAATGCCCGAGCCTTGCCTGGTGCGCCTTTCGATGAAATAAACATTTTGTCGAATGACGGTGCCCTGCGCATCGGTGCAGTTCCGCAGAAACTGGGCGTCATCGGCGCTGGCGTGATTGGTCTTGAAATGGGTTCGGTCTGGCGCCGTCTGGGTGCCGACGTGACGATTCTTGAAGGACTTCCCACCTTTTTGGGCGTCGTTGATCAGCAGATCGCTAAAGAGGCGCACAAGGCATTCACCAAGCAAGGCCTGAAAATCGAGCTGGGGGTGAAAGTCGGCGAGATCAAGGATGGCAAGACGGGCGTGTCCATCGCTTATGCCAATGCCAAGGGCGAAGCGCAGACACTGGAAGTTGACAAGCTCATCATTTCCATCGGCCGCACTGCCAATACCATCGGACTGAATCCGCAAGCTGTCGGCCTGAGCCTGGACGAGCGTGGCGCGATTGTGGTCGATGGCGACTGCAAAACCAACTTGCCCAATGTGTGGGCGGTGGGTGACGCGGTGCGTGGCCCGATGCTGGCGCACAAGGCTGAAGAAGAAGGCGTGGCGGTCGCCGAGCGCATCGCCGGTCAGCATGGCCATGTCAACTTCAACACCATTCCCTGGGTGATCTACACCAGCCCCGAGATTGCATGGGTTGGCCAGACCGAGGAACAGCTGAAGGCAGAAGGGCGTGCTTACAAGTCCGGCACGTTCCCCTTCATGGCCAACGGCCGTGCGAGAGCGCTGGGCGACACCACCGGCATGGTCAAGATGCTGGTAGATGCCGCAAGCGACGAGATCCTGGGGGTCCACATTGTCGGACCGATGGCCAGTGAATTGATTGCCGAGTGTGTCGTAGCGATGGAATTTCGCGCCAGCAGCGAAGACATTGCCCGCATCTGCCATGCCCATCCTTCGCTGAGCGAGGCCACGAAGGAAGCAGCGCTTGCCGTTGACAAGCGCACACTCAATTTCTAAGGCCATCACCTAGTGTCATATCCGGTTCGGTCAGCTTACGACGCTGAATTATCTGCGCGGGGCTACGCAAGTGATCCCGCGCAGCTGCTGGCGATCGATGCGCTGGAGCGCTGTGCCACCGAGTGGGCAGCCTACAAGGGGAAGCGGTCCAATGCGTTGAAGAAGCTGATCAATCGCCCGCCCATCCCGCGCGGTGTGTACATGTACGGCGGGGTGGGGCGCGGCAAAAGTTTTTTAATGGACTGCTTTTTCAATGCAGTGCCACTCAAGCGAAAAGTTCGGCTTCACTTCCATGAATTCATGCGCGAAGTCCACCGGGAATTGCTGGATTTGCAAGGCACGCCCAATCCGCTTGATGCCTTGGGAAAGCGAATGGCGAAACGGTTCAGACTGATCTGTTTTGACGAGTTTCATGTGGCCGACATCACCGATGCCATGATCCTTCACCGCATGCTTGTGGCCCTGTTTGACAATGGCGTGGGATTCGTGACGACATCGAATTTTCATCCTGACAAGCTTTATCCCAACGGCTTGCACCGCGATCGTATTCTTCCGGCCATTGAACTGTTGAAGACGCAAATGCATGTCATCAATGTCGACAACGGCACCGACTATCGCCGGCGCACGCTGGAACAAGCCCGGCTCTATCATTCACCGCTCGGTCCCGGGGCCGACGCTGAAATGACTGAAACCTTCAACCGGCTGGCGGCCTGCCAAGATGAAAATCCGGTGCTTCAGATCGAATCCAGACAGATCCAGGCAAGGCGAAAAGCAGGCGGAGTGGTGTGGTTTGACTTCAAGGTTTTGTGCGGCGGGCCGCGCTCCCAGAATGATTATCTTGAAATCGCAACCCAGTTCCATACGGTTTTGGTCAGCGACGTGCCTTGCATGCCGCTCCGGATGGCCTCGGAGGCCCGGCGTTTCACATGGCTGGTGGATGTGCTGTACGACCGCCGGGTGAAACTGATCCTTTCGGCGGCTGTGCCGCCTGAAGCTTTGTACACCGAAGGTCCTCTGGTGCATGAGTTTGCGCGGACTGTCTCGCGGCTCAATGAAATGCAGTCCATGGAATTTCTGGCGCTGGAGCACAGAACGGTGGATACCACGTTGACATGAAATCTTTCGCCATTGCATTTTTGCTGTTTTCGCTTGGCGGTTTTGCAACATCGCAAACCGGTCCCGTGAATGTGCCAACTGCCGATATCGACGCGCAGAGATCCGCCATTGCCGCCGAGCGGGGCAGTCTGGAAGCCGGTTTCTTAAGCGAAGATGCTGCCTGCTACAAAAAGTTTGCTGTAAACAACTGCCTTGAGAACGTCAACGCCAGGCGCAGGGCCATCATGGCAGACTTGAGGCGACAGGAAATCCTGCTCAATGACGAGCAGAGAAAAAGCAAGGCTGAGCAGCAGATTCGCAAGAGCCAAGAGAAGTCATCTCCTGAAAGCATGCAGCAGGACAGCGACCGTCGGATCAAGGCGGTTGAAGATTTTCGAAGTCGGCAAGAGCGTGGCCATGAAAACGTGCAGCGACGTAGTGCCAATGTTGCGAATGAAGCGGCGGCCCGCGACGCAAACGCTACCCGACTTGAAAATCACGAGAAAAAAATACAGGCGCGCGCCGAGAAACAGGCCAACGCAGTGGAAGAAGGAAAAAAATTCAAGGAGCATCAGATTCAAGCACAGGAGCGTCGAGCCCGGCACGAATCTGATCGGGCAAATCGTGTCGGACCTGCTTCGAAACCGTTACCCTTGCCTCAGTAGCAGAGGCGGCCTAATCCAGCGACTCAAACTTAACAATCACCAGCGACAGATTGTCGCCAACGCCCCGTGCGCGCTTGCATGCTTTTTGAATCAGGAATTCAGTTCCTTCGCGCGGCGACAGCATTGACAGTGCAGACCCCATTTCACTGGTATTGAAGTAATGCCAGACGCCATCGCTGCAAGCCATCAACACGTCATTAGGCTGGAGTTTTGGAATGTAATGCTGGGCAATGGGTGGTGCTTCTTCCGCCCCCAGGCAACCCATGAGGATATTTGACTGAGGGTGATTGTTGGCTTCTTCTTCACTGATCTCGCCCTTGTCCACCAGCGTTTGAACATAGGAATGGTCCACCGTTTTGTAGACCAGTTTGCTGCCATGGAAGTGGTAAATCCGCGAATCCCCGGTGTGGACCCAATGGCATTCGCCACTCGGATTAATGAGGAATGCCGCCAGCGTGCTGTGGGGCTCCTGTTCAGAAGAAATCGCTGTCAGCTTGATGACGATATGGGCTTCCTCGACAATCTGCCTGAGCATCGATGGGCCGTCGTCCGTGTCGGGTGAATAGCGGTCAAAAAGCTGCTTTGCCGTCAGCATCACTTGGT
This sequence comes from Polaromonas sp. DSP2-3-2b2, assembly GCF_049895905.1. Lineage (NCBI taxonomy): Bacteria > Pseudomonadati > Pseudomonadota > Betaproteobacteria > Burkholderiales > Comamonadaceae > Polaromonas > Polaromonas sp. DSP2-3-2b2. The sequence goes on along the minus strand of NZ_JAFCTH010000008.1, from coordinate 97,278 downwards.
CAGATGCTTTGCGTCCGCCGCTCCGACCGCCCATTCCGTCGGCAACGATGCCCAAAATACATTCGGGAATGCGGTGATGGCTCAGCAAGCTGACCTGGTCCTGCTGGTAGTCACGGTCTCCCTTGTGGATACCCGTGGAGGCTGTGATGCGGTAACTTTTGGTCATTGTGAAATTGGCAGTTTCGCTGTTTCTCGTTGTTTCTATTAACAGCGGCAATCGACGTATTATCAAGCTGCGTAAACGGAAAAACCCATTGATCCTAAATCATTCCTCTCCCCACCGACTGCTAATACAGCTCAAAATCGAACACGCAGACCTGAACGCACTTGTAGACAAGGCCGTGCATGCTCCGCACATCGACGAATTGCTGATGAAGCGACTGAAAAAACGCCGACTTCAGCTTCGGGACCGTATCTCACGGCTGGAAGCTTCATTGACTCCTCCCGAGCCTGCCTGATGAGTCTTGCATCCGAAGTGGATCAGGCCTTTTTGCCTGGAGGCGTCTTGTCGCGGACAACGGAGCATTTTGTTTCCCGCAGCGGCCAGAAAGAGATGGCATTGGCAGTTTCGCAGGCCATCGAGGGCGGGTTTCCGCTCGTCGTGGAGGCCAGCACAGGCGTTGGCAAGACTTTTTCGTATCTGGTGCCGGCCCTGCTCAGCGGCGAGCGGATACTTTTGTCCACTGCAACCAAGGCCTTGCAGGATCAACTGTTTGGACGCGATTTGCCTCGTCTGGTTGAAGCGCTTGAATTGCCAGTGAAGACTGCGCTGCTCAAAGGCCGGAGCAGCTACCTCTGCCTTCATCGAATGGAATTGGCCAGACAGGAGCATTTTTTGCCTGAGGGCGTATCGATGCGCTCGCTTGCCAGGGTGGAGGAGTGGTCGCAGGTCACGCGAACAGGCGATCTGGCGGAACTTCCCGGCCTCGACGAGCGTTCATCCATGATTCCCCTGATCACTTCTACGCGGGATAATTGCCTCGGTTCGCAGTGCCCACGTTTTCGTGCCTGCCATGTCAATCTTGCCCGCAGGGAAGCCATGGCGGCGAACGTCGTTGTCATCAACCATCATCTGTTTTTTGCCGATCTGGCAGTTCGCGAATCAGGCGTGGCTGAGTTGCTCCCCTCGGTGCGGATTGCCATTTTTGATGAAGCGCACCAGTTGAATGAAACGGGCGTGCAGTTTCTGGGAAACAACCTGAGCACTGGCCAACTGCTCGATTTTTCCCGGGATATGCTGGCAGCCGGCCTGCAACTGGCGCGCGGGCTGGTTGACTGGCAGGAAGTGGTTGCTGCCACCGAACAGGCAGCCAGGGAATTGCGCCTTTGTGCCGGAAAGCACTATCCCGGTACCAAGCTTCGATGGACTGATTTGGTTCCGGACGGTTTGCCCGCAAGCGATTGGCAGCAAGCCCTGGAGTCTGTCCACGCCGCATGCCTCCAAGCGTGCGCAGCACTTGACACGGTCAGCGAGATCGCGCCGGATTTTGTCCGTCTTCATGAGCGTGCAGCCCAACTGGCGGAGCGGGCCGAAAGCTTTTCCAATGCCTGCCAGGCCGGCTTTGTACGCTGGATCGACGTGGGTACGCAGTTACGCCTGGTCGAGTCGCCACTCGATATTTCTGCAGCTGTGAAAGGCAAAATGCTGGGTACGCCGGGAGAAGGCGTCAAGACTTGGATATTTACCTCCGCAACGCTGGGCGATGACGAAAAACTCAGCTGGTTTACGCAACCTTGCGGGCTAGAGGATGCCAGCGTACTGCGGATTGGAAGTCCATTCGACTACCAGCGCCAGGCCGCGCTCTATGTTCCGCCCAGCTTTCCCAAGCCTGGCGATCCAGCGCATCCTGTCAAGGTTGCTGAATCCGTGGCGATGTGGTCGCGCCAGTTGGGCGGGCGCACGATGGTGCTGACAACGACCTTGCGTGCCTTGAGAACGATTGGCGAGGCGCTGGTCGCTGCTTTTACGAATTCAGAAGACCCGCTGGTGCTGATGCAGGGCAGCATGCCGAAACGTGCGCTGATCGAGCGTTTTCGCGAAGGCGATTCGCTCGGCGGGAAAGGCTGCGTCCTGGTGGCATCAGCATCATTCTGGGAGGGCATTGACGTTCCCGGCGATGCACTGCAACTTGTCATCATCGACAAGCTCCCTTTCCCGCCGCCCAATGACCCTTTGGCCGAGGCCCGGGCAAAGATGCTGGAGTCGCAAGGGCGCAGTGCCTTTACCGATTACTTCCTGCCCGAAGCTGCTGTCGCGCTCAAGCAGGGGGCCGGTCGCCTGATACGCAGGGAGACGGATCAAGGTGTGCTGGTGGTTTGCGACAGCCGGCTGGTTTCGATGGGTTATGGACGCCGCCTGGTCAGAGCGCTGCCACCGATGCAAAGACTGCCATCGGAACAGGCGCTGATGGACAGGCTGGCGAGTCTCACCAGAACTTGTACCACGGGTTCTCCGCCGTCCTGAAGCCTTTGCTCATGTACTGGCTTTGGGGATAGCTTTTTTCCAGGATGCGGCGCATGTCGTCACGCAACTCAGTCATGCCAAGGGCATCGTAGGATTTGTAGAGAATGAAGGTGGCTTCTTCGAGCGCCGGAACGTCGCGGTAGTCGGCGATGGCGCTTTGCGCGCGGTTGATGGCGGCGACATAGGCGCCGCGTGAGTAGTAGTAGCGCGCAACATGGACTTCCGACTGCGCCAGCGAATTGACAATGTAATTCATACGCAGGCGTGAATCAGGCGCATAGCGCGAATCGGGAAACCGGGCGACCAGTTCCTTGAACGACTCGAACGATTCCTTTGCCGCATTCTGGTCACGCTCGGACAGGTCCTGACGCGAGATGAATCCGAAAAGGCCCAGGTTGTCATTGAAGTTCACCAGCCCTTTCAGGTATAGCGCGTAGTCCATGGCCGGGCTGGCGGGGTGAAGTTTGATGAACCGGTTCAGCGTGGCCAGGGCCTGGGCTTGCTCTCCGCCTTTATACTGGGCATAGGCCTTGTCGAGTTGCGCCTGCTGCGCCAGCGGCGTTCCAGCCGCGCGGCCTTCGAGCTTTTCGTAAAGCGGAATGGCCTTGTCGTAGGCGCCTGAACTGGCTTCGTCCTTGGCTTCGGCGTAAATCTTGTTCGGACTCCAGGTTGCAGTCTTGTCGGGCGCCGGTGTGGTTGAGCAACCCGACAACACAAACAAGCCTGCGCAAACGATTGCCACAAGCGGCGATGCTTTCGGGAAATCCGACAATTTGGCAAAAAACATAGCAATCGACCTTCTTGATGACTGATTCAGAACTGAGAAAATTTATTATATCGGGCAGCGTTGATGCCAAATCGCCCGACGACGATGCCCAGGACGAGGGATACGCCGCTGCAGAAATGGAATTGCGCCATGTCAGCGTCCCGGTTGAGAGCCACGGCAGCCGGCTCGACAAAGCCCTGGCCGGACTGGTGCCGGAGTTTTCACGCAACTACCTTCAGCAATTGATTGAAGCCGGCGGCGTAACGGTCAAAGGCATTAAAACCGTCAAGACCTCTGCGAAGGTGAAGGCCGGCGATGAATTGTCAATCGAGTTGCGGCCCACGCCCCAGAGCCAGGCTTTCAAGCCTGAAGCCATGGCGCTCGAGATTGTGTATGAGGACGCTCACCTCTTGGTGATCAATAAACCAGCCGGCCTGGTGGTCCATCCGGCCCCCGGCAACTGGAGCGGCACCTTGCTCAACGGCTTGCTTGCCCACGATCCCCAGGCTTCCTTCATGCCGCGCGCCGGCATTGTGCATCGGCTCGACAAGGACACCAGCGGCCTGATGGTGGTGGCGCGCCAGCGTCAGACCATGGACCAGCTGGTGGGCATGATTGCCGCCCGCACAGTGAGCCGGGAATACATCGCGCTGGCGCATGGCGCGTGGGAAGGCGCAAAAACCCGCCAGGTCGAGGCACCCATCGGCCGCGACCCGCGAAACCGGCTGCGCATGGCGGTGGTTGACCTGGAGAAAAATTCGGGCAAGACGGCTTCCACGGTGGTTTCCCTGATGGGCAACGCCGAAAAGCATTGCCTGGTCAAGTGCCGGCTGCATACCGGCCGCACCCACCAGATTCGCGTTCACATGGCATTTCTGGCCCATCCGCTGGTGTCGGATGCGTTGTACGGCGGCGCCCTTGCAGGCGACATGGCGCGCCAGGCGCTGCATGCCTGCCGGCTGGCATTTGCCCATCCGGCAACAGGCGAACCGATGGAATTCAAGTCGCCACCGCCGTCCGACCTGCTGTCTGCAATGGATGCTTTGGGCCTAAGATACAATCATTCCCTGTAGTTTTCTGCTACCGGCAATATGGCTTCCTGATCCAGGTAGAGCCCGCATGAACGCGATGCGCTGACAAAAGCGCCTTAATCCGCTTTCCTCCCGTTTATTTCGGAACGACCAATCATGAATACGACGGATGCCAGGCGCATCCTCGAAACAGCCCTTATTTGCGCACAGCAACCCCTGACGTTGCGCGAGCTTGGGGTTTTGTTTCAAGGGGATGTTGCGGCGGACAGCATAAAACTGGCACTTGGAGAGTTACAGGCCGAGTGGTCGGGCCGGGGTGTTGAACTGGTGCGTGTGGCCAGTGGATGGCGCTTTCAAAGCCGGCCGGAAATGCGTGAGTACCTGGACCGGCTAACCCCTGAAAAACCGCCCCGCTATAGCCGGGCGACGCTGGAAACTTTGGCCATCATTGCCTATCGGCAACCGGTCACGCGGGGCGACATGGAAGATATTCGCGGCGTGACGATCAACAGCCTGCTGCTCAGGCAACTTGAGGATCGAGGCTGGGTTGAGGTCATCGGTCACCGCGAGACAGTTGGGCGCCCGGCGCTGTATGCGACGACCCGCCAGTTTCTTGATGACTTAAGCGTTGAATCCCTGGCCGGGCTGCCGTCGATGAACGATACGCCGGCGCAAATTGCAAAGCTTGAACAGTTCGAGTTGGGCATGGAAGAAGTGCCTGGCAGTTTTTTGCCCTTGAGCCCGCCAGAATTGAAAATTTCGACCTATACCGAGGACTTGGCGCCGGATGCCGGTAAAAGTTCTCCACCTGATCCGCAGTAATCCGTCTGCCCGCTATCCACAGGAACGAATGTAAAAGCATGAACTCAAACGACAATCCGGCCAGCAAGCCATCGCCCATGCCAGAAAATGATTCAAATAGTGCTCTAGCGCACGACCAGCAAGCGCAAGCAGCTCCTGAATCAATAGCAATTGAAGAAAATGGCCGGGCGATGTCACCACCGGCCGGTGCGCGGCGACATGGCGCCAAACCGCTGCCGGCAACCATTCGCTTCGAAGACGTGATCACCGGCCAGTTCGATGCCGACGAAGACGATACCGCGCTCGACCTGCCCAAGCGGGTTCTGCTGCCTCAGCCGGAAACGCCCAAGCTGCACAAGGTACTGGCCCAGGCCGGACTGGGCTCGCGTCTGGAGATGGAGCAATTGATTCTGGAAGGGCGGATTTCCGTCAATGCCGAGCCGGCGCATATCGGCCAGCGCATCCAGTTTGGCGACACCGTCAAGGTCAATGGCAAGCCCATCCGCGTGCAGATCGAGCCACCGCCGCCGCGTGTCATTGCCTACCACAAGCCTGCCGGCGAAGTGGTGACGCACGATGACCCGCAAAACCGCCCGACCGTGTTCCGGCGCCTGCCCAAGCTGTTTCAGGGCAAATGGCAATCCGTCGGACGGCTCGACCTGAACACCGAAGGCCTGTTGCTTCTGACTAGCTCCGGCGAACTGGCCAACAAGCTGATGCATCCGCGCTTCGGCCTGGAACGTGAATACGCCGTCCGGGTGCTCGGTGCGCTGAACAACGAAGAAAAAAAGCGCTTGCTCGACGGCGTAACGCTGGACGATGGCGTGGCGCAGTTTGGCTCGATAGAAGCCGGTGGCGGAGAAGGCGCCAATTGCTGGTACCGGGTGACGATTTCCGAAGGCCGCAACCGCGAGGTGCGCCGCATGTTTGAAGCCGTGGGCCACGCGGTGAGCCGCCTGATCCGTATCCGTTATGGCGCCATGGTGCTGCCGCGCGGACTGAAGCGGGGTGCGTTTGTCGAACTCGACGAAAACGACATCTATGCATTGACCAGCGCGGTCAGCCGGTCAGAATCGCGGCCTGACCCGCGTGGCGACGCTGCCGTTCCGGGCCAGCCCGACGCTGAGGGCGGAGCCCCGCAGCGCCGCGATCCGCGCAGGAACGACCTTCCACGCAATACCGGCGGCCGGCGCCCCAATGCTGGCGCAGGCCAAACCGGCATCGTCCAGCCGCTCGATGATTCGCAGCCGCCGATGAACCGCAACGACGCGGCGCAGCGAGGCAACCGGCGTGGCGCCAATCCTGGCGCTGGCGGCGCCAGAGGCCGCAGCCAGGGCGGCAATGCTGGTCCGGCGACGCGCTTTGGACCTCCCGGCGCGGGCGGGCCGCAAGGCCAGAAGCGTCGCGACGACCGGGGTACTCGCAGCGATAAACCGGCTGGAGGCGCCCAGCCTGATCCCATGAAGACCTCATTTGGCTATATTGGCGCCGACACCTTCACCCGGCAGCGGCAAGACCAGGGCCAGCGCCGGGGCAGCGGCGGCAATGCCGGCGGCTTTGGTGGTGGCAGCAGCGGGGGACCGCGTCGCAATGGCGGCAATACGGGCGGTAATCGCGGCGGTGGCAGCCGGGGCGGAAACCGCTAGCCCTTTGCCGTTAGCTTTCCATTTCGCAGGGTTGCTCTGGAAGGAGCAAACCAGCGGGTTAAAATCACAGGCTTTATTCAGTCCTTGAATAATTTAAAAAACCCAATAACTCCAACATCTCTTAGGAAAACCCATGGCTATCGAACGCACACTCTCCATCATCAAGCCTGACGCCGTCGCCAAGAACGTGATCGGCCAAATCTATGCACGCTTCGAAGCCGCCGGCCTGAAAGTCGTCGCCGCCAAAATGGTTCATCTGTCGCAAGCCGAAGCCGAAGCTTTTTACGGCGTGCACAAGGCCCGTCCTTTCTTCAAGGACCTGGTCTCTTTCATGATCTCCGGCCCGGTGATGATCCAGGCGCTCGAAGGCGAAGGCGCCGTGCTGAAGAACCGTGACTTGATGGGTGCGACCGACCCGAAGAAGGCTGACGCCGGCACCATCCGCGCCGACTTCGCCGACAGCATCGATGCCAATGCCGTCCATGGTTCCGACGCTGTCGAAACCGCCAAGGAAGAAATCGCTTTCTTCTTTGCCGGTCTGAACGTTTACTCGCGTTAATCAGTGCGTACCGTCCTCATGCTTTGCCGCCCTTTGACGGGGTCGCCGCTTGTGTGGGGCGACCTATTGCATCGCTGCCTGCGATGACAACCAATCTTCTTGATTTCGATCTGGAGGGCATGGCAGCGTTTTGCGAACAGCTGGGCCAGAAGCGCTTTCGCGCGACCCAACTGTTTCGCTGGATTCACCAGAAGGGTGCGACCGATTTTGAGCAGATGACCGATCTGGCCAAAGCGCTGCGCGAAAAGCTGGCGGTCTCGGCCAATATCACCGGCCTTAAGGTGGTGTCCCGCTACGAGTCAACCGACGGCACCATCAAGTGGCTGTTTGACGTGGGCGCAGGCGATGTCATCGAAACAGTTTTTATCCCTGAATCCGACCGTGGAACGCTGTGTATTTCATCTCAGGCCGGATGCGCTGTGGGTTGCCGGTTTTGCTCGACCGGCCACCAAGGCTTCAGCCGCAACCTGACGACCGGCGAAATCATTTCGCAGCTTTGGTTCGCCGAGCACTTCCTGCGCAAGCACTTGGGCCGCGACGAACGTGTCATTTCCAATGTGGTGATGATGGGCATGGGCGAGCCCTTGCAGAATTATTCTCAGTTGCTGCCGGCGCTCAAGGTCATGCTCGATGACCATGGTTATGGTTTGTCGCGCCGTCGGGTCACGGTGTCAACCTCCGGCGTCGTACCAATGATCGACCGCCTGGCCAAGGATTGCCCGGTCGCTCTTGCCGTTTCGCTCCACGCGCCGCAGGATGCGCTGCGCAGCGACCTGGTTCCGCTGAACAAGAAATATCCGATTGCCGAACTGCTGGAAGCCTGCACGCGCTACCAGTCGGCAGCGCCTCGCGACTTCATCACGTTTGAATACTGCATGCTCGACGGCGTTAACGACCAGCCTGAGCACGCTCGCCAGCTGGTGGCATTGATGAAAACCCACGCGGCCAACGGCCTGTCGTGCAAGTTCAACCTGATTCCCTTCAACCCTTTTCCAGCTTCCGGCCTGGTGCGCTCGCAAATGCCGCAGGTCATGGCATTTGCTCGAATCCTGATGGATGCCGGCATCGTTACCACCGTGCGTAAAACGCGCGGCGACGACATCGATGCGGCCTGCGGCCAATTGGCGGGCGACGTGCAGGACCGCACCGGCGTGGACCAGCGCATGGCAGCACAGCGCCTGGGCATGTTGGGCGGCATCAAGGTGGTGGTACTCAACAAGGACGCGGTATGAAGAACATCCCACGTCCTGCCTGGGTTTTCGCCTGCTGGATGGCCGTGCTGCTGGGCGGCTGTTCCAGTCAGCCCGGCGCAATAGACGGGCTGGGCAACCGGACTGACCTGATCACCGATTCCGATGAAACAGACCAGCGCCGCCGGGCACGCCTGCGCGTCGAATTGGCCACCGGTTATTTTGAACAGGGCCAGACCAAGGTGGCCCTGGATGAAATCAAGCAATCGCTGGCTACCGATCCGAATTTTGTCGATGCCTACAACCTGCGCGGGCTGGTCTACATGCGGCTCAACGACATTCCGCTCGCGGAAGACAGTTTTCGCCGTGCGCTTGCCCTCAACGCGCGTGATGCCGGCGTTGCCCACAACTACGGCTGGCTGTTGTGCCAGCAGGCGCGCTACCCTGAATCATTCAAGCTGTTCGCCCAGGCCGCCGCCAATCCCACCTACACGGGCAAAGCCAAGACCCTGATGGCTCTGGGTGTGTGCCAGGTGAACGCCGGACAGTTAAGCGAGGCTGAGCAAAGCCTCATGCACTCCTACGAGCTTGATGCGGGCAATCCGGTGACCGGCTACAACCTGTCCAAGCTGTTGTATGCGCGTGGTGATCTGACGCGCGCCCAGTTTTACATCCGCCGCCTGAACAACAGCGAACTGGCCAACGCCCAGACGCTCTGGCTGGGCATCAAGACGGAGCAAAAGCTCAACAATCAGGAGGCGATGGTGCAACTCGCCAGTCAGTTGAAGAAACGCTTTGCGCAGTCCCCCGAGGCCGCAGCGTATGAAAAGGGCCTGTTCAATGAGTAAGGATGAAGCGGTGCTGGCGTCTGGTATTGTGATAAATCGTGAAGCGGCGGGCCAGCAGGACACCGCCGGTGCCTTGCTTCGCACCGCCCGGCAGTCGCAGGGCCTGGACATTGCCACGCTGGCCGCGCTGCTGAAGGTTCCGGTTCACAAGCTGCAAGCGCTTGAACAGGACCAGCCCGAATCGCTGGCCGATCCGGTGTTTGCGCGGGCGCTGGCCTCCAGCATGTGCCGCATCCTCAAGCTCGATCCGGCCCCCGTGCTGCATCGGTTGCCCGCGATAGCCGCGTTCAAGGTAACGTCACAGAACCGGGGAATCAACGCGCCGTTTCGCGGGCGTAGCGGCAGCCGGAATGCGATACCTTTTTGGGTGCATATTTCGCGGCCAGCCGTTCTGCTGGGCCTGGCTTTGCTGCTAGGTGCACTCGTGCTGATGTTCTTGCCGTCCATTCAAAAGGAAATTGCCAGCTACCGGCAAGCAGGCCAGCTTGAAACTGTCCCGGGCCAGGCGCTGGAATCTGGCTCTGCGACGACGACCGTGATCACCCCGACATCTCAGGGCAGCGATGTTCCTGGCGCGTCTTCCACCACGCTGACGCCTACCGATGTCCCGACAGCGATCACAGAGGCGGCGGCTTTGCCGCTCGCAACTGCTTCAGAAAGCGCCAACGGTGCCCCTGCTGAACCCACGGTGAACTTCAGCGCAAACAGCGCATCAAAAATAAAGGTGACTGATGCCAGCGGCCAGGTGCTTTTAGACCGCACGCTTCGCACCGGCGAGTCTGTCAGCCTGTCGGGCGTGCTGCCGCTGGCCGTGGTGGCGAGCCGTGCCAACGTCCTACAGGTTCGGGTGCGTGGTCAGGCGTTTGATCTCGCCAGCGTCACCAAGAACAACATTGCCCGTTTCGAGGTGAAATAGTGCAAACCTGCCTTCCCATCGCGTCTGCTTTTCCAAAACCGCATCATTCCATCCAGTCCCGGGTCGTCTGGGGTTCGCGCGTGGTGACCGTTGGCGGTGACGCGCCGGTGCGTATCCAGTCCATGACCAACACCGACACCGTGGACGCGATTGGCACGGCCATCCAGGTCAAGGAACTGGCCCTGGCCGGGTCCGAAATGGTTCGCATCACGGTCAACACGCCTGAAGCTGCCGCCGCGGTTCCCTATGTGCGCCAGCAACTCGACCGCATGGGTGTCGATGTTCCCTTGGTTGGCGACTTCCATTTCAACGGCCACCGCCTGCTGACCGATTACCCGGCCTGTGCGCAGGCGCTGTCCAAGTACCGGATCAATCCGGGAAACGTCGGCAAGGGCAACAAGCGCGATACCCAGTTCGGCCAGATGATCGAAGCAGCCATGCGCTGGGACAAGGTCATCCGCATCGGCGTGAACTGGGGCAGCCTTGACCAGGAACTGCTCGCCAGCCTGATGGATGAGAACAGCTTGCGCAGCACGCCCTGGGATGCCCGACAGGTGATGTATGAGGCGCTGATCACCTCGGCCATCGATTCGGCCAGGCGTGCCGAAGACATGGGCATGCGGCGCGACCAGATTATCCTGTCGTGCAAGGTGAGCGGTGTCCAGGATTTGGTGTCGGTGTACCGGGAACTGGCCCGGCGCACCGATCACACCCTTCACCTTGGACTGACCGAAGCTGGCATGGGAACCAAGGGCACGGTCGCTTCGACAACGGCGCTCGCTATCTTGCTGCAGGAAGGCATTGGCGACACGATTCGCGTTTCCCTGACGCCCCAGCCCGGCGAGGCGCGAACCCAGGAAGTGGTCATTGCCGCCGAAATTTTGCAGGCGCTGGGCTTGCGGACCTTTGTGCCCAGCGTAACGGCCTGCCCCGGTTGCGGGCGCACCACCAGCACCACGTTCCAGGAACTGGCCAAGCAGATCGACGACTTCCTGCGCGCCCAGATGCCAGTCTGGCGCGAGCAGTACCCGGGCGTGGAAAGCCTGCGGGTGGCCGTGATGGGCTGCATCGTCAACGGACCCGGTGAAAGCAAGCACGCCGACATCGGCATCAGCCTGCCCGGATCGGGCGAAGCGCCGGCTGCGCCGGTGTTCATCGATGGCGAAAAAAGACTGACCCTGCGCGGCGACAGCATTGCGCAGGAGTTTCAGGTGATCGTTGAAAACTATATTGAAAAACGCTTTGGCTCGCCTGCGCCGGCCCAGGCTTCCTGAACCACATGCCTGAAAAAATGAATGCCGGCCCGGCAGAAAAATCCGCGCCGGTCAAAATCGAAAAACTCGCCGCCGTCAAGGGCATGAACGACATTCTGCCGCCGGACTCGGCGCGCTGGGAATGGCTGGAAGACAAGGTTCGCGCACTCATGGCGCGTTATGCCTACCGCAACATCCGCACACCAATTCTTGAGCACACCCAGCTTTTCGTGCGCGGCATTGGCGAAGTGACCGACATTGTCGAAAAGGAAATGTATTCCTTTGAAGACCGTTCGGACAAGCATGGCGACCACGACCACCTGACCATGCGTCCGGAAAATACCGCCAGCGTGGTGCGCGCCGTGACCGAGCACAACCTGCTTTACGACGGGGGCAAGCGGCTTTACTACATGGGGCCGATGTTTCGCCGCGAACGGCCGCAACGCGGGCGCTACCGCCAGTTTCACCAGATCGGCGCCGAGGCCCTGGGATTTGCCGGTCCGGAAGTGGACGCCGAACTGATCCTGCTGGCTGCCGCGCTGTGGAAGGAACTTGGCTTGAGCGACTGGCGCCTCGAAATCAACAGCCTGGGCCAGCCTGAAGAACGCGCCCAGCACCGGGCGCAACTGATCGCGCACTTTGAACGGCATGCCGACGCGCTCGACGACGAGGCGAAAAGGCGCCTGCACAGCAACCCGCTGCGCATCCTTGACACCAAGAACCCGGCGATGAAGTCCGTGGTCGAGAGCGCACCGCGCCTCATCGACTTTCTTGGCGCCGAGTCGCTGGCGCATTTCGACGGACTCAAGGCCATCCTGGACGCCAACGGCATTGCCTGGACGCTCAACCACCGACTGGTTCGCGGGCTGGACTATTACAACCTGTCGGTCTTTGAATTCGTGACCGACCGCCTGGGCGCTCAGGGCACCATTTGCGCAGGCGGCCGGTACGACTGCCTGATCGGGCAGATGGGCGGCAAGCCGGCGCCTGCCGTTGGCTGGGCGCTGGGCGTCGAGCGCGTGCTCGAACTGATCAAGGAGGAGGACGCTTTTGGTGAACTCCCGGTGCCCGATGCCTATGCGGTAATTTCCGAAGCCTCTGCGCTGCCGGTTGTTCTGAAAACCCTGCAGGCCCTGCGAAGCGCCGGAATCAGTGTGCAAATGCATGCCAGCGCGTCACCGGGCAGCATGGGCAGCATGAAATCGCAGTTCAAGCGAGCCGATGGCAGCGGCGCACGATTTGCGCTCATTTTTGGCGAAGCCGAACTGGCCGAAGGCCGCGTTGCCGTCAAGCCGCTGCGCGGCGACAGCTCCGGGTCGGCCCCCGGCCAGACGCTGCAGTCGCTGGACGACGTGGCGGCATGGGCCCACTTGCTGAGCAGCAGCCCTGCGGTTTAAGCGCCAGCTCGGCGCTCTACAATCCCCCACTCAATCCAGTCCGCCCCGCGTCGGGCAGAACCTCTAGATATTTATGGCAAAACACCTCGATTTGGAAGAACAGGAACAGCTTGACGAGATCAAGCATTTCTGGAAGCAGTACGGCAACCTGATCACCTGGGCGCTGATTGTCGTCTTGGGTGCGTTTGCGGCCTGGAATGGCTATCAATACTGGCAGCGCAGCCAGGCGGCACAGGCATCGGTGATGTTCGAGGAGATCGAGCGCGCCATTGTGTCGGGCGACGCTGCGCGAATCGACCGTGCGCTGGCCGACATGAAGGATCGTTTCGCGAGCACTACCTATGCCCAGCAAGCTGGACTTCTCGTGGCCAAGGCCCATCACGACAAGGGCAACGCCGACGCCGCCCGCGCAACGCTGGCCTGGGTGGCCGACAAGGCATCCGATCCCGGCTACCAGGCCATTGCCAGGCTTCGGCTTGCCGGACTGCTGCTTGAAAAGAAATCTTATGACGAAGCCCTGCTGCAGCTTTCCGCTGCTTTTCCGAAGAACTTCGAGGGGCTGGTCGCCGACCGGCGCGCGGACATCCTGATGGCGCAAGGCAAAAAGGCCGAAGCCAAAGCTGAATACGAAAAAGCCTGGAAGGCGTTCGACGAGCGTACCGAATACCGGCGCCTGGTCGAAGTCAAGCTCAATGCACTGGGCGTTGATCCCACCGCCGGGCAGACCCATCTGGCAACTGCCGAAAAGGCCGGAGAAAACAAATGAAAATTCAATCATTTTGGCCATTTGCGCTTGCTGGGCGAGCGCCACTAGCTATCATTAGCATAGCGCTGCTGGCGGGCTGCTTTGGGGGCGTCAAAAAGCCGCAGCCCACGGAACTGCAACCGGTGACAGCGCTGGTTTCCGTGCGCCAAAGCTGGACCAGTCGCATTGGTCCGGTCAATTTCCCGCTCGATGCCGGTGTAGCCGGCAACAGCGTGGCTGTGGCCAGCGACGATGGCACGGTCGCGCTGCTCGATGCCCAGACCGGCCGCGACGTGTGGCGTCTGACCCTGAAAACGCCGATTGCCGCAGGCGTGGGAAGCGATGGAAAAGTTCTCGCCGTCGTCACGAAAGACAACGAAGTCATTGCCATGCAGGCAGGCCGCGAGTTGTGGCGTCAAAAGCTCACTGCCCAGGCGTTCACCGCCCCGTTCGTGGCAGGCGAGCGCGTGTTTGTGCTGGCGGCGGATCGTTCGGTCAATGCCTTTGATGGGCAGACTGGCCGAAAGCTGTGGGCGCAGCAGCGATCAAGCGAACCGCTGGTGCTGCGCCAGTCCGGCGTGATGCTGGCCGTTGGCGACACGCTGGTGGTTGGTCTGGCTGGTCGGCTGGCAGGCATGAACCCGTCAAATGGCAGCATTCAGTGGGAGGCGCCTATTGCCACCCCGCGCGGCATCAATGACATCGAGCGGCTCGTGGACCTGGTCGGCAGCGTCAGCCGGGTGGGTGACAGCGTTTGTGTGCGGGCGTTCCAGTCCAGCATTGGTTGCGTGAACACCACCCGTGGCAATGTGCTCTGGACCCGGCCTGCCAATGGCGTGCAGGGTATTCAGGGCGATGACCGGCTGCTGTTTGGCACGGAAGCCGATGGCACCGTGCTGGCCTGGAAGCGCAGCGATGGCGAGCGTGTCTGGTCCAGCGAGCGGCTGCGTCACCGGGGGCTGACCGCGCCGCTGCTGGCCGGCCGTTCCGTGGTGATTGGTGATGCCACCGGATTCATCCACCTGCTGTCGCGTGAAGACGGCTCCCTGCTCAACCGCCTGAGCACCGATGGCTCGCCCATTTCCGCTGCGCCGGTGCTGGCGGGCAACACCCTGGTCGCCTTCACCCGCAACGGCGGCATTTACGGCTTTAAGCCCGAATAACGGCATTCTCGCCAGAAACTTATCTACTCATTTTGATGAAACCTGTCATTGCGTTAGTTGGCCGCCCGAACGTAGGCAAGTCAACCCTTTTTAACCGGCTGACCAAGACGCGGGATGCGATCGTGGCCGACTATGCCGGACTGACGCGTGATCGTCATTACGGTAACGGCAAGCTCGGCCCCCATGAGTACATCGTCATTGACACCGGAGGCTTCGAGCCCGATGCCGTCACCGGCATCTACAAGGAAATGGCCCGGCAGACCCGCCAGGCAGTTGCCGAATCCGACGTGGTGATTTTCGTGGTCGATGCCCGTGCCGGCATCAGCGCGCAGGACTACGACATTGCCAACTACTTGCGCAAGCTCGGAAAACCGACGGTGCTGGCGGCCAACAAGGCCGAGGGCCTGCCCGAAGGCACGCAGGTTTCGGAGTTCTTCGAACTCGGGCTGGGTGAAATGCTGGCAGTGTCGGCATCGCACGGGCAGGGTATGCGGCTGCTGGTTGATCTGGCACTGGCGCCCCTCAATCTGCCTGATCCGTCGGAGGCGGTGGAGCAGGAAGACCCCGCGGTGATCAAACTGGCGGTGGCCGGGCGCCCCAATGTCGGCAAATCGACACTGATCAACACCTGGCTTGGTGAAGAGCGTTTGGTGGCCTTTGACCTGCCGGGAACCACCCGCGACGCCATCTCGGTGCCTTTCGAGCATGCCGGCCAGCGGTTTGAGCTCATTGACACCGCCGGACTGCGCCGCAAAGGAAAAGTTTTCGAGGCCATCGAGAAATTCTCCGTCGTCAAGACCCTGCAGGCGATCGAGAATGCCAACGTTGTGCTGTTGCTGCTCGATGCCACCCAAGGCGTGACAGACCAGGATGCGCACATTGCCGGCTACATCCTTGAAAGCGGCCGGGCTGTGGTGCTCGCCGTCAACAAGTGGGATGCGGTCGATGCCTACCAGCGCGAACTGCTTCAGCGCTCGATTGAAACGCGGCTGGGTTTCCTGAAGTTCGCGTCGATTCACCACATCTCTGCCATCAAGCGTCAAGGCTTGGGGCCGGTCTGGAAATCAATCGTCCAGGCGCACGCTTCGGCCAACCGCAAGATGTCTACGCCGGTGCTGACCCGCTTGCTGATGGAAGCGGTGCAGTTCCAACAACCCCAGCGTTCGGGCGTCTTCCGCCCCAAGCTGCGCTACGCGCACCAGGGCGGCATGAACCCGCCCATCGTGATCATTCACGGCAACTCACTGGAGCATGTGACCGAGTCCTACAAGCGTTACCTTGAAGGCCGGATACGCAAGGAGTTCGATCTGGTTGGCACGCCTTTGCGGATCCAGCTCAAGAGCTCGCACAATCCTTTCACGGATAAAGAATAGACCCAATATTACAAGGTCATGTAAATCGCTGTGGTATGGTCAAACTCCTATCAACTTCTGAACACGGAAAATATCGTGAGCAATAACAAAGGCCAACTTTTGCAGGACCCATTTCTCAACACCTTGCGTCGCGAGCATGTTCCTGTTTCGATCTATCTGGTCAACGGCATCAAGCTTCAGGGTCAGATTGAATCGTTCGACCAGTATGTGGTCCTGCTTCGCAACACTGTCACGCAGATGGTTTACAAGCATGCAATTTCCACCATCGTCCCAGGCCGCGCCGTGAATTTTTCGACGACCGAGTCTGAAGAATCACCGACCAGCTGAGAAGCCGTGACGCTCCGGTGAAAACACAAGCATTTGCCCTTCTGGTAGGGGTCGATCTGGGCCTTCCCAATTTTGATACTGATTTACTGGAACTTGGCCTGCTTGCGCAAACCGCAGGCTTGGAGCCCGTGGCGCGCGTTACTTGCAAGCGCAGGGCGCCAGATGCCGCGTTGTTCATCGGGTCGGGCAAAGCCGACGAGATCAAGATGCTCGCACTCGACACAGGCGCTACAGAGGTCCTGTTTGATCAGTCGCTCAGCCCGGCCCAGCAGCGCAACCTTGAGCGGCATCTTGAAATGCCGGTCAACGACCGAACGCTGTTGATCCTGGAAATCTTCGCACAGCGGGCCCGCAGCCATGAGGGAAAGCTGCAGGTGGAACTCGCTCGCCTGCAGTATGTCTCGACGCGGCTTGTGCGGCGCTGGTCGCACCTTGAGCGCCAGACGGGCGGCGCTGGTGTGCGCGGCGGTCCGGGCGAAAAACAGATCGAACTCGACAAACGCATGATTGGCGATGCCATCAAGCGAACCAAGGAACGCCTGACCAAGGTGAAAAAACAGCGTCAGACCCAGCGAAAACAGCGCGAGCGGCGCAATTCGTTTTCGGTTTCGCTGGTGGGCTACACCAATGCAGGAAAATCCACTTTATTCAATGCCCTGGTCAAGGCCACGGCTTACACCGCTGACCAGCTGTTTGCAACGCTGGACACTACTACGCGCCAGCTTTACCTGGGCGAGGCCGGACGCTTCGCATCGCTGTCGGACACCGTAGGCTTTATTCGCGATTTGCCGCATGGTCTGATCGATGCCTTTGCGGCAACCCTGAAGGAAGCGGTTGATGCTGATTTGCTGCTGCATGTGGTCGATGGCTCCAATCCGGACTATCTTGAGCAGATCGAGCAGGTGCAGCGCGTGCTTTGCGAGATCGGTGCCGAGGATGTTCCGCAAATACTCGTGTTTAACAAGCTGGACGCTATTGAAAAAAGCAGCTTGCCACTGCATTTGCAGGATATGTTCGAGCTCAAGGATGCCTTCGAAGGCGCCAGTCGCAGTGTCGAACGCGTATTTGTGAGTGCCAAAACCGGCGAGGGCCTGAGTCTGCTTCGTGAATTGCTGGCGGTTCAGGGTTCCCGTGTGCAGGCAGGCTATAGCCCCCAAACACCCCAATGATATTGCCCGACCTGGCAGTTTCATTAGGCACAATGTCGGTGTAACAAAAAAAGCGAGTTTTTTTCCATGAATTTGAATCCCGTGCTGCAAACGCTGACAAACTTTCCGGGTCGGCTCAAACATCGCGCCCAAGGCATATTCAATCTGAATGATCCGCGCTGGGGCCGGGATGAGGACAAACCAGCGTCCGATGGCTCCAGGCCCGAGGGATCGCGCGATGACCGGCAGCCGCCCAAGCCTCCGAATCGCCCGCAGGGCTCCAATCAGGGTCCGCCCGATCTTGACGAGTTGTGGCGCGACTTCAATCGCAAACTGGGCAACTTGTTTGGCGGTGCGAAGAACGGAGGCAACCGCGATGGTTTTGGCGGCGGCAACAACAAAGGCGGTGGCTTTCAGCCCGACATGAAAAATGCCGGAATAGGTGTTGGCCTGATTGCGGCAGTGGTGGCCTTGATCTGGCTGGGCACCGGCTTTTTCATCGTGCAAGAGGGTCAGCAAGCGGTGATCACACAGTTTGGCAAATACCGGTCCACGGTAGGCGCCGGCTTCAACTGGCGTTTGCCTTACCCCATACAACGTCACGAGATCGTCGTGGTCACACAGATTCGTTCGGTCGATGTCGGCCGTGACACCGTTCTCAAGGCGACCGGCCTGCGCGATTCGGCCATGTTGACGGAAGACGAAAACATCGTCGAGATCAAGTTTGCCGTGCAGTATCGCCTGAACGATGCTCGCGCTTACCTGTTCGAAAGCAAGGACCCGGCAGCTGCAGTGGTCCAGGCGGCCGAAACCGCCGTGCGCGAAGTCGTAGGCAAGATGAAAATGGACATGGCGCTTGCCGAGGAGCGTGACCAGATCGGTCCGCGCGTCAGGACGCTCATGCAGACCATTCTGGACCGCTATAAAGTCGGTGTCGAAGTGGTCGCCATCAATTTGCAGCAAAGCGGCGTGCGTCCGCCGGAACAGGTCCAAGCAGCTTTCGACGATGTGCTGAAGGCTGGACAGGAGCGCGAGCGCGCCAAGAATGAAGCCCAAGCCTACGCCAATGACGTGGTTCCCCGCGCGGTCGGTTCGGCTTCCCGCCTGAAGGAAGAGGCGGATGCCTACAAGGCCCGTATTGTGGCGCAGGCTCAGGGCGATGCGCAGCGCTTCAGTTCGGTGTTGACCGAATACCAGAAAGCCCCGCAGGTCACCCGCGACCGCATGTACACCGACGCGATGCAGCAGGTTTACACCAACGTGACCAAGGTGCTGGTTGAATCTCGCCAGGGTTCCAACCTGCTCTACCTGCCGCTCGACAAGATCATGCAGATGACCGGAACTGGCGGCGCGGCGGCAGGCAGCGATGCGACGGCGCCACTGTCAACATCGCCTGCAGCGCAAGCCCCGCTCAATGGGGTCCCTGTAGATTCCCGAGCTCGGGACGCTTCCCGCACCCGCGAACGTGAAACCCGCTAAGGAATACAAAAGTGAATAGAGTTGGACTTGTCGTTTCTTCATTGCTGGTGCTTCTGGCATTGCTCAGTTCCACGCTGTTCGTGGTGGACCAGCGCCAGTTCGGCGTTGTGTACGCCCTTGGACAAATCAAGGAGGTGGTTCTTGAGCCGGGCCTCAATTTCAAGCTCCCGCCTCCGTTTCAGAACGTTTCGTACATTGACAGGCGTTTGCTGACGCTGGACAGCACCGACTCCGAGCCGATGCTGACAGCCGAAAAGCAGCGTGTCGTGATCGACTGGTATGTGCGCTGGCGCATCATCAACCCTTCGGAATACATCCGCAACGTCGGGCTTGATGAAAAAGCCGGTGCCAACCAGTTGAATCGCGTGGTTCGCAATGCGTTCCAGGAAGAAATCAACCGGCGCACCGTCAAGGATCTGCTCTCGCTCAAGCGCGAGCAGCTGATGGCCGATGTCAAGAAAGAAGTGCTTGGCGTGGTACGGGGCGCCAAGCCCTGGGGCATCGATGTGATCGACGTGCGCATTACCCGCGTCGATTACGTGGAAGCCATTACCGAATCGGTTTACCGCCGCATGGAGGCCGAGCGCAAGCGCGTCGCCAATGAGTTGCGATCGACAGGTGCGGCAGAAGGTGAAAAAATTCGCGCCGATGCCGATCGCCAGCGTGAGATCACTGTCGCCAACGCCTATCGTGATGCGCAGAAGATCAAGGGCGAGGGCGATGCCGAGGCGGCCAGCACCTTTGCCCAGTCTTTTGGACGGGACCCCCAGTTTGCGCAGTTCTATCGCAGCCTGGAAGCCTACAAAGCCAGCTTCAGCAAGAAAAGCGACGTGATGGTAGTCGATCCTTCGTCGGACTTTTTCAAGGCCATGCGTGGTGCCAACAGTGGCAGCGCTTCAGGGGCCGCCTCCCGTTAACAAACGTCAGCTTTCCGGCACCCAGGCGATATGAATTGCCTTCACCAGCGGGCGGCGTTTATCAAGCAAAAGGGCAGTCTGCCCTTTTCTGTTTTTTGATCCAGCCCATGCCGGTAAAATCCTGTTTTTAACAGCTTACTAAATCTACATGCCCGCCTGGTCGTCATCTTGGCAATTGCCTGATCAAATTGCCGATGTCCTGCCTTCCGAGGCGCGTCACATCGAAGAACTACGCCGTCTGTTCCTGGACACCGCCCGCAGCTATGGCTATGAACTGGTCATGCCGCCGCTGCTGGAGCATCTGGAGTCGCTGCTCACCGGAACCGGTGAAGCGCTGGACCTGCAGACCTTCAAGCTGGTCGATCAGCTGTCGGGCCGCACACTGGGGCTGCGCGCCGACACCACGCCGCAGGTCGCCCGAATTGATGCGCATTTGCTCAACCGCAGCGGCGTGGCCCGCCTTTGCTATTGTGGTCCGGTGCTGCATACTCGCGCCGACCGGCCGCATGCGACCCGCGAGCCCTTGCAGTTCGGCGCTGAAATTTACGGCCATGCCGGTCTGGAAGCCGATCTGGAAGCCCAGCGGCTCGCGCTGGACTGTCTGAAGGCAGCGGGCGTCACCGATCTCATGATGGACATGGCGGACGTTCGCATCGTTGCCAGCCTGCTAGCCGGCGCCAGTCTTGGCCCTTCAATCCTGGCGCGCATCCATGCGGCGCTGGCGGCCAAGGATGCGAGCGAATTGGGCAGTTTGCTCGCTGGCCTGCATGGCGGCATTTCATCAGAAGCACGCGAAGGCATGATGGCGCTGCTGCAGCTCTACGGTGATGAACATGTGTTGTTTGAAGCTGAAAAATGCCTTCCGCGCTTGCCTGGCGTGCATGAAGCGCTACAAAATTTGAAGTTGCTCGCCGCCTATCTTCCTGATGTCAAGGTCAGCTTTGATCTGGCTGACCTGCGCGGCTACGCCTATTACAGCGGTGTCCGCTTCGCCATTTATGGCCAGGGCGCCGAGTTGGCCCGGGGCGGGCGTTACGACGAGGTCGGCGCCGTTTTTGGTCGCAACCGTCCGGCCGCCGGCTTCAGCCTTGACCTGAAGGAACTGGTCAGCGTGCTGCCGCCGCGACCCCTCAAGGCGGCCATTTGCGCGCCCTGGGGTGACGATGCCAGGCTCAATGCCGCCATTGCCCGCTTGCGGGCCAGCGGCGAAACCGTGACCTGCCTGTTGCCGGGCCATGACAATGAAGTCAATGAGTTTGACTGCGACCGCGAGTTGGCCCTGACGGCCGGCCAGTGGGTGGTGCAGCCCCGCCCTTAAGCCGCAACCCTGAAGCGGTACAAAATGCTGTGCGAAGGGCCGAGCCCGGCGCCAGCTTTATCCATTTGATCCTTAACGAGAACTGAAGATGACAAACAAACCAAGCGCAGCCACCGGCCGCAATGTCGTGGTCGTGGGCACCCAATGGGGTGACGAAGGCAAGGGAAAACTGGTCGACTGGCTGACCGAAATGTCGCAGGGCGTGGTGCGCTTCCAGGGCGGCCACAATGCCGGCCACACGCTGGTCATCAATGGCGTCAAAACCGCTCTTCACCTGATTCCGAGCGGCATCATGCGTCCCGGCGTGAAGTGCTACATCGGCAACGGCGTGGTGCTGTCGGCGGCCAAGCTGTTCGAGGAGATCGAAGGGCTGGAAAAAGCCGGCGTCGAAGTGCGCTCGCGCCTGCGCATCAGCGAAGCCTGCCCCTTGATCCTGCCTTTCCATGCAGCCATCGACATTGCCCGCGAAACCTTCCGCGAAAAAGGCGGCACCGAGAAAATCGGCACCACCGGCCGCGGCATCGGCCCGGCCTACGAAGACAAGATCGCCCGTCGCGCGCTGCGCGTGCAGGACCTGAAATACCCCGAGCGCTTTGCCGCCAAGCTGCGCGAGCTGCTCGACCTGCACAACTTCGTCCTGACCGGTTTCCTGAATGCGCCGGCCGTTGACTTCGACACGGTGTACGACGAAGCCATGCGTCACGCCGAACTGCTCAAGCCGATGATGGCCGACGTGTCGCGCGAGCTCAATGACGCGCACCAGGCCGGCGCCAACCTGCTGTTCGAGGGTGCGCAGGGCACGCTGCTCGACGTGGACCACGGCACCTATCCTTATGTCACTTCCAGCAACTGCGTGGCCGGCAATGCGTCGGCCGGTGCCGGCGTGGGGCCGGGCATGCTGCACTACATCCTGGGCATCACCAAGGCGTATTGCACCCGCGTGGGCGGCGGGCCGTTCCCGACCGAACTCGACTGGGAAGTCGAAGGCACGCCGGGCTGGCACATGAGCACCGTCGGCGCCGAAAAAGGCGTGACGACCGGGCGCAGCCGCCGCTGCGGCTGGTTCGACGCGGCGCTGCTCAAGCGCTCGGCGCAGGTCAACGGCCTGTCGGGCCTGTGCATCACCAAGCTTGACGTGCTCGATGGCCTGGACGAGTTGAAACTATGCACCGGCTACGAACTCGACGGCCAGACCACCGACATCCTGCCAATGGGCGCCGACGACATTGCCCGCTGTGTGCCGATTTACGAAACCCTGCCGGGCTGGAGCCAGAGCAGCGTGGGCGTGACGCAATATGACAAGCTGCCGGCCGCCGCACAGCGCTACCTGCAACGGATCGAAGAAGTCACCGGCGTGCCGATTCACATGATCTCGACCAGCCCGGACCGCGACCACACCATCCTGCTGCGTAACCCCTACGCGCTCTGAAGCCTTTAAATTTAGAAAAACAGGCCACTTGCGCAATAACTACGGGCGCAGGCAGCTATTAAATCAGGAGTAACTCCATGTTGACCGAAGACGGCAAGCATCTCTATGTCAGCTATGACGAATACCACAACCTGATCGAAAAACTGGCCATCAAGATCCACCAGTCGGGCTGGCAGTTCGACACCATCCTGTGCCTCGCGCGGGGCGGCATGCGCCCCGGCGACATCTTGTCGCGGATTTTCGACAAGCCGCTGGCCATCATGTCCACCAGTTCCTACCGCGCCGACGCCGGCACGGTGCAGGGCAATCTGGACATTGCCCGTTTCATCACCACACCCAAGGGCGAGATCGCCGGCAAGGTCCTGCTGGTCGATGACCTGGCCGATTCGGGCCATACCCTGAATGCGGTGATCCACCAGCTTCGCAACAACTACCAGCCGATCACCGAACTGCGCAGCGCCGTGATCTGGACCAAGGGTGTTTCGACCTTCCAGGCCGACTATTCGGTCGAGACGCTGCCAACCAACCCGTGGATTCACCAGCCCTTCGAGAGCTACGATGCGCTTTCGCCGGAGCAACTGATGGACAAGTGGAGGGTGTAGTAGCCCCCACGGTCGCTCACTGCGTGTAGCTTCCTGCCCCCCGAGGGGGCCACTGTGCCTGCGGTCCGGCGGAGCCGGTTCCGCAGCCCCGGTTGGTAGGGAAGGGAAAGCCCCCACGCCCTCGATTTCGTGTGGTTCGCTTCCCGCCGAAGGATTACTGCGCCTGCGGCCTGGCAAAGCCAGTTCCGCGGCCCTGGCTGATCAAAAGCGCATGCCGTTAACATGCGTGGATGAGCGATTTGTCCACCCAGCTGATTCACCATCCCTATCATCCACCCGCCGGCTTCGAGTCGGTGTCCCCCCCGGTCCACAAGGCCTCGACGATCATCTTCCCCAACGTGGCAGCCCTGCGCAGCCGCGACTGGAAGCACAAGACCGGTTACACCTACGGCCTGCACGGAACGCCGACCACCTTCACGCTGGAAGCGCGCATCGCGACGCTCGAAGGCGGCAAGTTCTGCACGCTGGTTCCGAGCGGGCTGGCTGCGGTCGTGCTGGTGGACATGGCCCTGCTGAAGTCCGGCGACGAGGTGCTGATTCCGGACAATGCCTACGGCCCGAACAAGGCCTTCGCGCAGTCCGAACTGGCGGCCTGGGGCATCAGCTGCCAGTTGTACGACGCGATGAACCCGGCCGACCTGGCCGCGCGGCTGAACGGCCGGACCCGCCTGGTCTGGCTGGAGGCGCCCGGATCGATCACGCTGGAGTTTCCTGACCTTCCCGCGCTGGTGGCCGCCGTCAAGGCGCACAACGCATCGGGCGGGGCACATCCACAGGCCGCCATCACGGCACTCGACAACACTTGGGGCGCGGGCCTGGCGTTCAATGCCTTCGCGCTGGGCGCCGATATCTCGGTGCAGGCGCTGACCAAATACCCGAGCGGCGGTGCCGATGTGCTGATGGGCTCGGTGGTGACGAACAGCGAAGCGCTGCACCACCTGATGCATTTTTGCCATATGCGCGTCGGCTACGGCGTCAGCGGCAATGACGCCGAACTCGTGCTGCGCGGGCTGAACAGCATCGCGCTGCGCTATGCCGCGCAGGATTCCGCCACGCGCCAGCTCGCCGGCTGGCTCCAGGGCCAGCCGCAAATCGCCGCCGTGCTGCATCCGGCATTGTCTGACTCGCCAGGCCATGCGCAATGGAAGCGCGACTGCACTGGCGCGGCCTGCCTGTTCAGCGCGGTCTTCCGGCCTGACATCACGCCCGTGCAGATCGACCGGTTTTGCGACAGCCTGCGGCTTTTCAGGCTTGGCTACAGCTGGGCCGGGCCGATGAGCCTGTGCGTGCCTTACGACATGGCGGCGCTGCGTGCCGTGCGCCCCTGGCCCCACCAGGGCGGGCTGGTGCGCTTTTCCGTCGGGCTCGAAGCGGTTGCCGACCTGCAGGCCGACCTGGCCCAAGCGCTGGCCGGCCTGTGAGCAAGGCCTGATGGCAATGCATTACAGTCAGGGCTACCTATTCACGAAAGCAAGCTGTGGCAACTCCCAATTACTCCTATGAAAAGCGCCAGAAGGAGCTGGCGAAAAAACGCAAGAAAGAAGACAAGCTCAAGCGCAAGGGCGAAGGCAAGCCTGAAGATGGCGATGTGTCCCCTGACGGCGTGCCGGATCAGGACAACATCAGCGAAGCCCAGCTTGACATACCGCCCGCCGGTTCCCCTCCCTGAGTCCTGAATTCAAGAAAAAAGCCTTCCAGCGCAACAGGGGTGTGCGCAACCAGCTATTGATCTGATAGCAAATTCACGACTGACCCGGCATCACCGCCACTGGTGATGCTGGGTTTTTTGCATCAAGCCTCGGCCAGCAGCGAACGGGCAAGGTCGGTCATGGCTTGCGCGCTGTGGTCGCGTGGCGCCAGGGCTCGCGCCGCTTCGTACTGGGTGAAGTTGCGCTGCATCGACTGCAGGTAGCCCGGGTCGTAATGCTTGACAAGCAATTCGAGCACCACCGACGCCACGTCGCCGCCGCGCGCACACACCTGCCAGTCCAGCACGGTGGCCTTGCCGCGCGCCTCGGTCAGGGCGCCGAGCCGATCGCAGAAGAATTCGATGTCCCGGACAAAAAAGTCATAGTCTTCCAGCAGCAGCGCCACGCGCTCGCCTTCAGGCAAATCAATGCGCAGGCAGGGGCTGGCGCGCATGGCGGCAATCAGCCCTTCGGGAACGGCCACGTTGCCGACCTTCTTGCTCTCGCTCTCGATATAGACCGGCCGCGCCGCATCGAAGCTGCACAGCGCCGTCCAGATGCGGCTGTCGTAAGCCTTCTGGCTGGGCTGGGCCACGCCCGGGATCATGCCAAGCACCGAACTGCGGTGGTTCGCCAGCGCTTCAAGGTCCAGCACCTGCGCCCCCTGCGCTCCAAGGGCCTGCAGCAGCCGCGTCTTGCCCGAACCCGTGGGGCCGCACACCACGCGGTAGCGGTGCCGCGCGGCGACTTGCGGCAGGTCCGCGACCAGCGCCGCCCGGAAGGCCTTGTAGCCGCCATCGACCAGCGTGACCCGAAAGCCGATCTGGTCCAGTACCAGCGCCAGCGAGCCGCTGCGCTTGCCGCCGCGCCAGCAATACACCAGCGGCTGCCATTCCCGGGGCTTGTCGAGCACATCGCGCTGGATGTGCTCTGAAATGTTCTTGGCGACCAGCGCCGCGCCCAGCTTCTTGGCCTCGAACTGGCTGATCTGCTTGTATTGTGTGCCGACGATCTTTCGCTCGTCGTCGTGCAGGCTGGGCCAGTTCACCGCGCCTGGCAGGTGGTCTTCGGCGTATTCGCCCTCGGAGCGGGCGTCGATGACGGTGGAGAACTGCCCCAGTTGGGCCAGGGCGTCTGCGGCGGAAATGCGGTCAAGGCTCACGGGATGATTTTCTTCAGTTCTGGCCAGACATTGGCCAGCATTCTGGCTTGCGATGACTCGTTGGGGTGGATGCGGTCGGCTTGGAAATTGGCGGCGGCATTGTCGCCGTCGGCAACGCCCTTGAGGAAAAAGGGCACGAGCGCGACTTTCTCCTCCTTGGCGACCTTGGAGAAAAGGCCTGAAAAGGTGGCGGCGTAGGCGCCGCCATAGTTGGGCGGCACTTCCATGCCGACCAGCAGCACGCGGGCGCCGGCTTTCTTGGACGCCTGCGTCATGGCCGTCAGGTTCTTTCCGGTCATGTCCAGCGGCAGGCCGCGCAGCGCGTCGTTGCCGCCCAGTTCGATCACTACGGCGGTCGGCTTGTGCTGAGCCAGCAGGGCCGGCAGGCGCGAACGGCCACCCGAGGTGGTGTCGCCGCTGATGCTGGCATTGACGACCCGGACATTTTTGTTTTCGCTGGCCAGCTGCTTTTCAAGCAGCGGAACCCAGCCGGTGCCGCGCCTGAGGCCATATTCGGCGCTCAGCGAGTCGCCCACGATCAGCACGGTCGGCTGCGCCTTGGCCTGCGCCGGCGCCTGGGCAAATGCGGGCACTGCCAGCAGGGCGCTGATCAACACGCTTCCCAAGGATTTGGCCCAGCGGTTTCGCGCGCCCAGGCCAGGCTTGCTACAGTCGGCAGCAATCGATTTAACGTTTTCAGAGAGGGTTGACATGTTTGAACCTGTGGTTTCCGGGATGGGTGAAGTTTTATCCAGGCCTTCAATCGCGTTGGAGCCTGCCAGCACTCCAATTGTTTCCGTTGAGCATGTTTTCAAGTCGGTCACCGACTCGACCGGCACCTTGACCATTTTGCGCGATATCGACTTTGCGCTGAATGCGCGCGAAACCGCCGCCATTGTCGGTGCATCGGGATCGGGCAAAAGCACGCTGTTGACGATCATTGCCGGGCTCGACACGCCCACGACCGGCACGGTGCGGCTGGCCGGCCAGGACATCTTTGCCATCAGCGAGGACGACCGCGCCGCCCTGCGGGCGCAAAAGATCGGCTTCGTGTTCCAGAGCTTTCAGCTGATGGCCAACCTGACGGCGCTGGAAAACGTCATGCTGCCGCTCGAATTGTCGGGAATGAAGCAGGCGCGCGCGCTGGCAACCGACATGCTCAAGCGGGTGGGGTTGGGCGAGCGGCTGGGCCACTACCCCAAGGTGCTGTCGGGCGGCGAGCAGCAGCGCGTGGCGCTGGCGCGGGCCTTTGTCGTCAAGCCGGCCGTGCTGCTGGCCGACGAGCCGACCGGCAGCCTGGACTTTGCCACTGGCGAGACGGTGATGAAGCTGATGTTCGACCTGAACCAGGAACTCGGCACCACGCTGGTGCTGGTCACCCACGATCCGGCGATTGCGGCGCGCTGCCAGCGGCGCATCACCATCGAGGCCGGGCAGATTGCTGTTTCTTAAGACAAAAAGGGCTGTTCCGCTTGCCTGGCGTGTGCTAAGTGCTATCTAAAAAATAGCTAACTGAGTGGCTGCGCTTTTGAGTCGGCCCAGCTCCACGCAGACTGCAAAACCCAGCAGCGATAATTGCCGGATGTCTTCTTCCCCCCACAAAGTTCTTTTCGGCTTCCATGCCGTCGGTGTCCGTCTCAAGACCGCGCCCAAGTCGGTCATTGAAGTTTTTTACGATGCCTCGCGCCGCGATGCCCGGATGCGCCAGTTCACCGACCGCGCTAGAGAAGCCGGCGTGCGGCTGATCGAGTCCGATGGCCTGCGCCTGGCCAAGATGTGCGGCAGCCACGGCCACCAGGGCGTCATCGCCCGGGTCGATGTGGTCGCCCAGGTCACCTCGCTTGACGAGTTGCTGGAGCAGCTTGAAGCCGCCGGCGCTGCCCAGCCGCTGCTGCTGGTGCTCGACGGCGTGACCGATCCGCACAACCTGGGCGCCTGCCTGCGGGTGGCAGACGGCGCCGGCGCGCAGGCGGTGATCGCGCCCAAGGACCATGCGGCCGGCATCAATGCCACGGTGTCCAAGGTCGCCAGCGGCGCGGCTGAAACCGTGCCGTATTTCATGGTCACCAACCTGGCGCGCACGCTGGGCGAGTTGAAGGAACGCAACATCTGGTGCATCGGCACCAGCGACGATGCCGAAAAGACGATCTACGACGTGGACTTGAGAGGCCCGGTGGCCTTGATCCTGGGCGCCGAGGGCGAAGGCATGCGCCAGCTGACGCGCAAGACCTGCGACGAGCTGGTCCGCATTCCGATGAACGGCGCGGTGGAAAGCCTGAACGTGTCGGTCGCCAGCGGCGTCTGCCTGTACGAGGCGCTGCGCCAGCGCCGCCCTGCAGCCGATTTAGCCGCCTAAATCAGCCCGTACCAGCCGAGCAGCGCGCCTGCGCCCAGCAGCCAGAGCAGATGCGTCCGAGTGCGCCAGACGATCAGCGCCGTCACCACCGTCACCAGCCACACCGGCCAGTCCTTCAGCGAACTGCCGTTGGCGCTGGCCAGAATCCAGCCGGTGGCAATCAGGAGCGCCACGACGATGGGCGCCATGCCCTGCTTGAAGGCGCGCACGGCGCGCAGTTCGCGGTTGCGGTGGCCCCACTGGGCGGCGGCATAGGTCAGCACGGTGCTCGGAATCAAAATCCCCAGCAGCGACAGCAGCACGCCGAGCAGGCCGGCCAGCATGCCGCCGGCGTTCAGGCCGACATTCCAGCCCAGCAGGGCGACAAACAGCACATTCGGGCCGGGGGCTGCCTGGGCAATCGCGATCGAGGCGTTGAACTGCTCGTCGCTCAGCCAGTGCTGCTGATCGACCAGAAAACGATGCATGTCGGGTGCGGTGGTGATGGCCCCGCCCACCGACAGCAGCGACAGCGTCAGGTAATGCAGGAACAGCGTGAACCAGTCCTGCAGGCTGAACACCAGGGTGAGCGGTTCGGTCATGGTTTGAGCTTTTGAAAGGCCACGATGCAGGCAATGCCGCCCAGGCCCAGCAGCACGTAGACCAGCGGCCAGCGCAGCAGCGCGATGGCGACAAAACACAGCACGCCAAAGCCGATGCACAGGCGCAGGCCAAGCACGTTTTTCAGCAGGGCGCCAAACAGCTTCAGGCCGGTCGCCGCGATCAGCCCTGCCGCCACTGCGCCCATGCCGCGCAGCGCGCCAGCCACGCCGGGATGGCCGGCGAACTGGGCATAGACCAGTGCCAGCCCCAGCACGATGACCAGCGGCACGGTGAGCATGCCGGCCAGCGCGGCCATCGCGCCTTTCAGTCCGAAATAGCGCCCGCCAATCATCAGGGACAGGTTGACCACGTTCGGGCCGGGCATGATCTGCGCCACCGCCCAGTCTTCGATGAATTCCTCGCGCGTCATCCAGCGTTTTTTTTCGACCAGTTCGCGCTGCACCACGGCCAGCACGCCGCCAAACCCCTGCAGCGCCAGCAGGGTGAAGGACACAAACAGGTCGGTCAGGGATTGGGGTTGCGGATGGTCTTGCGCCGGCAGGGAACTCATGCGGCAATTATCGCCGCAGGCCTGAAAACCGCCTTGAACTGTCAGGCCGGATGCAGGCGGCTTCAAGCTATGAAAATAATAGCTGTAGATACCCGCTGGATATGCGAAAAAAGCATTAAACATGCTGAAGTGACGGCTGCAGGTCGGCGCGGCGCCCAACTGCCCACGCGATTCACGACACCGGCCATCGCGCGCTGGCGTGCCATCACACCGTCATGCCGCCCGATACCTCGATCACCGCGCCGTTGATGTAGCTGGCCTCGTCGCTCGCCAGGAAGGCGTAGACGTTGGCGATTTCCTCGGGTTTGCCCAAACGCTTGAGCGGAACGCGGTGCTCCATTTCCTTCAACACGTTGTCGGGGATGGTCGCCAGAATCGGCGTGGTGACAAAGCCCGGCGCGACGGCGTTCACGCGGATACCCTTGGGGCCGAGTTCGCGGCTCCAGGTTTTGGTGAAGCCGATCACGCCGAACTTGGTCGCGGCATAGTTGGTCTGGCCGAAGTTGCCGTAGATGCCGACCACCGAGCTGGCGTTGAGGATCACGCCGCTGCCTTGCGCCACCATGGCGTCGGTCACCGCCTGGGCGCAGTGGAACACGCCGCGCAGGTTGACGTCGATCACCCGGTCGAACTGCTCCAGCGTCATTTTCTGCAGCCGCGCATCCTGCGTGATGCCGGCATTGTTGACCAGCACGTCGATGCGGCCGAACTGTTCCAGGACCTGCGCGACCACCGCATCGACCCGGCCCCGCTGTGTCACGTCCATGACATGGCCGACCGCCTGCGCGCCAAGCGCTCGGCACTGGCTGACCGCCTCGTCAATGGCGGCCTGCCGGATGTCGCAAACGATGACGATGGCGCCTTCGCTGGCGAACTTGAGCGCGGTGGCCAGGCCGATGCCCTGCGCTGCGCCGGTGACGAGGCTGACCTTGTTTTGGAGTCTTGGCATGCGGATTTTCCTGGGTTGGGGTTATAGGTAAAAATGGAGGGGGTCGACCGGCGGGCGGATGTGGCTGCCGTTGGCCTCAGCGAATCACCAGCACGGGCAGGGGCGACAGCCGCAGGATCTGCTCGGCGCCGCTGCCCAGCAGCATCCGCCCGAAGCCGCGCCGGCCATGGGTGCCGACCACCACCAGGTCGGCGTTCCATTCCCTGGCGGCGTCGGCGACCACTTCGGCCAGCCGCTCGCCGGGCTTGTCGCACAGCAGGCTGTCGGCTTCGCTGCCGGCCGACCGGGCAATCGCCATGGCATCTTCGAGCACCTTGGCGCCGGCTTCGCGCATCGCCGAAACCAGACCGCCCGAATAGCCGCCGTACTGCTCGTAGCCGCTCAGGTAGGCGAGTTGTTCGACCACGTGGATCAATCGCACCCGGCCGCCCGAATCCCTGGCCATCTGCAGGGCGGCGACCAGCGCCTTGTTGGAACTGTCGCTTCCGTCGACCGGGACAAGTATTCGCTGGTACATGGGCTGCTCCTTGTGCAAACTGGGCAGACCATTTTGGCCGGGCTTGCGGCCTGCCCGATTGACGTGAATCAAGCAGCCCGCAGGGACAGCCGGGCGCCGAAGGACTTGCGTCCAGTTGCAGGCATCGGCAGTGGGCGCTGCTTGATCTGCGTCAAGCCGGAGCAGCTTGCCAGTCGATATCGTTTCAGCATCACCACTTCCTGATGGAGTCGGCCATGAACGAATCGTTTGCACAACTGCTGGTACACATGGACGCCCTGCCGAAGGCGCAGCAGCGCCTGGAAGCCGCCAGGCGGCTCGGACAGGCGCAAGGCGCTGCGGTGACGGCGCTGTACGCGGTGATGTCGCATTTCGTGGAATTGCCTTTCGCGCCGGAAATCGGTCCCGGCATCGCCTCGGCGCTACAGGACATCGACGACCAGCAGCGCCGGCTGGCGCGCACCGCCTTCGACCAGGCGCTGGCAACGCCTGGAACAGCCGTCGAATGGGCCGAGATCCGCCAAGACCCGATGATGGCGGCGTTCGCGCAGCAGGCTTTTTATGCCGACCTGATGGTGCTGGGCCAGCACGACCCGTCTACTGCTTCATCGTCCGGCGTGCCGTCCGATTTTGCCGAGAACGTCATGGTCATGAGCGGCAAGCCGGCGCTGATCCTGCCGTATGCCGGCATGCCGCCTGCCGTGATCGGCGAAACCGTGGTGATCGCCTGGAAACCGGCGCGCGAAGCGGCCCGCGCCGTGAGCGTGGCCATGCCACTGCTCAAGCGCGCAAGACGCATCGTCATCCTCTCGTGGTCCGGCGGCGATGCCAAGGTGGTGGGCAAGCGGCTTGACCTGCGCGGCTACCTCCGGCTGAACGGCATCACGGCAGACTGGCTGGAACAGGGAGACGAGCCGTCGGCGCTGGGCGAAGTGCTGCTTTCGCGTTCCTTCGACATGGGTGCCGACCTGCTGGTGATGGGCTGCTACAGTCACAGCCGGGCGCGCGAGTGGGTGCTGGGCGGCACCTCGCGCACCGTGCTGGAGTCGATGACGCTGCCGGTCCTGATGGCGCACTGATTTCAGGGCCGGCGCAACCGGACTTTGCGGCCATCTGCCAGCGCTTCGGGCGGATAGACCACCACTGTCTGGCCGGGCGCCAGTCCTTGGCGCAACACCTTACTGCACCGCGATCTTCTTCGATTCGGGCGATGCTTTTTTCGGCAGTTCCAGCGTCAGCACGCCATCGGTGTATTTGGCGACCACCTTGGTGTCGTCCACATCCTGCGCCAGGCTGAAGGTGCGCGAAATATTGCCCCAGTAGCGCTCGCTGCGCAGCACCTTGCCGCTCTTGTCCTTGGACTCCTTCTCGCGGTTCACCTCGGCGTCGATCTGCACCACATTGCCGTCGATGCGAACGTTGATGTCCTCTTTTTTGACGCCGGGAATGTCGGCCTTGACTTCGTAGGCATCGTCTTTTTCGGACACATCGACGCGCATTTTCAACGCCGGCGTGTCGGTTTCCAAGGCCATGGGGTTGAAGAAGCGGCGCAGCGCCGTGTTGAAGGTGTCGCTGATTTCGGAATCAAGTAAACGCAGGTTGCTCATGAAGAATCTCCTTGGGTTGATTGAAAATCAAAAATTGAAAAGCCGGCCTTGCTAGCCGCCGACCTTCAGCTTGTCCACGACGCGCGAGACACCTGGCGCCGAGAACGCAGCGCCAACGGCCGCTTCGCGCTCCGCCAGCGAATGCACCGTGCCTCTCAGGGTGACCACGCCGCCCTCGACCTCGACCTGGATATGCCTAGCCTCGCGCATGGCCTGGCGCGTCAGGGCGGCGGTGATCTGCTCGCCGATGTTCCTGCCGCTGGCGCGCGGCTTGATGGTGATGCGGTTGTACAGCCCATGCACGCCGGCCAGCGGCCGGATGCACTGCTCGGCGCGGGCCAGCTGGTAGCTCCAGTCCACCTCGCCGCTCAAGGTGACCCAGCCGTTCTCGACCATGACCTTGACCTTGTCGAAGGGCACCAGGCTGTTGAGCCGCAGGGCCGTAGCGGCAGCCTGCGCAATCTCGGAGTCGCTGCGCTTGTGTTCAGGCGCGAGCTTGACGTCCAGCTCCAGGGCGATGCTGCGCACGCCCTGGACACGCTGGATGGCGCGCTCCACCGCTTCCTTTTCCGCAAAACTGTTGAGGTGGCCGGTGAGCGTCACCACGCCCTCCTGAACAATGACGCCGATGCCGGTGGAATTGACGGCCGGATCCCACGCCAGTTCGTCGGTGACATCGGCCTTGAGTTGACTGTCGGATTTCATGCTTGCACCCGCTTTCCTGAAAGATTCCGATTCCGTGGGTTTCGTGGCTTTAGCTTTTAATTTCAATATATTGGGTCTGGCCTAGCGCCGTTTGATATTTCGCAAGCCGGCTGGTGGCGCTGAAAGTGAGCGGCCAGTGCTTGATCTTGAGCAAACGAGCGATGCCGCATCCGTTGTGATCCGCTGGCCTCGCGCTCAGGGAACCAGCACCGCCGCCCCGTTGACCCGGCTATCGCGCAAGGCCTGCACGGCCGCGTTGGCATCCTGCAGCGCAAAGGCCTGCACATGGGTTTGCACCGGCTGCTCGTCGATCAGGGCGAAAAAGGCATCGCCGTCCGCGCGCGTGAGGTTGGCCACCGACTTCAGGACCCGCTCGCCCCAGAGCAGCCGGTATTCGAAGGACGGAATCGGGCTCATGTGAATGCCGGCGCAGACCACCGTTGCGCCCTTTCGGGTCGCCGCCAGCGCCGCCGGCACCAGGGCGCCGACCGGCGCGAAGATCAGCGCCGCGTCCAGCGGCGCGGGCGGCATTTCGTCCGAGCCGCCGGCCCAGGCCGCGCCCAGGCTGCGGGCAAAACGCTGACCGGCTTCATCGCCTGGCTGGGTGAAGGCATGGACCTGCTGCTGCTGGCTGACGGCGATCTGGCAGACGATGTGCGCGGCGGCGCCAAAGCCGTACAGGCCGAGCCTGCGCGGTGCGGCTTCACCCGCGAGGCGCCAGGCGCGAAAGCCGATCAGGCCGGCGCACAGCAGCGGCGCCGCATGGATGTCGTCATAGCGTTCGGGCAGGGCGAAGCAAAAGCGCTCGTCGGCCGCGGCGTATTCGGCAAAGCCGCCGTCGCGGTCATAGCCGGTGAACA
Organism: Polaromonas sp. DSP2-3-2b2; assembly: GCF_049895905.1. Classification (NCBI taxonomy): domain Bacteria; kingdom Pseudomonadati; phylum Pseudomonadota; class Betaproteobacteria; order Burkholderiales; family Comamonadaceae; genus Polaromonas; species Polaromonas sp. DSP2-3-2b2. The sequence continues at coordinate 62,930 of NZ_JAFCTH010000008.1, read as the reverse complement.
CCGGAAAATCGCAGAGGTTTTCGCGCTGCATGGCGCAAAACGCGCACCTGCCGCAGGTGCCGCCCAGCCACGCAATGCCCACGCGCTGGCCTACGGCAAAGCGCGTGGCCTGAGCGCCCCGGGCAACGATCTGCCCGACCACCTCATGGCCGGGCACCACGCCGGGGCGATGCGGCGGCAGGTCGCCGTCGATGATGTGCAGGTCGGTGCGGCACACACCGCAGGCCAATACGCGCACCACCACGTCGTGATTCCCCGCCTGCGGCGACGGTTTGAAACCGCCCAGCAGCCTGCGCCCTGAAGGGTCCGTGGTCATCGCGAACATGGTGGTGGGCAGCATGGAGTCATGGTACGCAAGGGGTCGCTGGCGCGTGAAGATTTCAGGTTTCTACTTGACCTTGCGCAAATGCCATCAGGCAAAAAGCCGAAAAGATGCCTTTTTCAACCCAGGAGCCACCTCATGCCCAGTTTTCACCAGATCCTTGTCGCGGTTGATGGCAGTCCCACGTCGGAAAAGGCGCTCGATGAGGCGATTCGCCTGGCCCGGCTGAACGGCGCCCGCCTGCGGCTGCTGCATGTGGTCGATGAACTGAGCTATGTCAGCGGTTTCGAGTCGGCGGTGAACTACCTGAACGAAATCATCCCGCTGATGCGTGTGGCCGGGGAAAAGTTGCTGGCGCACTACCTGAAAAAGGCCACGGACCAGGGCGTCGAGGCGGACAGTGTGCTGATCGACGAAGGCCCGGGGCGCATCTGCGACCATGTGGCCGCGCAGGCCATGCGGGCCAAAGCCGACCTGATCGTCGTCGGCTCCCACGGCCGGCGCGGCGTCGGCCGCATTTTGCTGGGCAGCGATGCCGAGCAGATCGTGCGGCACGCGCCGGTTCCCGTGCTGGTGGTTCGGGCGCCTGCTGAAAGCGTCACGACTTAGCGCCGCCCGGCTTCAGTCCAGCATGACCGATTCCAGGTAGTCGGGCATGTGGCAGTTCCAGTGCAGTTCGCGCTCGATGCGCTGGCGCATCGCGTCGGCCGCAGCCGGCTCGCCATGGGTGATGAAGGTCTGGCGCGGCGCCGAGGTGAAGTGTCGCAGCCACTCGATGATTTCCGCGCCGTCCGCATGGGCCGACAGGCTACCCAGCATGGCGACCTCGGCGCGAATCGGCACATCCTGGCCGAAGATGCGCACCGCCCGTGCGCCGCCGGCAATGGTGGCGCCGCGCGTGCCGCCCGCCTGGTAGCCGGCGAACAGGATGGTGTTGCGCTTGTCCGGGCCAAACGCCTTGATATGGTGCAGCACCCGCCCGCCGGTGGCCATGCCGCTGGCCGAGATGATGACCATTGGCCCGCGCCGCGCATTGAGCAGCCGCGACTCCTCGGCCGATTGCACGATTTGCGCGGTGTGTGCCATGGCCCGGCATTGCGCCGCCGTCAGCCGCAGCTCGGCGCGGTGGCGCTCATAGACCTGCGTGGCATTGGCGGCCATCGGGCTGTTCAGGTAAACCGGCAGGCTGTCATGGATGACGCCCTGCGCCTTGAGCAGGTGAATGCAGTACAGCAGGCTTTGCGCACGCCCGACGGCAAACGCCGGAATCACCACCACGCCGCCGCGCGCGGCCGTGCGGTTGATGATATGGGCCAGTTCGAGTAGCACGTCGGTCTGCTGGTGCAGGCGGTCGCCGTAGGTGGATTCGACCACCAGATAATCGGCGCCGTCCATAGGCGTTGGACCGGCCAGCACCAGGTCGTTGGGCCGGCCGATGTCGCCGGAAAACAAAATGGAGCGCGTGCCGTTGTCCAGCCGCACAAACGACGAGCCGGGCATGTGGCCCGACGGCGTCAGCGTCGCGCTCAAGCCTGCAGCGGGCTGCCATTCGGCGTGGTAGCCGACGGGCTCAAACAGCTTGAGGCAGCGCCGGGCATCGTCCCGGGTGTAGAGCGGCAGCGCCGGCGCGTGCTTTGAAAGCTTGTGCCGGTTCAGGTATTCGGCTTCTTCTTCGAGCAGGTAGCCGCAGTCGGGCAGCAAAATGCCGCACAGGTCGCCGGTCGCCGGGCTGCAAAACACCTTTCCCCTGAAACCCTGCCGGGCAAGCAGCGGCAGGTAGCCACTGTGGTCAATGTGCGCATGGGTCAGGATGACCGCGTCGATGCTGGCCGGCTCGACCGGCATGGGCGCCCAGTTCCGCAGGCGCAACTGCTTGTAGCCCTGGAACAGCCCGCAATCGACCAGCACGCTGGACGAGCCCTGCCGAAGCAGGTATTTGGAACCGGTGACGGTGTCGGTCGCACCTAGGAACTGGAGTTGCATGCCCGAGTTTAGGAAGCCGCGCAGCGGTCCGGCTTGATATGCATCAAGTCCACCGGCCGGTGGACAATGCTTGAAAAACTGCACAAAAACCAGCAAACTGGCCGTTTTTGACCAACCCGCCCTGACTTGCGGCAAAACCCATGACCACTGTTCTCAAGATCGACTTTGTTTCTGACGTTTCATGCCCCTGGTGCGCCATCGGCCTGAAGGCGCTGGACATGGCGCTGGCTAGAGTGGCCGACGACATCACGGCCGAGCTGCATTTTCAGCCCTTCGAGCTCAATCCGACAATGGCGCCCGAAGGCCAGGAGATCAACGAACACATCACCGAAAAGTACGGCATCACGCCCGAGCAGGCCGATGTCAACCGCGAAAACATACGCCAGCGTGGTGAAAAGGTCAGCTTTGCCTTCAGCCGGGCGGACCAGCCTGGAGGCGGGCGCAGCCGCATCTACAACACTTTTGACGCCCACCGCCTGCTTCACTGGGCCGGGCTTCAGGGAAGCGGCGTGCAAAAGACCTTGAAGGAAGGCCTGCTGAAAGCCTACTTCACCGATGGCCAGAGCCCCGCTTCGCATGAGGTGTTGGCCAAGGTTGCTGGCGAGAGCGGCCTTGACCCGTTGCAGGCAGCCGAGGTACTGGCAAGCCATGCCTATGCCAAGGAAGTGCGGGAGCGCGAGTCGTTTTACCTGACCCAGGGGATTCATTCGGTGCCAGCGGTCATCATCAACGACCGCCACCTGATTTCCGGCGGACAGCCGGTCGAGGTGTTCGAGCAGGCGCTGCGCCAGATTGCGGCGGGGGGCTGATTTCCATCGGCGTTAGCCCGGCGGCTTCACCCGGAACTTGACACCTGAACCCAAAATGCTATGGGTTTGATAGCTGTCTGCGAAGGCTGGGCGTGCGCAAAAGGCTATTTTTATATCAAAAAAACTGGCTTCAACCGGCGCGCGTGCCGCCATCGGCTGGGCGCTGTCTGCAACGGCGCAACGGTTTTCGCCTACAGCGCCGTCTGTGCTTGCCTGACCGAGCCTGTTTTTCACCCAGGCGATCATGAGCCTTGCACTGAAAAGCGCCGCTGACCGGTTTTTCCTTCCGAGCATTCAGCCAGGGCGCCATTGGGCAAACATCTTTCAACCATCAACCTGACGGAGAAAACACCATGACAGCCAGCAACGATGAAGTGATCAGCACGCTGAACGACCTGCTCGAATCCTGCCGTGACGGTGAATATGGATTCACCGCCTCTGCCGAACACACCCAGACCGCCGACCTGAAAAGCCTGTTGATGCGCCATGCGGCCGAATGCCGCACCGCCGGCCAGGAACTGCAGGCGCTGATCCGCCAGATGGGCGGCGAGCCTGACGAGGGCGGTTCCATGACTGGCGCGCTGCACCGTGGATGGGTGTCGGTGCGCGGCGTCCTGAGCGGCCACAGCGACCAGGCCATGCTCGACGAATGCGAGCGCGGCGAAGATGCCGCCGTGGCGAGCTACCGCAAGGCGCTCAAACAGGACTTGCCGCCGGCCATCCGCAATGCTGTCGAGCAGCAGGCCCAGGGCACGCAGAAAAACCATGACGAGATCAAGGCCCTGCGCGATTCGTACAAAGCGCGGCACTGAGCAAGGCGGAATTTTTGAGTTTGCTTGCCGCGTCTTGTGATGCGCCAAGTCGGGGCCGCAGCGGGATTTTTCCGCTGCGGCCCTCTTTTTGGGCGACGTGTTCCGCTAGTTTTCCAGGCCGCCCGCGCAGCTGACCTGTGCGTCGAACTGCCTTCCCTGCCGTGAATAATCGCTGTCGGTCACGCTGCAGCCCGAAACCATCTCCACTGCTTTCTGGAGCGACGCCATGGCTGCCGGCGTTCCCGCCAGGATTTTCTGGCTTCCGGCTGCGCTGGCCGTCCAGGTGCTTTCGGTGATTTGCCTGACGACGTAGGATTCGCCGCCCAGCGTCACGCTGCGTGCGGGCGGCCCCGCAGTTTCTGCAAGCATGGCGCAGCCGCTCATTCCCAGACTGGCCATGGTCAGCAGCAAGAGGCCACGCGGTTTCATGAAAGGCTGGCTTTCACCAGCGTTGCGGCCAATGGCCGATGCCATGCAACGGTTTGCGGCAAGCCGTGACGAACGGATTCCTGTGCCTTGGGTGTGGGCACCATGGGGTTGGGCGTCGGCAGCTTGGCATCGGGACAGCCTGAAAGCAGCAGGGCCGCGCAGGCCAGAGGCAGCACTAAAAAAAGGCGTTTCATCGGGTTCTCCAGGCGCAGACCTTCTGCAGGGCAAATCATAGGCGGTCACTCGCTGGCAGACCATAAGGCGCAGCCATGTTGCGGCCAAGGCCTACAAGCGAATCCACCCGGCAGGCCGTGCTTGGCGCGCCTTGTGGGTTGGGCGCAATCGTTACCTCGACAACCGGGATATGCACCAGTTCGAAGCTGATGACGCCTTTTCAGACCGCGCGAACTGCCATGTTCAGCCGCTTTCACCGGCAGACGATGGAATGTCATCGGACGTGCCGCGGATGTGCTGGCGCGTGCGCTGGGCCAGGACGCTCTTGAAGGCCGCATTGAAGGCGGGAATGTCCTCAGGCGTGCGGCTGCTGACCCAGTTGCGGTCCACCACGGCCTTTTCATCGACCCAATGCGCGCCGGCTTTTTCAAGCTCTTGCCTCACATCGGGGGAACTGGTCATCTTGCGGCCCCGCACCAGGCCGGCCGAGATCAGCAGCCACGGCGCATGGCAGATCACGGCGATCGGCTTGCCCTGCGCATCGATCTGCCGGACCAGCGCCTGCGCGTCGGCATTGTCCCGCAGGCGCATGGCATTGACTTCCCCGCCGGGCAGCAAGAGCGCATCGAATTCGTCGGCCGTGACCTGGTTGAAGGTCGTGTCCACATCGAACAGGTCGCCCGGCTGGTCATGGTGGACGCCACGAACCTGGCCGGTTTTATCGGACAGCATGCGAATCAGCACGCCTGATTCCTCAAGCGCCGCGCGCGGACCGGTCATCTCTGACTGCTCGAAGCCGTCGGTCAGCACAATGCCAATGCAAAGGCCTCCCAGCTGGTGTTGCGGTGGGTTGGACATGGATTCCTCGCGTCTTGACCATTGCCTGACTTTGATCCGCGCCATGCGCAACGCTTGTCGGCGCGCCGGGGTCCGTGGCGTAGGAGAAAAGCGCAAGTGCAGCCCGCGCAGGCCCAGATGGCCAACCCCGCGAACGATCGGGTTTATCCTAGGCCGACGCTCTGCGCGCACGACCACAATCACCTCTTTACCCATCGAAAGACCCCATGATTCCACGCCGCCAAGCCCTTCGCCTTTCCCTTGCCACGCTGACCGTGTCGGCGCTTGCCGTGATCAGCGGCTGCGGGATGATGAAACCGTCATCGACCGCCATGCCAGGCGCCAACCTGGTGGCCCTGAGCACCCAGCTGAGCGCCGCCAACGAGGTGCCGCCCAATGCCAGCCAGGCTACCGGAACCGTCGATGCCGTGCTGAACAAGGACACCAACCTGCTGCGCTGGAAGGTCAGCTACACCGGCCTGAGCGGCCCCGTCACGGGTGCGCATTTTCATGGTCCGGCCGCCGTCGGCGCGAATGCCGGCGTGGTGCTGCCGTGGCCCGGCCCCGTCACCAGCCCGATGGAAGGCAGCGCCACCCTGACGCCTGCGCAGGTGGCCGAACTCGTCGCCGGCCGCTGGTATGCCAACATCCACACCGCCGCCAACCCGGGCGGCGAAATCCGGGGCCAGATGATGGTGCGCAACTGATCCTTGATCTTTCAGTTTGCTATTTTTTGCATAGCTGACCATGCCCGTGGGATGTGCGTAAAAAGCCTTTTTTGCTTGAAAATGAATAGGCATCAGCTTTTGCGCATCAATCCTTTCCGCTTTGGGGGGGAACCTGCCCAAGCCCCCCAAATCGAAGCGTGCATGCCGGGTCTGGCCGTCAGGCCCGCTGTTACCAACCGTACCGGAGACCCGCCATGGCATTGCAGGAACAACACGAACTCAACCAGCAACTGGAACAGTTCCGCCTGGCGTTCGACACTGACGACCTGCATGGCGCGCTGCGTTACCTGAACGCCCGCACCACGTTTCGCTACACGGCAATCTACCGGCTTGACGGGCAGATGATGCGCAACATCTATCTGTACGACCGGCAGGGCGAGAACCCGACCAGCTTGTGCGAAGTCCCGCTGGGCGACAGTTTTTGCCAGTTCGTGATGCGGGACAACGGCTTCAACACGGTCAATTCGGCTGATGATGCGCGGCTGCTTGGCCATCCTTACCAGGGTGTCATGAATTCCTATTTCGGCCTTCCGCTGTCGCGCAAGGCCGGCACGATCTTTGGCACCTTGTGTCACTTCGATGTTGAACCCATGATGATTCCTGATGGCGAAATTTCCTTGCTGGAAGCGGTCAGCCCGGTGCTGATGGACCAGCTCGACTGACGGCGATCCAGGGCTTTCAGCCCATCATCGGCGCCTGAAATCGCTCCAGGTGGAGCGCCATGGACTTTCATTTCCAGGGCGTATGCCATTGCGGGCTGACCCCGAGGCCGTTAAAACCTTAAAATCGCCGGTTAATCAAAAATCGCAGGCGTTGTCATTCGGCAGTCCGCGCGATTTCAACCAAGAATCGCCCGCCATGAACGCCCCCATCGATGTCTCCTTTTTCAACCGCGCCGCCAAGCCGCTGACCAGTTACCGCAAGTACTGGGCCGCCCGCTTTGGCACTGCCAAATTCCTGCCGACCAGCCGCGCCGAGATGGATGCGCTGGGCTGGGACAGCTGCGACGTCATCCTGGTCACCGGCGACGCCTATGTGGACCACCCCAGCTTCGGCATGGCGGTGATTGGCCGGGTGCTGGAGGCTCAGGGCTTTCGCGTCGGCATCATTGCCCAGCCCGACTGGCAAAGCGCCGAGCCCTTCAAGGCGCTGGGCAAGCCCAACCTGTTCTGGGGCGTGACCGCCGGGAACATGGACTCGATGATCAACCGCTACACGGCCGACCGCAAAATCCGCAGCGACGATGCCTACACGCCCGGCGACATCGGCGGCAAGCGGCCCGACCGCGCCGCCATTGTGTACAGCCAGCGCTGCCGCGAAGCCTACAAGGACGTGCCCATCATCCTGGGCGGCATCGAAGGCAGCCTGCGCCGCATCGCGCATTACGACTACTGGAGCGACAAGGTGCGCCGCTCCATCGTCGTCGATGCGAAAAGCGACCTGCTGCTCTACGGCAACGCCGAGCGCGCGCTGGTCGAGATTGCCCACCGCCTGGCAGCGCGCGAACCCGTGCAAAGCATCACCGACGTGCGCGGCACCGCGTTCGTGCGTCGCCAGGACGACGAGACGGGCCGGGGCTGGTTCGAGATCGACTCCACGCAGGTCGATGAGCCCGGCCGGGTCGAGTCGCACATCAACCCCTACATGACCACTAGCGAGCAGGCGGCCGGGCAGGGCGCGACCTGCGCCAAGGAAGACGCTGAGAAGGATGCTACTGATAGCATAGCTGTTGGCGCCCTACCAGCAAGCGCTGCAGGCCCATCCGGCTTGAAAAACGAGGTGAATCCGGCGATCAGGCCGCTGACCTTCTTCCCGAATCCCGCGCTCTACGGCAAAGGCAGCCTGAAGGTTCCGCCACGCGACCGCACCGTGATTCGCCTGCCGAGCTACGAGCAGATCAAGGCCGACCCGGTGCTGTATGCCCACGCCAACCGCGTGCTGCACCTGGAGACCAACCCCGGCAACGCCCGGGCGCTGGTGCAGGCGCACGGCGAAGGAACGACCGCGCGCGATGTCTGGATCACGCCGCCACCGATTCCGCTCACCACGGCCGAGATGGACTATGTGTTCGACCTGCCGTATGCGCGCGGCCCGCACCCGAGCTACGCCGACGAGAACGGCCGGCACGACGGCGCGACCAAGATCCCGGCCTGGGAGATGATCCGCTTTTCGATCAACATCATGCGCGGCTGCTTTGGCGGCTGCACCTTCTGCTCGATCACCGAGCACGAAGGCCGCATCATCCAGAGCCGCTCCGAGGAATCGGTAATCCGCGAGATCGAGGACATCCGCGACAAGGTCGAAGGCTTCACCGGCACCATCTCCGACCTGGGCGGCCCCACGGCGAACATGTACCGCCTCGGCTGCAAGAGCCCGGAAATTGAAGCCGCCTGCCGCAAGCCGAGCTGCGTCTACCCCGGTATCTGCCAGAACCTGACCACCGACCACGGCCCGCTGATCAAGATCTACAAGCGCGGCCGTGCGCTGCGGGGCATCAAGAAAATCCTGATCGGCTCGGGCTTGCGCTACGACCTGGCGGTGCAAAGCCCCGAGTACGTCAAGGAACTGGTGCAGCACCACGTCGGCGGCTACCTGAAGATCGCGCCCGAGCACACCGAAGCCGGCCCGCTGACCAAGATGATGAAGCCGGGCATCGGCAATTACGACAAGTTCAAGACCTTGTTCGAGAAGTTCAGCCTCGAAGCCGGAAAGAAGCAGTTTTTGATTCCCTACTTCATCGCCGCCCACCCCGGCACCAGTGACGAGGACATGATGAACCTGGCGATCTGGCTGAAGAAGAACGGTTTTCGCGCCGACCAGGTGCAGACCTTTTACCCCAGCCCGATGGCCACGGCCACGGCGATGTACCACAGCAACAAGAACCCGCTGCGCCGCATCACCCGCGACAGCGAAACGGTCGACATCGTGCGCGGCGACAAGCGCCGCCGCCTGCACAAGGCGTTTTTGCGCTACCACGACGCCAACAACTGGCCGGTGCTGCGCGAGGCGCTGAAAACCATGGGCCGCGCCGACCTGATCGGCAATGGCAAGCACCACCTGATTCCGACCTTCCAGCCGATGACGGACGGCACCTACCTAAGTGCGCGGCGCAAGAACTCGACCGCCACCGTGACGACCAAGGCATCGCCAGTCATCAAGGGCCGGCTGCTGACGCAGCACACCGGGCTGCCGCCACGCGACAACGGCTCTGGCAAGGCGCCGGGCAAGCTGGCGCGCAAGCCGCGCTGAAGCGCTTTGCATTCCGAAAGGCCCTGCGTGTCCGAGGATGCGCAGGGCCTTTTTCTGTTTTTGAAGCCAAATAGCCCTGTAGCGCACGGCTCATAAGCGCGGACAGCTATCGATTAAGTAGCAGGATTTGCAGTTGCGGACTGAACACAAAACCCGCCAGCACGAGGCAGTGAAGCACCACGGTCGCCCAATAAGCGGCCAGAAACGAGGCTTTGCTCGACTTGTGGCGCAGCAGCGCTTGCGCCCACCATGCGCCGGGCCAGCCTCCCAGCAAGGCGAGCAGATGCAATGTGCTTTCAGGCGTGCGCCACCGGCCGGTTTGCGCCGCATGCTTGTCAACCCAGTACATGAAAAATGTCACCAGGTTCAGCAGCAGCGCGATGGGCAGCGCCATGGCGGGCAAACGGCCGGCACGGCTTTCCCAGCCCAGCAGCACGGCCCAGCCGAGCATCAGCAGCAGCGCGGGAGCGGCCGGCCTGGACGGAGCCGTGCGAGTCAACGGCCGGTTGCGGGTGGTCGTGCGACTGCGCGCTTGAGTAGGCGGCATTGCCGCGCGCGCGGTTGCGCGGCTGCCTGTTGCGTCCTGCAAGGACATACCCGCCTGAACCGACATTGCGCGCGGCCCTTTGCCGCCCACGTGGATTTCCTCGAAGGTCACCGGCGTGCCTTCCTGCGGAGCAGCCGCACCCCGAAAGTCCTTGAGATGGAAAAAAATGTCGGCTGGCGTGTCTGGGCTGCGGATAAATCCGAAGGCGCGTGCGCTGTCCCAGCGCACGACTTTTCCTTGTTTTTTCATGTTTTTCGTGATGGGTGTCTGGGTGGAATCAAGCGATCCTTTCGCCTGCGTTCAAGCAAGTTAGCAGGCCAGCTTGACCCGGTTTTCAGTCATCGCTTGCCCAAGTCAATCTTCCAGCGTGAACAGCGGAATATCCTTCTCCACCGCCAGCGCATCGAGTTCGCGGCGCGTGCGCGTCAGCAAAAAGGCGGCGACCGCCTCGTGCGTGGCGGGCTCGAACATCGCCTGCATGCTGGCCGCTTCAATGCTAGCTGCCGCGCACAGCCTGAGCGCGAAGTGCGGCTCCAGCGCGGCCAGCGCCACGCGGCCATCCTGGCACGGATAAACCCGGTAACCCGCATGGCCGCCGCCGATGGCCGCGCCGGGCTGGGTCAGGCCCCAGGCGCGGGGCAGGGCGAGATAGCCCGCCGCGCTGGACAGGGCGATTTCAAGGTAAACGCCTGTGCCCTGGCGGCGCTGGTGCATCACGGCCTGCAGCACCGCTTCGCTGGCCATCAGCGATCCGCCCATGTCGGCGTAAAGCGTGGCGGGCAGGTCCAGGCCGGTGACCAGACCGCTTTCGGCCAGGTAGGTCAGATCGTGACCGGCTTCTTCGCCACGTTCGCCGGGCGCGCCGACGATGGCAACCTGGCTCAGTTGCGGGTGTTGCCGGTGCAGCGCCGGCCACGTCAGCCCCAGTTTGGTAAGTGCCGAAGGGCGAAACGAGGTGATCAGCACGTCGGCTTGCGCCAGCTCGCGGTGCAGCAGCAGCTGGCCCGCCTCGGTCTTCAGGTCCGCCGTCAGCATCTCGATGTGTTCATGCAGCTGGCGGTAAGCGGCCAGGTTGTACTGCTGCATCGGGTCGCCGCCCGGCGGTTCGAGCTTCAGGCAGGCGGCGCCCATCTGGCGGCATCGCATCAGCGCGGCCGGACCGGGCAGGTTGAGCGCCAGGCTCAGGATGCGGACGCCTTGAAGGGGCTGGAAAGCTGCGGGGGCTGTGGGTGTCATATGCTATTAAAGTTGTAGCTGCTTATGCAGGATGGATGAGCGCAAGGGGCAGAAATGACACCTAATTTACCGCAAAAAGGCATGGCCCACGAAAAACGGGCGACAACGCCGCTCGCGCATAGCCGACCGCCGTCGGGCCAGCGGTGCCTTGTTCGCCGGAATCCAGCGGCAGGCCGTGAATTGCGACCACTGCTCCAAGACGGAAAAAGCGCACGGTAAACTCATTGGCCTTTTGGCATCCGCCGCGCCTGACCTTGAATGACCCCCATGCTCCCTGACGAAATTGCCCGGCTGGCTTTGCAAGCCTTCGACCACGCCGTGCAAGCCTCCGGCGCTTTTCGCGACCGGCCCGGCCAGCGGCTGATGGCGGAAAAAGTCGCGCAGACTTTCAGCGTCGCCACGCTGGGCCGCGTCGAGGAAGACGACGACGAGCCCATCCGCGCCATTGCTGTGGTCCAGGCGGGCACCGGGGTGGGCAAGTCGCTGGCTTATTGCGCGCCGGCCATCGCCGCCGCCTTGGCGCGCAACACCCGGGTGATGATTTCGACCGCTACCGTCGCCCTGCAGGAGCAGCTGGTCAACAAGGACCTGCCGGCGCTGGCCGCGCTGATGCCACAGGAATTCAGGTTCGGCCTGGCCAAGGGGCGCGGCCGCTATGTCTGCAAGCTCAAGCTGTCGCGCCACGCGGGCGACGCTGGTGAAGCGTATGACGACGACCTGTTTGCCGATGAACTCGCCGCCGCCGCACCGCTGCATGTGATGGAGGCGCGCGTGGTGTTTTATGCCGCGCTGGTGCGCGATTTGCTAAGTGGCGCCTGGGACGGCGACCGTGACAGCCTGGCCCGCCCGCCCGAATCCGATCTGTGGTCGCCGGTGGCGGCCGAGGCGAGTTCCTGCACCGGCAAGCATTGCCCGGTGTTCAACCAGTGCACCTATTACGAAAAGCGCAAGGAACTGGTCGGCGCGCACGTGATCGTGGTGAACCACGACTTGCTGATGTCCTCGCTCGGTTCGCGCATGCTGCCGGAGCTGGACAACTGCCTCTTGGTGCTCGACGAAGGGCATCACCTGCCGGCCGTGGCGCTCGACCATTTCGCGGCGTCGATGGACCTGAGCCGCACGCTGTGGATCGAAACGCTGGCCAACCGCGCGCGCCGCATCGGCGGCTTGATGACGGTGTCCGAATCGGCCGACGTGCCGCGACTGGCCGCGCAGTTGCGCCAAGGCATGACGGACCTGAGCCGCCTGCTGATGGACCTGCATGGTCAGGCTTTCAAGGAAGCGCGCTCCCAGCAGGGACCGATTCGCTTTCGCCTGCCGCGCGGGGTTCTTCCTGAAGCGCTGGACGAACCGCTGCGGCTGCTGCGCCTGCTGGCGGAAAGCTTTCTGGCGGTGCTCAGCACCATCGCCAAGGCCTTGCGCACCGCCATGCGCGACCAGCCCGACGAAGCGCGGCGACTGTCCATCCTGTATGCCCAGCTGGGCATGCTTTCACCTAGGCTGGAAAAAGTCCAGGCGACGACCGAACTGCTGCTGAAAGCCGCCGAAAACGACCAAGACAGCGTGCCGGTGGCCAAATGGTTCACCTTCGAGACCGGCGAGGGCGGGCTGGACAACGGCCTGGTGGTCATCAAGGCGCATGCCAGCCCGATCTTGCCCGGCAGCACGCTGCGCCAGCATTTCTGGTCGCGGGTGCGCGCGGCGGTCGTCACCTCGGCCACGCTGACCAGCTGCGGGCAGTTCGATTTCTTCCTGCGCGAATCCGGACTGGACAAGGACCCGGCGGCCAGCGCGCTGGAAGTGGCGAGCCCGTTCGACTACGCCAGCCAGGGGCGCTTCGTGACGGTGGAAACGCTGGCCGACCCCCGGCATGCTGAAGCCTTCACGGCAGAAATGGTCGCGTCGCTGCTGGGTGATCTGGCGCTGGTCGAGCACGGCGCGCTGTGCCTGTTCACCTCGCGCGAACAGATGCGCGTAGCGGTGGCGGCGTTGGCGGGCAGGCTGAAGGACACGGTGCTGGTGCAGGGCGAACTGCCGCGCGCGCTGCTGCTCAGCCGCCATCGCGCGCGGGTCGAAGCCGGCGCGGCATCGGTCATCTTCGGCATGCAGTCCTTCGGCGAAGGCCTGGACCTGCCGGGCCAGCTGTGCGAGTCGGTGTTCATCGCCAAGCTGCCGTTCGCGCCGCCGGACGACCCGGTGGGCGAGGCGCGCGCCGAGTGGCTGCGCTCGGTGGGCCGCGACCCGTTCAGCGAGCTGGTGGTGCCAGCCACGGCGATCCGGCTGGCGCAGTGGGCCGGGCGAGCCATCCGCCTTGAAACCGACCGGGCTTTCGTCTATTGCTATGACCGCCGGCTGGTCAGCACCTCCTATGGCCAACGTTTGCTGCAAGGGCTGCCGGCCTTCACGCAGCAGCGTCGCAGCGCTGCTGGCGCGGTGTCGCCGGCCTGAAAGGGTTTGACCGCTCGCAACGGTTGGAGCGTATTCGGTTTGGGCAGTGAACGCATTTTCAAGCATCAGATAAGCTGTTTGCGCATATCCAGCATGCGCAAACAGCTATAAACTCGATAGCAATTGAGTTTCAAGCGCCTTCAACCCATTGATGCAAGGGCGGGGTGCGCTCGGATGAGGTGCGATTTCATTTCGCATGAAAAACGATAACTGCATTGCTTCGCCTTGCCGTGCTGAAATCTGTTCTCCGGTTTCGCATCTTGTTTTTGCATCGAATGCGAAATGGAATTAGGGCAGAAAAGCCGGGCAGGGCATTAAAAAGTTTGGTGCTGCCTAAAGCAGCGCATTTTTACGGACTATAATAATCAACTTGTCGGAGTGTGGCGCAGTCTGGTAGCGCACCTGGTTTGGGACCAGGGGGTCCAAGGTTCGAATCCTTGTACTCCGACCAAAAATCAATAAAAAAGCTCACTTAGTGGGCTTTTTTTATATCTGTCCGTAGCTCAGTTGGATAGAGCATCAGCCTTCTAAGCTGAGGGTCGGGGGTTCGATCCCCTCCGGACAGACCAAATCCTGGTTCACCAAAATCTCCACCACGGGTTCCGATTTTCGCTTCCATTGAGCAGGTTGGCCGGCGAATACTGATCGGTCAGGATTCTGGTGCCAGCGGGCCAGTCGGCTTTGATTGAAAACAGCGGCAGCAACCAGTCCTTTCCCGTTCCAAAATGATTGAGCTTTTGCTCAAGCCGGCCTGCGTTGGCCTGAATTTGCGCCATGGGCGGCAATCCATCATTCTTGGCTAGGATCACACGGTTTTCTGTCTTCAGGTTGTAGAAACCGCCAAACACGCCTGCATAGGTTGCCGATTCGGCATCGTAGAGCCTGGACGATGAAAAGGTGTTGGCCGCCAGCACACCGTCCTTTTCAAGCAATGACTTCACCTCCAGCAGATACTCCCGCGTCAGCATGTGTTCCGGCACATAGACATGGTCAAACGCATCAAGAATCACCAGGTCGTACTTCTTGCCCTGCTTTTGCGCTCGCTTGACAAACACCCGGCCATCCTCGATGGCCACCGCGTTGTCCTTGCCTGGCATGAAACCAAAAAAGCGCTCTGCGACTTTTGCCACCGAAGGGTCCAGCTCGACTGTTTCAATCATTGCCTGCGGAACGATTTTTTTCAATGCGGAAGGCAGGCTGCCGCCGCCCAGACCGATGATGAGGATTCGCTGCGGTTCAGGCTTGAGGTAAAGCGCGCCGAGCAGCATCTTGGTGTAGTTGAGCACCAGTGCATCAGGGTTTTTCAGGGAAATGCAGGTTTGTCGTCCCGTGCCTTGCCGGCCGAACTTCATGCAGCGAAGACCTTGTTCCTCGTACACCACAATGTTGCGGTACAGGGACTTCTCCTGATAGATTTCCTGCGCGCTTGCCACGCTGGCCGTCAGTGCAAGGGCCGCCCCCATCAGCCATTCAGGCAGTCGTCGCATTCCTGACCTTTCCCCGGCGAAACACCAGCCCTGCCATGCCTATCAACAAGGAAATGGCCATCATTCCCCACAAAATCTGGTCCAGCTCGAACAGCAGCACCAGGTAAAAAGACGTCAGCAGCGTGCCCAGCATGCTGCCGAAGGTTGATACAAAAAAGACTTTGCCGGCGACCTTGCCGCTGGTTCCCAACCCGTCGACCAGCAACCGGACGGCATAAGGCGACACAGCGCCAGAAACCGTGATCGGCAGAAAGAAAAGCGCGACCGAGGCGCACAGCGCACCGTAGCGGGGATCGGGCACCCGGTCAAAAATGAATTCCAAAATGGGATTGGCTGCCAGCACGCAGGGAAGGGATGCCAGGACGGCCAGCAGCAGGATGCCGCTCAGTTTTTCCAGGCTTGGCCGGCTGGCGGACAGCGAGCCGCCGATCAAATAGCCGATGGACAGCGACAGCATGAACAGCGTGATGATCGCGCCCCACACATAAATGCCGGTTCCGAAAAACGGCCCCAGCGCCCGGCCCCCGAGCAGCTCAAGCGCCATGACAAAAAACCCCGACCAGCCGGCAAGAAGGTAGACAAAGAATTTATACGCTGTCATCTGGCTGGGCTTTCCAATCGATTGCGCCGCTGTCATGGCGGGTTGTTGTGGCGACGACTGCGTGCACCTGTTGAAACCGTCGCCCATGGAATCATGATACCGGCCGGCCTCGCAAACACGTGCGTCGATGTCACGTATAAGCCAGCAGCCGGCCGCAACCAATCACCGCGATCCACACTGCCAGTGACGCCAGCGCGTGAAGCCGTGCCGTCAGGGGCGCGCTGCGGTCGGCATTCCATGCCGCGACAGAGCGGTAGACTCCCCTGTGAAACAGCAGGGCGTTGATGCCGGCGGCGGCGATCAGTGAAAGTTTGAGCAAGAAGACTTGGTTGTTGGCAAAGTCGTGCGGATGGGCGGAAAACATCATCAACCCGGCCGGCACGATCAGCAACAGGCCGGCAGCCGACCAGGACAGCAAAAACCTGCCCAGTTTATCCACCGGCAGGGACCGTGACCAGCCCAGTACCCGCAGGTCAAACATGGCAACGGCGCCAACCAGCAGCGTGAATCCGGCAATGTGGAATATTTCAACGATGGGATAAAGCCACAGGCTGGTGCGCATGGCATCGGCCAGGAACGTCGATCCGAGCCAGCCCAGCAAGCCGGCCGCTTCCTGCATCAGCGAAGCTCCGTCGTTTTGCCATCGATCGTGATGCGCTCGGCGCGCAATTCGCCGGGATTGTTGCGATTGGGGTATCCGTAGGCTGTTGCACGCTTGCCCGGTGCCAGCATTTCCTGGTTCAGGCCACGGTTTTGCATGCGGCTGGGCGGCGCCAGGACGACTGTCCAGGTCTTGTCCGCCGTTTTGAGCTTGACCACGCCATGCGGATGAACGTAACCGGACTCCTCGATGCTGCCGGCCAGTTCGAGCGGGTGGCCCGTGTCGTATTCGTTCCATCCGTAGTGCGCAAAGGCCTGCGCCGCAAGGAAGATCGAAAGAAACGCAATCTTTTTCATCGCATGGTCTCCTGTGATTCAAGCCGCAATGCAAACCGTCCCGCTGGGCAAAACCCAGGTTTCGCAGGCAAGGGAGCTTGATGCGCTTTTGTAATTCAATGCCGCCCTGCCTGTCAATTATCCAGGCGGCCGATATCGAACTTCAGCGTCTTTGGTATTGCGTGCGGCCAAACAGGATTTCGCGCTCCTTGTCGTCACGAATCGGCTTGCGCAATTCGGCCAGCACTTCGACGCCGCGCCTGACGGCCGGCCTGGCGCTGACCAAGTCGAACCAGGCTTTCAGGTGCAGGTAATCAGCCCAGTCGATGCCCTGGTGATAAATAATAGGGGTGTTTTATGCCTTTTGCGCATATGGAACGGACGCATGATGCTATTTAATTAATAGCAGCATGCGTCCGAAAAAGCGCCCGAGGCAATCAGCAGCCGCGCGTCACCGGCATCTCGACCTCGCGTGCAATAGCCAGGTGCTTAGCCAGTTCGAGCTTGGCCAGCGACGCGCGGTGTACTTCATCCGGTCCGTCGGCCAGGCGCAGCGTGCGCTGGCTGGCATAGGCGTAGGCCAGCGGGAAATCGTCCGACACGCCGCCGCCGCCGTGCGCCTGAATGGCCCAGTCGATGATCTGGCAGGCCATACTGGGCGCAACCACCTTGATCATCGCAATCTCGGCCTTGGCGACCTTGTTTCCCACGGTGTCCATCATGTAGGCGGCCTTGAGCGTCAGCAACCTAGCCTGCTCGATCATGCAGCGCGACTCGGCAATGCGTTCGCGCCAGACCGACTGCGCGGCGATGGGCTTGCCAAAAGCAATCCGGCTGTTGAGCCGCTTGCACATCAGCTCGACCGCGCGCTCGGCAATGCCGATGCTGCGCATGCAGTGGTGGATGCGTCCGGGACCCAGGCGGCCCTGGGCAATCTCAAAGCCGCGCCCTTCGCCCAGCAGCAGGTTGCTGGCGGGCACGC
Source organism: Polaromonas sp. DSP2-3-2b2 (assembly GCF_049895905.1). Taxonomy (NCBI): domain Bacteria; kingdom Pseudomonadati; phylum Pseudomonadota; class Betaproteobacteria; order Burkholderiales; family Comamonadaceae; genus Polaromonas; species Polaromonas sp. DSP2-3-2b2. The sequence continues at coordinate 45,350 of NZ_JAFCTH010000008.1, read as the reverse complement.
GAACGTTGCTCAAGCGCACTTCCATGTGGCCGTGCGGCGCGTCGTCATAACCAAAAACACTCAAGGGGCGGATCACGGTGACGCCCGGTGAATTGGCGGGAACCAGGATCATCGACTGCTGCTCGTGGCGGCCGGCTTCGGGATTGGTCTTGCCCATCACGATGTACACCGCGCAGCGCGGGTCGCCGGCGCCGGACGACCACCATTTCAGGCCGTTGATGACATAGTCGTCGCCGTCGCGCTCGATGCGGCACTCGATGTTGGTGGCGTCGGAAGAGGCGACTTCAGGCTCGGTCATCAGGAAGGCTGAGCGGATCTCGCCCTTGAGCAGCGGGTCCAGCCATTCGTCCTTGTTGGCTTCCGAGCCGTAGCGAGCGATGGTTTCCATGTTGCCGGTGTCGGGCGCCGAGCAGTTGAAGACTTCAGCGGCAAACGGCACCCGGCCCATGATTTCGCACAGCGGCGCGTATTCCAGGTTGGACAGGCCTTCGGGCGCGCGCGGCGAATGCGGCAGGAACAGGTTCCACAGACCGGCGGCGCGCGCCTTGGGCTTGAGTTCCTCGATCAGCGTGGTAGGAACCCAGGCATTGCCTTTGGCACGGTTCTCGGCGATTTCGCGGAAAAATCGCGCTTCGTTGGGATAAACATGTTCATCCATGAACTTCAACAGGCGCGCCTGAAGCTCTTTTACTTTGGGGGTGTAGTCGAAGTCCATGAAATATCTCCTGAAAGGGCGGGTTGTTATCGGGAAAGGCTTGTTGGCAAAATAGGTGGATCGGTCGGGCGGGCGGTGAATGTGTTGCGCAGCGCGTGTTCAGGCTTGCGCCTTGAGCGCAAAATCCCAGGCCATGCGGGCCAGCAGCGGCGCGCCCGCGGCAGAACTGACCGCCTGCGCGCTGGACGCGGTGCCGGCTTCCACCCGCTTGGCGATGCCTTGCAAGATGGCGGCGATGCGAAACAGGTTGTAGGCGAGGTAAAAATTCCAGTCGGCCTGAAGCGCCCTTGGCGTGCTCAAGCCGGTGCGCTCGCAATACCGGGCGATGTACTCGGCCTCGGTCGGAATGCCCAGGCTGGCCACGTCCAGCCCGCCGATGCCCCGGAAGGCACCGGGCGGAATATGCCAAGCCATGCAGTGGTAGCTGAAGTCGGCCATCGGATGACCCAGCGTGGACAGTTCCCAGTCCAGCACCGCCAGCACTCTAGGCTCGGTAGGGTGAAACAGCAGGTTGTCGAGCCGGAAGTCGCCATGCACGATGGACACCATGCTTTCGTCGCGGGCGCTGGCCGGAATGTTCGCCGGCAGCCATTGCATCAGGCTGTCCATCTCAAGGATCGGCTGGGTGACGGACGCCTGGTACTGCTTGCTCCAGCGGCCGATCTGGCGCTCGAAATAGTTGCCGGGCTTGCCGTAGCTGGCCAGGCCGCGTTCGGCAAATTTGACCTTGTGCAATTCGGAGATGACACGGTTCATCTCGTCGTAGATTTCGCCGCGCTGCGGCGGCGTCATGCCCGGCAGCGATTGGTCCCACAGCACGCGCCCTTCGACAAACTCCATGACATAAAAAGCCCGGCCAATGACGGATTCGTCCTCGCACAGGCAAAACATCTTGGGCACGGGAACGGCTGTGCCCTGCAAGCCCTGCATCACCTTGAATTCGCGTTCGACCGCATGCGCTGACGGCAGCAGTTTGGCGACCGGGCCGGGTTTGGCGCGCATCACGTAACTGGCATGGGGCGTGATCAGCTTGTAGGTTGGATTGGACTGGCCGCCCTTGAAAATCTCAACATCGAGCGGGCCGCTGAAGCCGTCGAGATGCGCGCTCAGGTAGGCGCCAAGCGCTTCAATATCAAACGCCTGGCCGGCGGTGACGGCCCGGGTGCCGACAAAATGGTCAAAGTTGCTCATGGGGTTTGTCTCCTTCGTAGCGGGTCTTGTTATTTTTCAGTATCTGCTTCTGAAATGCGCAACAGCGCCTGTCGGTTGCGCACCACCAGGCCGCCCGGCTCGATGCGGATGGCTTCCTCGCGCTCCATCGCCTTGAGTTCCTGGTTGACCCGCTGGCGCGAGGCGCCCAGCAGTTGCGCCAGTTCTTCCTGCGCCAGTTGCAGGCTGATGCGGGTGTCGTTTCCGTTGGCCAGGCTGGGAACGCCGTAGCTGCGCACCAGGTGCAGCAACTGCTTGGCCAGCCGCGCCCGCAAGGGCAGGGTGTTGAGGTCTTCGACCAAGCCGAACAGCTGGCGGATGCGCCTCGCATGCAGGCGCAGCATGGCTTCGTACAGCTCGACATGCTGATTCAGGATCTTGCGCAGGTCGGCGCGCGCCACGCACAGGGTGGTAGTGGTGCCGTGGGCATAGGCATCGTGGGTGCGTCTTTCGCCATCGAAGATCGCCACATCGCCGAACCAGATGCCCGGCTCGACATAGGTCAGCGTGACCTGCTTGCCGGAAATCGACGTCGAGCTGACGCGCACCGCGCCCATGGCACAGGCGATCCATTCCTCGGGCGGATCGCCGCGCGCCGCGATGAGGTCGCCATCTTTGAATCGTTTGACATAAGCGCATCGGAGGATGTCGTGCCTGAGGGAAGGTGAAAGGGATGAGAACCAGCGGCCGCTGTTGATAGCCGCTCTTTCATCTATCGTAAGAATGGGATCGTCCATGGTCTGTCTTTTGGGTGACTAACAAGGTTTGCATTGTCGCTATCGCGACCTGCAGCGCATATGCCTGCTGTCGCATGGGTGTCGCATGGCCAGGAAAGCAGCAGCCCGTTTCAAGCTGGAATCCTGCGGGGGGGGGCGGATCGGGCAATTCTTGGCCGGTGGCGATGTCAAGTCAATCGTAAAAACCAGCACGGACGGATGGCCTCTGGTCGCACCGCTGGCGCACGGCTGTCAATAGCAGTGATGCCACTTTTTAACAGAAATAGGCCGTTTGCGCTTGCTGCATATGCGCAAGCAGCTATTGAATCAGGAGTGGTGCTAGCGGTAATGCGGCAAGCGTTTTTGCAAAAAAGCCTCGATGCCTTCGCCGCCATTGGCATGGTGCAGGTTTCGCACGAAATGGTTGCGTTCGCTGTCGAGCTGCTGACTCAGGGTATTGGCCGGTGCGTCGTTGATCAGGTCTTTGATGCTGGCCAGCACATTCGGTGCGCGCGCGTTGAGCCGCGCGGCCAACACCAGCGCTTCACCGATCGCGTCGCCGGCAGCGGTAACGCGGTTGACCAGGCCCAGCGCGTGCAGCCGCCCGGCGCTGATGCGCTCCGCACCCATCAGCAGTTCGCTGGCCAGGGCGCGGGGCAGGGCGCGCGCCAGGCTCCAGCTGCCGCCGCCGTCGGGCGACAGCGCCACGCTGCTGTAGGACATCACGAACACGGCGTTGTCGGCGGCGACGATGAAGTCGCAGGCCAGCGCCAGCGAGAAGCCGGCACCGGCGGCTGCCCCTTCGACCGCCGCAATCACCGGCTTGGGGTAGGTGCGAATGGCCTCGATCCAGTTGTGCAGCGCCTCGATGCTCTGCGCCTGCACTTCGGGCGCCAGGTGCCGGTTGGTCTGCAGCCGCTGCAGGCTGCCGCCGGCGCAAAACATGCTGCCTTCGCCGGTGATCACCACGCTGCGGATTTCCGGGTTGTTCTCGGCGGCGTTCAGCGCCTCGATGCCTGCGGCGTACATGTCGGGGCCGAGTGCATTCTTGTGTTCCGGGTTGCTCAGCGTCAGGATGAGCGTGCCGCTTTCGCTGGTGCTTTTCAATGCGCCGGACATGTCAGTTTTCCTTGTGCATCAGGCTCAGGCCGATGGCGCCCCGGCGGCGCAGCCAGGGCGAGGGCCGGTAGCGCTGGTCGCCATAGACGGTCTGCAGGTTGAACAGCACTTCCAGCACATTGGTCGGCCCGTAGCGGTCGCCCATGGCCAGCGGCCCCATAGGGTAGCCCAGGCCCAGCGTGACGGCGGTCTCCAGGTCTTTCGGGCTGCAGATGCCCTGCTGGCAGATGTCGCTGGCAATGTTGACGATGGTGGCCACCACGCGCTGCGTCACAAAGCCACCACTGTCGCGGATCACGCTGACCGCCTTGCCGTCGCGCGCAAACAGCGCATGGGCGGCATCGCGCATGTCGCTGCGCGTGGCCGGGTTGGTGGCCAGCACGCGGCGCTTGGTGGCGGCGTCATCGATCAGCATGTCGATGCCGACGGTGCGCGCCGGGTCCAGGCGCTCGACCACGGCGACCGTGGTGATGTCGAAACCGAGCGGCGCAACCAGCGTCAGCGCCTGCTGGGACGGCGACGCGCCGATCTCGATGTGGGCGCCGAGGTTTTTCAGCAATTGCAGCAGTTCCGGGCGACGCGACGCGCGGGGCGACACCCAGACCGGCGGCATTTGGGCCACCTCGGGAACGGGGGCTTCGGCAGGCACCTGGGCAACGCCGCCCTCGTAGCGGTAAAAGCCCTCGCCAGTCTTGCGTCCGAGCAGGACGCCCGCCAGGCGCTGCGCGGTGATGACGCTGGGGCGGTAACGGTCTTCCTCGTAATACTGGTGGTAAATGGATTCCATCACCGGATGCGACACATCGAGTCCGGTCAGGTCCATCAGCTCGAAGGGGCCGAGCCTGAAGCCGGCCTGGTCGCGCAGGATGCGGTCGATGGTGGCGAAATCGGCAATGCCTTCGCTGACGATGCGCAGCGCCTCGGTGCCGTAGCCGCGCCCGGCATGGTTGACGATGAAGCCCGGCGTGTCTTGCGCCTGCACCGGCGTATGGCCCATTTGGCGCGCATATTCGCTCAGCCCATGACAGGTAGCGGCGTCGGTTTTCAGGCCGGCAATGACTTCCACGACCTTCATCAGCGGCACCGGATTGAAAAAATGGTAGCCGGCAAAGCGGACCGGATGCTTGAGCCTGGCCGCCATCGCCGTGACGGACAGAGACGATGTGTTGCTGGCCAGCACGGTTTGCTCAGGCACGATGGCCTCCAGCTGGGCGAACAGCGCTTTCTTGATGTCCAGCCGCTCGACGATGGCTTCAATCACCAGATCGCAATCGGACAGGTCAGCGAGCGTGTCCGCGACCTGGACCCTGGCTTTGTGGCCCTCGGCGGTGTCGGCGCTGATGCGTCCTTTTTCGGTCATGCGGTCCCACTGGCTGCACAGCGCCTCGCGCGCTTTCTGCGCGGCGCCCGGCTGCGCATCCATCAGTCTGACCGTGCTGCCGGCCTGCGCGGCAATCTGGGCAATGCCTCGTCCCATGGCGCCTGTGCCCACGATGCCGACTGTTTGATAAAAAGTTGCTTGCATGGTGAACTCGCTGGCCAGGAAAAAAAGTTGTACGCCGGGCGTGGCAATGCAGGGGGCTAGCGCCTGACCTGCAGCGCGCCTGGATTGACGATATTCGTCGGCGTGCCCTTGATGAAATTGATGACATTGTCAAAGGCTGCGCCAAAGTACATCTCGTAGCTGTCCTGCTCGACATAGCCAATGTGCGGCGTGCAGATGCAGTTTTCCAGCCGCAAAAGGGCATGCCCCTGAAGGATGGGTTCGGATTCAAACACGTCGATCGCCGCCATGCCCGGACGGCCCCGGTTGAGTGCAGCAATCAGCGCTTCGGACTCAATCAGCTCGGCGCGCGATGTGTTGACCAGCAGCGCGCTCGGTTTCATGTGCGACATGTCTTCCAGCGTGACGATGCCGGTGGTTTCTTCTCCAAGCCGCAGGTGCAGGCTGAGCACGTCGCATTGTTTGAACAGCTCGATTTTGCTGGGCGCGAGTTCAAATCCGTCGGCCTGGGCGCGCTCGCGCGATGCCGGGCTGCCCCAGATGATCACCCGCATGCCAAACGCCCGGCCGTAGCCGGCCACGAGCTGGCCTGTCTTGCCGTAGCTCCAGATGCCCAGCGTCTTGCCCTTGAGCACGGTTCCGAGGCCAAAATTTGGCGGCATGGACGCCGATTTCAGCCCCGACTGCTGCCACGCGCCGTGCTTGAGATGCGAGACATACTGCGGAACCCGGCGCATGGCCGCCATGACCAGCGCCCAGGTCAGTTCCGCCGGTGCAACCGGTGAGCCTGTGCCTTCGGCCACCGCAATGCCGCGCTCCGTGCAGGCGGCCACATCCACATGGCTGCCGATCCGGCCAGTCTGCACGACGAGCTTGAGCTTGGGCAGTTTTTCAATCAGCTGGCGTGTCAGGTGCGTGCGCTCGCGGATCAGCACGATCACGTCTGCGTCTTTCAGCCGGACCGACAACTGGCCCGCGCCCTTGACGGTGTTGGTGTAGACCTTGGCCGGATAGGCTTCAAGCCTGGAGGCGCAAGCGAGCTTTCGCACCGCGTCTTGGTAATCATCAAGAATCACAATATTCATGCAGATATTGTGCCTTCAAGATTCCTGTTTTTTTGAAGATCAGCGGCTCGTACTCTGAATAGGACGCTTCCTGTTCACGTCAAGGTTCAAGGTGCTGGGGCTGGCAGCCTGGTTCTGCTTCATTGCAGTTGCCAGGCGTTTTTGCCTGGTGCTGGAAAAATCATCAATCGGCCATATTGGCTGCTGCTTGCAAGGCCATGCGATCTAGTTCCGCACAGACGTCGGCCATTCGCCCTGAAATGACCATGCGTCCTGCGCAATCGGGCCTGATGGCTGCGTCGGATTCGCGCACGACGCGCAGTGTGCTGCGGGCCGGTTCCGGTGACACCGCTAGACGGGGCGGCTCGGCCATTTCAGGGGGTATGTCAAAAATGGCGTCATTGCTTGCAGTGGCGGTGCAAGGCAGAAAAGACGATGGTGCTGCCCCGGCCGAGCGCTGAGTGATGGATGAAGCTGCGCTGTGCCCAAAAGAGTGCCTGATCCGGGTGATCCATGGCGCCAGCGCCTGAACCGGTGCCGTCCAGAAGGCTTGCATGGGGGCATGTGAAAAGCTGATGATTCTCATAAAGAACTCCAGTTGATAAAGTTTGGACACAGGCGTGGCAGGGTCTGCCAATAGAAAGGCGGATCGTTTTCAAAGGGAGGCAGTTTTGCTGCCGATACCGGGTAGCAGCAACGCGAGCAGGAGGCGCAGGAAGTCCGGCAGGATTAAATCGACAGCCTGCCGCGAATCAACCCGACGGCCAGGCCTTCAAGCTCGAAGGGTTCGCCGGGCTGGACCACGATAGGCTTGAAGTCGGGATTTTCGGACAGCAGTTCGATCAGGTGCTTGTTGCGGTGAAAGCGTTTGACGGTGACCTCGTCGCCGAGCCGGGCGACCACGATCTGTCCATTTTGGGCTTCCCTGGTCTGCTTCACGGCCAGCAAGTCACCGTCCATGATGCCCGCATCGCGCATGCTCATGCCACGCACCTTGAGCAGGTAATCGGGCTTCTGATCAAACAGAGAACTTTCGAAATGGTAGATATGTTCAATATGTTCCTGCGCAAGGATCGGGCTACCCGCTGCCACGCGGCCGACAAGTGGCAGGGCCAGCTGGGCAAGCCGCTCGGGCGGCATGACAAACGGGTCCATCCGCGACTCGTTCAAGGCCCGCAGGGCATCGGTTCGAAGTCGAATGCCTCGCGAAGTGCCACTGATGAGTTCGATGGCGCCTTTTTTGGCGAGCGCCTTCAAATGCTCTTCGGCTGCGTTAGGCGAACGAAAACCGAGCTGGGCCGCGATTTCTGCCCTCGTGGGAGGAGCGCCTGTCAGGGCGATGGCATTCTGGATTAATTCCAGGATTTGTGCCTGTCGGGCGGTTAGCTTGGGTCTGTCAGCAGGCAAAGCGGAAAAATCATTGAAAGTGCGCATAAGCTTTGACCTTGGATTAAAACGGGACATGCCTGAAATCAGCGCAATGGGAAAATTCAACAGGTCTGTATGAATAGCCAGTAGCTGTATTTTCATACAGCTTTTATTAAAAAGCAACCACATCTTATGAAGCGTCGCAAACTGGTCATTTTGGGAACCGGCGGAACCATTGCCGGGAAGGCTGCCCATGCCGCTGACAACATTGGCTACACGGCTGCACAGGTGGGAATTGACCAACTGCTTGCAGCCATTCCTGGACTGGCCGGAAGCGGCTTGATCGTCAGTGAACAGGTGAGTCAGATCGACAGCAAGGACATGAGCTTTGACGTGTGGGCGCAACTCGCGGCCCGCGTGCGCCATTTTCTTGCGGATGACGATGTCCAGGGCATTGTCATCACGCACGGCACCGACACGCTGGAGGAGACGGCTTATTTTCTGCAATCGGCATGCCAACCGACCAAGCCGGTGGTACTTACCTGCGCCATGCGTCCTGCCACCGCGCTGGCGCCCGATGGCCCGCAAAACGTGATGGATGCCGTGGCGGTCGCCCGGCATCCAGGGGCCTGCGGTGTCGTGGCCGTCTGCGCCGGAACGATACACAGTGCGCTTGATGTGCAAAAAGTGCATCCATACAAGCTCGACGCTTTCAGTTCCGGCGATGCCGGTCCCGTCGGCTATGTTGAGGAATGCAAGCTTAGATTGTTAAGAAATTGGCCTATTCCGCATGCTGGTATTGCGTCTATAGCTATTGAAAACATAGCAATCTGGCCCCGTGTCGAGATTGTCATGAGTTACGCTGGCGCGAGCGCGCTCATGGTTCAGGCACTGGTCGATCAGGGGGTGCGGGGGCTGGTGGTGGCCGGCACGGGCAACGGCACGATCCATGGGGACCTGCAAGCCGGTTTGCTCAATGCCCAGGCCGCCGGCGTGCGGGTCGTTCGTTCGACGCGTTGCCCTGATGGCCGTGTTTTGCCGTTGCCGGGCAATACGATCGCCGATTCGCAGGGGCTCAGTCCGGTCAAAGCGAGGATTGCGCTGATGCTTGATTTGGTCGCTAAAGACGCGCAGTTTTCAGCTGCCAGGCAGGCATAAAAAAAGCCATCCCGGGGGGATGGCTTGGGCCGGCTTTTGAACCTGTTCAGTCCGCCAGCGCTTTGATGGCTCTTTCGGTGATCTCTTCAACACTGCCCGTACCGCTGATGGCGCGGTATTTTGGCGCTTCGTCGGGTGCGGCTTCTGCCCAGTTGGAGTAATAGGCCACCAGCGGGCGAGTCTGGGCGCTGTACACCTCAAGCCGCTTGGCGACGGTTTCTTCCTTGTCGTCTTCACGCTGGATCAGCAGCTCGCCAGTCAGGTCGTCACGGCCCTCGATCTGGGGCGGGTTGTATTTGACATGGTAGGTGCGGCCCGACACGCTGTGCGAACGGCGTCCGCCCATGCGCTCGATGATGGCTTCAAACGGCACGTCTATTTCCAGCACGTAATCAATCTTCACGCCGGCAGCCTTCATCGCATCGGCCTGTGGAATGGTGCGGGGGAAGCCGTCGAACAGGAAACCCTGCGCGCAATCGGGCTGGGCAATGCGTTCTTTGACCAGGTTGATGATCAGGTCATCGCTGACCAGGCTGCCTGCATCCATGACTTTTTTGGCCTCAATGCCCAGCGAGGTTCCTGCCTTGACCGCAGCGCGAAGCATGTCGCCAGTGGAAATTTGCGGAATGCCGTATTTTTGGCAAATGAACGTGGCTTGTGTGCCTTTGCCCGCGCCAGGCGCGCCCAACAAAATAAGTCTCATGAAGGTCCTCGGATTATTATGAATTCTGCAAGCCAAACTGGAAATTTGACGGGCCGATGGGCCCACTTTCGCTTTGCGTCTTGTCCGGTTTTTGGCATTGGCCGCAGCCGGACTATTTTCCGGTCGAGGATAGCATGCACATTCCTGACGGCAGCTTACACAGACGCCGCCAGATACAGCTTTTAAGCTGTCAGACGCCGGACACGCTCCAGGTCTTCAGGCGTGTCCACTCCAGTGCCCGGCGCCTGATCGGTGATGTGAACGGCTATCCGGTAGCCATGCCACAAGGCACGCAACTGTTCGAGCGACTCAAGCTGCTCCATGGGCGCTTGGGGTAACTGGGGAAACCGGCGCAAAAATCCGACCCGGTAGGCATAGATTCCAACGTGACGCAGCGGCCTAGGAAACCCGCCTTGCTCCCACCATGCCTGGCCGGCCAGGTCGCGCGCAGCAGGAATTGGCGCACGGCTGAAGTACAGGGCCGTCTGCTGTGTGTCCAGTACCACCTTGACGACGTTGGGATTTAAAAAATCAGCCAGTTCATCGATAAAGTGAGCGGCTGTTCCCATAGCGCAATCGGGACGGCTATGAAGCAGGCGGGCCACCGCATCGACCAGGGCTGGGTCAATCAGCGGCTCGTCGCCCTGCACGTTGACCACGATATCGTCGTCCGCCAGTCCCAGCACATCGCAGGCTTCGGCAAGCCGATCGCTGCCGCTCGGGTGGTCGACACGGGTGAGTACCGCCTGGATGCCGAAAGCCTTGCATTGATCAATGATTTCCACGCTGTCAGCAGCAACGACGGTCTGCAGCGCACTGCTTTGCAGGGCGCGCTGCGCCACGCGCACGACCATGGGCAGGCCATTGATGTCTGCCAGTGGCTTGTTGGGAAGGCGGGTGGACGCCAGGCGCGCCGGTATCAGGACGGTGAAGCTCATGCCTGCTTACAGGTCAAGCTCTTCGTCGGTCAGCGGCCGCGCCTCGTTTTCCAGCATGACCGGGATGCCATCACGCACCGGATACGCCAGGCGGGCGCTGCGCGAAACGAGTTCATGCTTTTCGCGGTCGTATTCAAGATGACCCTTGGTCACGGGGCAGACCAGCAATTCAATAAGTTTGGTGTCCATGGCTTGATGGTAATTGAGAAAGCAGGGGCGTCAGCAGCGTATCCAGCGCGTCGAAGAACGCTGGCTCGGGCAGAAATTCGAGCGGGACTGCCAGCAGTTTCAACCCGGGCGGGGCTGGCAGGGCGAAAAGCTTGACCGCATCCTTTTCCGTGCATAAAACGGTTCGGTCTGAAAGCGCATCCAGGTCGCCCTTTTTGAAGTCATGATGATCGGGAAAAGTAAGAGTTTTTTCAAGCGTCAGCCCGCGCGCCGTGAGCATGTTGAAGAACGCCACGGGATTGGCGATGCCCGCAAGCGCCACCAGGGGCTGATGCTTCAATGATGTCAATGCCAGCCGGCTGCCATCGGCCGCCACCGCATGGTCGGCCAGTTGGCGCCGGGAGACGTAGCCTGCAAACGCGGCCTTCTGGCCGGTGTGCAGGACCAGGTCGATGCCTTCGCCCAAGCGACCGGGCCACGGCTCGCGCAGCGGTCCGGCGGGCAGCAGCCAGCCGTTTCCTGCGCCTTTGTCATCGAACACGGCAATTTCGATGTCGCGCTGCAAGGCATAGTGCTGCAGGCCGTCGTCGCACACGACAGCGGAGGTCGCCGGGTAAGCCGCTAGCAAATCGCGCAAGGCATCGGTTCGCCTGTTTGCTACAAAAATAGGAGCACCTGTCGCCCGCTGGATAAGCGCAGGCTCGTCACCAGACTCATAAATCGGGGTGTTCGGCCTGACTTCAAGGCTTTGCCGGCCGGCACGCCCGTAGCCGCGAGACACCACGCCGACACGCAAACCCTGTGCCTGGAAATGCCTGACCAGTGCTATTACCAGCGGTGTCTTGCCGGCGCCGCCCACCACGACATTGCCCACCACGATGACCGGCACGTCAAAGCGCTTGGACCAAAGAATGCCGCGCCGGTACAGTACCCGGCGTAATCTGACGAGCAGGCCGTGAACCTGCGCCACCGGCCAGAGCAGGCATGCCAGCCAGCCACGCCTGCGCCAGGCGCCTGTAAGGATATTTTTCACGCCGCTGCCATGTCGTACCGGAAGGTCAAGGCCCGTAGGCTTACCTGGCGCCTGACGGAGCCGTGCCCTGGGTGGCGAAGGTGATCTGCGTTAGCCCCTGGCGCCGCGCGGCTTCCATCACGGTGATCACGGCCTGGTGCGTGGCAGCAGCATCCGCGCTGATGATGATGACGCTGTCCTTCCCGGCCTTGGCGGCCTGGGTGAGCGCCGCGCCCAGCGGCTCGATTCCACGGCCATCGACCATGGTTTTGTTGACCATGTATCGGCCGTCGCTGCTGACGGCAACGATGACTTCTTTCGGATAGTCGCGCAGTTGCTCGGCGTCGGCGGCTGGGAGTTTGACCTGAAGCTCGGTGAATTTGCTGTAGGTGGTAGACAGCATCAAAAAGATGAGCACCACCAGCAGCACATCGATGAACGGAATCAGGTTGATTTCCGGCTCGGGGCGTGCATGCGGCCGAAAGTTCATTTGCGCAATCGGTTCAGATGGCGAACGAACTGCTCTGCCGCCAATTCCATCGACAGCAGGTAGCCATCCACCCGGGCACGGAAATAGCGCCAGAAGATCAGCGCCGGAATGGCCACCATGAGGCCGAAGGCGGTGTTGTACAGCGCGATTGATATTCCTTGTGCAAGCTGCGCCGGGTTCCCGCCGCCAGCGTTGCTGGCGTTGCCGGACTGGGCGCCAAAAATCTCGATCATGCCTATCACCGTGCCCAGCAGGCCGAGCAAGGGCGCTGCCGACGCAATGGTGGCCAGCGCGGCCAGGTAACGCTCCAGCTTGTGCGCCGCCTGCCGTCCCGCGCCTTCCAGCGTGGAGCGGAGATCGGCTTCGCTGATTCGGGGATTGGCGCCAAGGGCCCGCAACCCGCTGGCCAGCACCTCGCCAAGCAGTGAATTTTGCTCCAGCTTCAGCACCACGTCTGGCGGCGGAAGGGTGTTTCGCGAAACCACCATGGCTTCGCCGAGCAGCTTCGGAGGGGCGATCTTCATGGTTTTCAAGCTTGAAAACCGTTCAATGACCAGTGCCAGCGCAACGATGGAGCACGCCAGCAAAGGCCAGATGGGCCAGCCGGCTGCTTGTATGATCGAAAACAATGCGCATCTCCAGACAGATATTGGTGCTGGATTATGGCGCAGCTCCCGTGCGAAAAAGCTGCTTGCCGCTGCTTGATCCTGAATGTTTTGTATACCGGTTTCAACCGATGTAACGCACAAAATCTGTGGATAACTTTGTGGGTAAGTGAGTACCTAGACGGCCCAAACCCGCGCCAGAGCGTCGCTTTGACAGAACGATTAAAATATAGGCAGACTTTTTTCTTTTTAAATCAACAGGTTACGCGATTTTTCGGGGCTGTTCAAAGGGCGCCGCGTGTGCCTGCAGCCCCATTTCACCATCTGTGGAGTACTGGTTTTTCAAACATTCTGGAGATAGCTGTGGTTGATGCTTACTCAGCGCGTGAAAGGCTGCCTGCGCCCTTGGCTGGAGGGGGGGCTCGGGTCTGGCCGGTGGGATCATTGCTACGAGCCATCGCGGACAGCCTGGGAGCCCGATTCAATCCCGTGGCGGTTCAGGGCGAGCTTTCTGGCTTTTCACGCGCGCCCAGCGGGCACTGCTATTTTTCGCTCAAGGACGAGCAGGGGCAGGTCCGCTGTGCCATGTTCCGGCGGGCTTCAAGCCTGCTGGATTTTTCACCGCGCGATGGCCAGCTGGTCGAGTTGCGCGGCCGGCTGGGCGTGTACGAGCCCCGGGGCGAACTGCAACTGGTCGTTGAGTCCATGCAGCAGGCTGGCCAGGGCAGCCTGTTCGAGCAGTTCCTGCAACTCAAGGCCAAGCTTGAAGCCGAAGGGCTTTTCGCTACTATCCGAAAGCGCCCGCTGCCGGTGATGCCGCGCGCCATCGGCGTGGTGACCTCGCTGGGCGCCGCTGCGCTGCATGACGTGGTGACGGCTCTGCAGCGCCGGGCGCCGCACATTCCGGTGGTGCTCTATCCGGCCAGCGTGCAGGGGGCGCAAGCCGCCGGCGAACTGCGCGGCGCATTGCTCAAGGCCGCCGAGCGGCAGGCGACGGACCAGGTCGATGTGCTGCTGCTGGTTCGCGGCGGCGGTGCGATGGAGGATCTGTGGGCTTTCAACGATGAGTCGCTTGCCCGGGCCATCATTGCCTCACCCATGCCGGTGGTTTGCGGAGTGGGCCACGAAACGGATTTCACCATCGCCGACTTCTGCGCCGACGTGCGCGCTCCAACCCCCACGGCGGCAGCCGAGCTGTGTGCGCAACCGCAAACCGCGTGGCTGGCTGCGCTGGAGCAGGCTTTTTCGCGCCTGCAAAACGGCGTGGACCGGCAGATGCAGGCGGCCAGCCAGCGACTCGACCGGGCGGCGGCCCGCGCCAGTCAGCCTTCGCATCTGATCACGCGTCAGCATGGCCGCTTGGGCGGTATTGCCCAAAGCCTGGGCCATGCCATGCAGCTGGCGCTAAAACAGGAAAAGCATAAGCTGGAGAGCCTGAGCCGTGATTTGCCAAAGGTACTTGACGGCCGTTTGATGCACAGCCGGCACCGACTGGAACGCGCCCAATTGCGGCTTGACATGCTGGACCCGCAACTGGTGCTCCAGCGCGGCTATGCCTGGCTGGCCGACCTGGAGGGACATGCCATCACCAGCGTGAAAACCACCCATCCCGGCCAGCCGGTGCGCGCTACCCTTGCCGACGGGCAGGTCGATTTGACGGTCGCTGCACGGCGGCTGATTTAGTTTTTACAATGTCTTTTGCATATCAATCGACATCTCATCAACCCCACGAGGAAATATATGGAACACACGCTCCCTTCGCTGCCTTATGCCATGGACGCATTGGCTCCGCAATACAGCCAGGAAACCCTTGAGTATCATTACGGAAAACACCACAACGCCTACGTCACGAACCTCAACAACCTGCAAAAAGGCACTGAGTTTGAATCGATGACGCTCGAAGAGATCGTCAAGAAATCCAGTGGCGGCGTCTACAACAATGCGGCCCAAGTCTGGAACCACACGTTCTTCTGGAACTGCATGAAGCCCGCCGGTGGCGGCGAGCCGAGCGGTGCGCTGGCCGAAGCCATCAATGCAAAATTTGGCTCTTACGCCGCGTTCAAGGAAGCGTTTGTCAAGTCAGCCGTTAGTAATTTCGGTTCGGGCTGGACCTGGCTGGTGAAGAAAGCCGACGGCACCGTGGATATCGTCAATACCGGCGCCGCCGGCACCCCGCTGACCACGGGCGACAAGGCACTGCTGACGGTTGACGTATGGGAGCATGCTTACTACATCGACTACCGCAACCAGCGGCCCAAGTATGTCGAAACCTTCCTGTCCAGTTTGGTGAACTGGGAATTTGCCGAAAGCAACTTTGCCTGATAGCTGACGACTGATCCCGTTTAGCCATAAAAAGCCGACTTTTTAGTCGGCTTTTTGCTGTGCTGGATGCGCGCTGCTCAGCGCGGCACTTCAAACATCGGACCCGACAGCTTGCTGCCCTGTGTAATGCCTTTTTTGACAAACCATCCCTTGTTCATTTCCAGAACATAGCGAACCGGCTTGGCCGAACAGTGCGAATCAGTGGTTTCAGGTTTCATGTCTGCCGTGTTCACAATGGTGCCGTCATCGGCCACAAAGGCGGCCGTCAGAGGCAGCAGGGTGTTTTTCATCCAGAAGCACTGTACGCTGGCCTGCTCGAAAACGAAAAGCATGCCTTCATGCTGGGGCATGTTCTTGCGCTGCATCAAGCCGATCTGGCGCTCCTGCGGGGTTAGGGCCACCTGCGCATCAATCACATGCATGCCGGCGTTCAGCTTGACACGCTGGAGATTGAGTTGCGGCGCTTGCTGTGCGACTGTCCAGCCAGGCAGGAACAATGCCGTGGCCGCTGCCATGCAAACCATGAAGCGGGAGGCCTTTGCTGGCATTTTGAAAAAGCAGTTCTTGAACCCCATATGCACACCGTCGAAGTTTGTTCACAAGCATAAACACCGGCCGTTAAAAAGCCCGCACTAGGCGGGCATTTTGACTGAAGCGGAAAACCGTTTCCCTATTTTCAGCTTTTCTTGGCGGCGGCTTCTTTCTTGGCCATGGCAGCATCGGCTTTTGCCTTCTTGGCGGCAGCGGCTTTTTCCTTTTTAGCAGCGTTGGCGGCGGCTTTTTCTTCCTTGGTCATGGCCGCTGGCTTGGCTTTGGCAACTGGAGCAGAGGCAGCCGGGGTAGCGGCCACGGCAGGCGTCGCTGCAGTTGCTGGTGTTGCAGGCTTCGCCGGTGCGGCAGCAGGCGCTTGTGCATAGGCGCCGGCAGCAAAAAGGGTGGCAATCAGGGTGGCGAGAATCTTGTTCATTTGCATTTCCTTGGGAAATTGGTAACGTCAGTTATCGTTTGAAAACACCCCGAACCTTTCGGAGTCCTTCCCATAACGAAGCAGTTTTCATTGCGTTGACAGATGTTCAAAATATCTTTGCAAAAATTTTTGAGACTAGAATTTAAGCGGCCTTTACCTCAATTCCCTGAAGCAACGTGCCCATCGGGTGCGTCATCCAGGCTTACCGGAGACTTCAGTACATGTACCAGCACATCAAGGTGCCCGCTCAGGGCGAGAAAATCACCGTCAACGCAGACAATTCACTGAATGTGCCTGACGAGCCCATCATCCCGTTCATCGAGGGCGACGGCACGGGTGTCGATATTTCTCCGGTGATGCTGAAGGTGGTCGATGCCGCGGTTGCCAAGGCCTATGGCGGCAAGAGGAAAATCCAGTGGATGGAAGTGTTTGCCGGTGAAAAGGCCACCAAGGTTTATGGACCTGACGTATGGCTGCCTGAAGAAACGCTGCATGCCGTGAAGGACTATGTGGTGTCGATCAAGGGGCCGCTGACGACGCCCGTAGGTGGCGGCATACGCAGCCTGAATGTGGCGCTGCGCCAGGAACTGGACCTGTATGTCTGCCTGCGCCCCATCCAGTACTTTGCCGGCGTTCCGTCGCCGGTCAAGGAGCCGCAAAAGACCAACATGGTGATCTTTCGCGAAAATTCTGAAGATATCTATGCCGGCATTGAATTTGAATCAGGCAGCGACAAGGCCAAAAAGCTCATCAAGTTCTTGCAGGATGAACTCGGTGTCAAAAAGATCCGCTTTCCTGAAACCTCGGGCATTGGCATCAAGCCGGTGTCCAGCGAAGGCACCGAGCGCCTGATGCGCAAGGCGATCCAGTACGCCATCGACAACGACAAGTCCAGCGTGACCATCGTGCACAAGGGCAACATCATGAAGTTCACCGAAGGCGGCTTTCGCGACTGGGCCTATGCCCTGGCGCAGAAGGAGTTCGGTGCTGAAATGATCGACGGCGGCCCATGGTGCCAGTTCAAGAACCCAAAAACCGGCAAGGACATCGTCATCAAGGACGTGATCGCCGACGCCTTCCTTCAGCAAATCCTGCTGCGCCCGGCCGAGTACAGCGTGATTGCCACGCTCAACTTGAACGGCGACTACATTTCCGACGCGCTGGCGGCACAGGTCGGCGGCATCGGCATTGCACCGGGGGCCAATTTGAGCGACACGATCGCCATGTTCGAGGCTACGCACGGCACCGCGCCCAAATACGCCGGGAAGGATTACGTCAACCCCGGCTCCCTGATCCTGTCGGCCGAAATGATGCTGCGCCACATGGGCTGGCTTGAGGCCGCTGACCTCATCATCAGTTCGATGAAAAACTCGATTGCGTCCAAGAAGGTCACCTATGACTTTGCCCGCCTGATGGACGGCGCCACGCAGGTGAGCTGCTCGGGCTTTGGCCAGGTCATGATCGAGCACATGTAAGCGGGTTGTCCCGACAAACAATGCAGACCGCCCGGGAGCGATCCCGTGGCGGTTTTTTTATCCCAGTCAAACATGCAGATATGAAACCATCGTCTCATGCTTGAACCTTGTCCGCGCACCACCAATTGATTTGTCTGATGCAATGAACGGTACCGATGGCTAGAATGATTTCCATGGTAACAAAACCCCCCAAATCGCCGGCCCAGCCGCCAAGTCCTGCTGTCGTCAAGCCTGCCGATGTCAACGGCGGAGACTCGGTGGTGCTGGAACGCCGTCCGCAAAAAACTAAACCACCGCAAATGCACCAGGTTGTGTTGCTCAATGACGACTACACGCCCATGGAGTTCGTGGTGGTGGTCATACAGGAATTCTTCAACAAGGATCGCGAGACGGCGACCCAGATCATGCTCAAGATCCACCTCGACGGAAAAGGCATCTGCGGAGTTTTCTCCAGGGACGTCGCGGCCACCAAGGTGGATCAAGTGACCGAAGCCGCCCGGAAAAATGGTCATCCGCTGCAATGTGTCAGCGAGCCCATTGAATAACGGCAAAATCGGCCAATATCCTCTTAAGCGTCGAATAGACCAATAAAGTAGTTACCCAAGCAAGCCGAAAGGAAAATCTATGATTGCCCAGGAATTAGAAGTCAGCTTGCACATGGCCTTTGTCGAGGCACGCCAGCAACGCCACGAGTTCATCACCGTCGAACACCTGCTGTTGGCCTTGCTGGACAACCCCAGTGCCGCTGAAGTGCTGCGCGCCTGCTCAGCCAACGTGGATGACTTGCGCAAGTCGCTTGCCAATTTCATCAAGGACAACACGCCGCAGGTGGCCGGCAGCGATGATGTCGATACGCAGCCCACGCTCGGTTTCCAGCGAGTGATCCAGCGCGCCATCATGCATGTGCAGTCCACCGGCAGCGGCAAGAAGGAAGTGACCGGCGCGAATGTGCTGGTCGCCATTTTTGGCGAAAAAGACTCGCATGCGGTGTATTACCTGCACCAGCAGGGCGTCACGCGCCTTGACGTGGTTAATTTCATTGCCCACGGGATCAAGAAAAGCGATCCGCCCGAGCCGACGAAGACTGGCGAGAGCGCTGCCGAAAATGAAGAAGGTGGTGAAAAGAACGAGAAAGCCTCGCCACTAGAGCAATACACGGTCAACCTGAACCAGTTGGCCAAGGAAGGCAAGATCGATCCGCTGATCGGTCGCCATTACGAGGTCGAACGCGTTATCCAAATTCTGTGCCGCCGCCGCAAGAACAACCCGCTGCTGGTGGGCGAGGCTGGTGTGGGCAAGACGGCGATTGCCGAGGGCCTGGCCTGGCGCATCACGCAAAAGGACGTGCCTGAAATCCTGGCAGAAGCGCAGGTCTACTCGCTCGACATGGGCGCGCTGTTGGCCGGCACCAAGTACCGCGGCGACTTCGAGCAGCGGCTCAAGGGCGTGCTCAAGTCGCTGAAGGACAAGCCCAACGGCGTTCTTTTCATCGACGAGATCCACACGCTGATCGGGGCTGGCGCTGCTTCGGGCGGCACGCTGGACGCGTCCAATTTGCTCAAGCCGGCGCTCAGTTCGGGCCAGCTCAAGTGCATCGGCGCCACCACCTTCACGGAATACCGTGGCATCTTCGAGAAAGACGCGGCCTTGTCGCGGCGCTTCCAGAAAGTCGATGTGGTCGAGCCGACAGTGCAGGAAACGGTCGATATCCTCAAGGGGCTGAAGTCGCGCTTTGAAGAGCACCATGGCGTCAAGTACGCGCTGGCTGCGCTACAGGCAGCTGCCGAACTCAGCGCCAAGTACATCAATGACCGCCACTTGCCCGACAAGGCGATCGACGTGATCGACGAGGCGGGCGCCGCTCAGCGCATTTTGCCGGCCAACAAGCGCAAGAAAACCATCACCAAGACCGAAGTCGAGGAAATCGTGGCCAAGATCGCCCGGATTCCGCCCGCCAACGTTTCGAACGATGACCGCGGCAAGCTCAAGACGCTGGAACGCGACCTGAAGAGCGTGGTGTTCGGCCAGGACAAGGCGCTTGACGTGCTGGCGTCCAGCGTCAAGATGGCGCGCTCGGGCCTTGGCAAGGAAGACAAGCCGATCGGTTCCTTTCTGTTCTCCGGCCCCACGGGCGTCGGCAAGACCGAAGCGGCCAAGCAACTCGCCTACATCATGGGCATCGAGCTGATCCGCTTTGACATGTCCGAGTACATGGAGCGCCATGCCGTGAGTCGCCTGATTGGCGCGCCTCCGGGTTATGTCGGGTTCGATCAGGGTGGCTTGCTGACCGAGGCGGTGACCAAGAAGCCGCATTGCGTGCTGCTGTTAGATGAAATCGAAAAGGCGCATCCGGACATCTTCAACGTGCTGCTGCAGGTCATGGACCACGGCACGCTGACGGACAACAACGGACGCAAGGCCGATTTCCGCAACGTGATCATCGTCATGACGACCAATGCCGGCGCCGAGACGATGAACAAGGCAACCATCGGCTTCACCAATCCGCGCGAAGCCGGCGACGAAATGGCCGACATCAAGCGGCTGTTCACGCCCGAGTTCCGCAACCGCCTCGACGCGGTGGTGAGTTTCAAGGCGCTCGACGAAGTGGTCATCCTGCGCGTGGTGGACAAGTTCCTGCTGCAACTTGAGACCCAGCTGGCCGAGAAGAAGGTTGAGGTCACGTTCACCGACAAGCTGCGCAAGTACCTGGGCAAGAAGGGTTTTGATCCCCTCATGGGCGCGCGTCCGATGCAGCGGCTGATCCAGGACACGATCCGCCGCGCGCTGGCTGACGAGTTGCTGTTTGGCCGGCTGACCGAAGGCGGCCGCTTGACGGTGGACATGAAAATCACGACCGACGAAAAAGGCGTGGAAACCGGCGAAGTCGAGTTGGACATCCAGCCGCTGGCCAAGCGCGAAGGCCGCGCCAAGCCGGAGTCGGAAGCCGCCGAGGCGAGTTGATCATCTCAACCCAGCCGAATCCAGCCTGAACCGGCTGGCAGGCTCGAAAAGGCCGGTAGCATCTTGCTATCGGCCTTTTTGCATTACGCTATCAAAAAAATAGCTACTGGCGCCCGTGCTGACTGCGCAAAAGGCCTGTTTGACTTAAAAATCTTGGAAAAACCCCAGCCCATGGATTCCCACACCTTTCTCTGGCACGACTACGAAACCTTTGGCTTGAACACGCGCCGCGACCGGCCGGCGCAGTTTGCCGGCATTCGCACCGATGCCGAGCTCAACGAGATCGGCGAGCCACTGATGATCTTCTGCCAGCCGGCCAACGACTACCTGCCCGACCCGGAGTCGTGCGTGCTGACCGGCATCACGCCGCAGCATTGCCTGCAGCACGGCGTGCCCGAGCATGCGTTTGCCGCGCAAATCGAGCAGGTGCTGGCGCTGCCCGGCACGATTGGCGTGGGCTACAACACCATCCGGTTTGACGACGAGGTGACGCGCCACCTGTTCTGGCGCAATTTGATCGACCCGTATGGCCGCGAATGGCAAAACGGGTGCGGCCGCTGGGACTTGCTCGACGTGGTGCGCATGGCCTATGCGCTTCGCCCCGACGGGATTCAGTGGCCACTGAAGGAGGGCGGCAAGCCCAGCTTCAAGCTCGAAGACCTGGCGCGCGCCAATGGCCTGATGCATGAGGCCGCGCACGACGCTCTGTCGGATGTACGCGCCACGATAGCGCTGGCCCGGCTGATTCGCACGGCGCAGCCCAAGCTGTTCGATTTTTGCCTGGGGCTGCACAAGAAAACCCGGGTGCTGGCCGAACTGGGGCTGCCGGCAACGGCGCATCTGTCGCGGCCCTTTCTGCATGTCTCGGGCATGTTTTCGCCAGAGCGCGGCTGCCTGGCGCTGATGTTTCCGTTGGCGACGCATCCGACCAACAAGAACGAGATCCTGGCCTGGGACTTGGCGCACGACCCGAGCGAGTTGCCGCTGCTCGACGTGGCCACGCTGCGCCTGCGGCTGTTCAGCAAGTCGGCCGACCTGCCCGAAGGCGTGCAGCGCCTGCCGATCAAGTCGGTGCACCTGAACAAGTCGCCCATGGTCGTACGTAATCTACAAACTTTAACGTCCACCATGGCGGCGCACTGGGGCGTGGACAAGGAACAGGCATTGCGCCACGCCGAAATCGCCGCCGGCCTGCCCGACATGAGCGCGCTCTGGTCCGAGGTGTTCCAGCGCCCGGCGCCGGACACGCCCGATGTGGATGAAAACCTGTATGGCGGCTTCATCGGCAATGATGACCGCCGCCGGCTGAACCAGCTGCGCGAGATGTCCGCCGCTGAGCTGGCGCACAGCCGCATGGGGTTTGACGACGAGCGCCTGCCCGAGCTGGTGTTTCGCTACCGTGCCCGGAATTTTCTGCAAACCCTGAGTCCGGAAGATTTTGAGCGCTGGGAAGCGCACCGGGCCGCGCGGCTGCTCGAAGGCGAGGGCGGTGCGCGCAACGTCGATGCGCTGTTTGCAGAGATCGATGCCCTGGCCGAAACCGCCGACGAGCGGGCCGAGGCGATTCTGGGCGCCTTGTATGACTATGCCGAGTCGATCGCACCGGAACTCTAGAAAATCCGTATTTGCTATTTTATTGATAGCTTGAAACGCCCGTAGAATATGCGCAATCGGCCTAAATGACTTGAATTTCAGCGATTCAGGTCAGTCGCCCGGTCGGCTAGGAGCCCAAACGCGATGCCCGGTTGACCTGGCTGCCACGGCGGGTATTTTTCCATGACTTGCTGAAACAGCAGCCCGGTCTCCCAGCAAACCAGCCACGCCTTCAGATGCGGCCACGGCTGGGCCACAAACCAGGCCGGGTCGGTGTGCGCAAACTGGCGAACAAAGGGCACGATGGCCATGTCGGCCTGGCTGGCCGCATCGCCGAACAGCCAGGCGTGGCGGCCAAAATTGTTACCGCTTAACCGGCTTTCAAGCTCCATCAACCAGCTGCCAGCGTCCGTCCGGTGCGCCTGGGCAAAGGCCTGCTCGTCGCCCGCATATTCGTGCCGGTAGCGGTTCGGGTATTTGTAGCGGTCCAGGTGCTGCTTGAACTCGCCGTCGTTGATGGCGATCAGCGCCTGCATGGCGGCCAGCGTTTTGTGATCCGCCGCAAGCCAGCCCTGCGGGTCGTTCTGCGCCAGTGCCCAGAGCATGATGTCCAGGCTTTGCTCGATCACCCCGCCGCCGGGCAACACCAGCACCGGCACTGTCGCCTTGGGGGAGGCGGTCAGCATGTCGGCGGGTTTGCTGCGCAGCACGACTTCACGCAATTCGCAGCGCAGGCCGCTGGCTGCGATGGCCAGCCGCGCCCGCATCGCATAGGGGCAGCGGCGAAAGGAGTACAGCACCGGCAGGGGCTGATGCGCTTCTAAAAAAGCGGGCAGGTCTGCCTTGTTCATGCTACTGGCTGCCCGGCTGCCGCACGCCAATGTGCGCTTGATGCCGCGCGGCGGCCAGTTCGACCTGGCGCTGGCGCTCGCGGTAGCCCTGCTTTTGCTCGTCGGTGGTGCGGGCATGGCAGTGCGCGCAGCTCACGCCGAGTTCATACAGCGGCGACAGGCGGTCTTTTGCGCTCAGCGGGTCGCGGCAGGACCGGCACAGCGTGAAGTCACCCGGGTGTAGCCCATGGCCGACCGAGACACGCTCGTCGAACACGAAGCATTCGCCCTGCCAGCGGCTTTGGGCCTCGGGCATGGTTTCAAGGTACTTGAGGATCCCGCCTTCCAGGTGGTAAACCTCGTCAAAACCCTGCGCCCGCATGAAGGCGGTGGATTTTTCGCAGCGGATGCCGCCGGTGCAGAACATCGCGACCCGGGGCTTCTTGCCATCGACCGGTGCCAGCGCGCCGCCTTCGGACATTTCCTTTTCAACCCAGGCGGGAAGTTCCGAAAAGCTGTGCGTGGCCGGGTTGATGGCGCCCTGAAAGGTGCCGATGGCGACTTCGTAGTCATTGCGGGTATCGACCAGTACCAGGCCAGGGTCGGCGAGCAGTGCGTCCCAATCCTGCGGCTTGACGTACTGGCCGGCCATCAGCGCCGGATGCACATCAGGCACGCCCAGCGTGACGATTTCCTTTTTCAGCCGCACCTTCATGCGGTGAAACGGCATCCGCTCGGCATGCGCTTCCTTGTGTTCCAGCGTGGCCAGGCGCGGGTCGCCGCGCAGGAAGCAGAGCACCGCATGCACGCCTTCGGGCGTTCCGGCAATCGTGCCGTTGATGCCTTCGGCTGCCAACAGCAGCGTGCCCTTGACGCCATGCGCTTCGCAGCACGCCAGCAGCGGTGCCTGCAGCGCGGCAAAGTCAGGCAATTCGACAAATTTATACAGTGCGGCGGTCAGGAAGTCGGGCGTGATCATAAGAAAAATCCAGGCGAAATAAGGTTGGGCGTGGTCGTGCCCCGGTGGGCCAATTATCCCGCCACCCCGGTTTTGTATCGCTGCGCCTTGCTTCTGGGGAAAAGGGCTTACAACAATTAATGCTGCATTGCAGCAAAATACAGCGAACGGCTGAGGAGCCGTGAGCCGGCGCATGGCGTTTGCGGCATCGGCCCCAGCCCAGCCCCCTGAACACTTCACAACGCCAAAGATCCCATGACAAAAAGTCTGACCAGCTTCTGGCTCAAGAATCTGCGCCGTGCCGGCAAGGCACAGCAGGCGCAGGGCCAAAAGCTCTTCAAAAGCCTGCTGATGACAGCGTCCCGCACACCCGCGGCCAAAAGCGTCAAGCCCGCCAAAGTCGCCAAGACCATTCGTTCGGTCACCCTGAAAACCGCCAAGGTGGTCAAGGCCGTGAAGTCGTCAGTCGCAAAAACCGCCAAGCCGCGCCGCAAGGCGGCTGCTCGGCCCGCCGCGCCAGTGGCCACACTGCTGCCGGTGCTGCCTGGAAGCTGGAAGAAATCATTCTTCAGCCTGCCGGGCACGGGGCTGGCGCCGGCACGCCGGATGATGTACTGGCTTTACCTGCCGTCGGGCGTTTCCAAGGGGCCGCTCCCGCTGGTCGTCATGCTGCACGGCTGCAAGCAGACCGCCACCGATTTTGCCGCTTCCACCCGCATGAACCAGCTGGCCGAGCGCAAGGGTTTTGCGGTGCTGTATCCGCAGCAGTCGGCCGCCGCCGACGCGAACCGCTGCTGGCACTGGTACCGGC
Source organism: Polaromonas sp. DSP2-3-2b2 (assembly GCF_049895905.1). NCBI lineage: Bacteria > Pseudomonadati > Pseudomonadota > Betaproteobacteria > Burkholderiales > Comamonadaceae > Polaromonas > Polaromonas sp. DSP2-3-2b2. The sequence goes on along the minus strand of NZ_JAFCTH010000008.1, from coordinate 20,664 downwards.
GCGCCACCCAGCAAGGCAATGGCGATGTCTCGCTGATCGCCGAAATGATTGCGCAGGTGCGCGCCCGGCATCGGCTGGACACGACGCGAATTTTTGTGGCGGGGCTGTCGGCCGGCGCTGGATTGGCGGCCATCCTGGCCTTGCGCCATCCGCAGCTGATTGCCGCTGCTGGCCTGCATTCGGCGCCGGTCTTTGGCACCAGCGACTCGCCTATGAGCGGATTCCAGGCCATGCAGCAGGGCGCCGGCGTGCATCACAAGGAGGCGGTGCGCGAGTTCACCGACAGTAAGCTGCAGTTTCCCGGCATGCCGGTCATGCTGATCCAGGGCAAGAGCGACTCAGTGGTGCGCCGTGTCAATGTGGACCACCTGACCGCCCAGTTCTCCATCATTGACGCTCCCTGGATCACCAGCGCAGAACCGGCGATGCGCAGCTATGCCGGGCGAAGCAGCGGCCGGAGCCCGCGCCATGCCTACAAGACGGCGACCTATTACGCCGGCCGCAAGCCGATGCTGGTGAAGTGCGAGATTGACCTGCTGGGCCATGCGTGGAGCGGCGGCGAGGGCAGCCTGGACTACAGCACGCCCGAAGGCCCGGATGCGACGCTGCTGATGTGGAATTTTTTCTCGCGCCAGCAGCGCCTGCAGTCGGTGCCAGTGGTGATGTAGGCGCGGTGCTGGCCTGTCGGCATCCCTGTTTCAAGTCGAATAGGGTGTTAGCGCAATATCGGCGGATATTTACAGCTATCATTTTAGATGACGGAAAAATCCTGGCCTATTTGTGCCCGCCTGATCTTGCGGTCTTGAATGCGTTCCATAAACGGACAAGCACGGCCCTTGCCCTGTGCTTGAGCCGCCGTCCCAGGCGCCAGGGCCATGAAACGCGTACCTGCCTCAGCATCCGGTCCTTCCATGCTTTCCAGGGCGGGTAGGCACGCGAAAACCAGCCCAGTTGCATCAGGGCCGGTTCGGTCAGCTGGAACAGGCGTGCGGCCAGCGCCGTGCCTGCGATCTTTGCCGAAATTACCAGGCTCAGCCCCATGCCAAGGTGGCCCTTGCCCAGCAGGAAAAGCGCCAGCAGCTTGACGGGAACGAGCACAAGCACCGGGATGCCAAACGCCAGCAGGGCCGCCCAGGGCGGCAGGCGAATGATCAGCCGTTCGAGCTGCCGCCAGACGGGTAGTCGGCCCAGTGCCGCAAAGCCTGCGGCCAGGGGTTGCCAACCCCATTCCTCGAACAGCAGGAATAGGGCAAGCGGCGCGAGCGCGATGCCTTGAAGGATCCGTTTGAGAAGATTGATCAAACCGCATCAGCCATGCCTGCCATGGCCTATGCTTATCTGAACGTGGTGTTACTGTCGTTTGGGAGGGTGTGAGTGACGGTTGCAGCGCCGCGCTGCGCCAGGCGCTGTTCCAGCTCGCCCATGTAGGCGGCCAGGGTGTTGTCCGTCTGCTCCATGCGGGCCAGCAGGACTTGCTGCTGCTGGGCAAAACGGTCGGAAAGCACCGTTCCCGATGCGGTTTCGCGCTGCTGCTCGGCCAGCACCTGTGCTTCCAGGTAGGAACGCAGTTCGGTGAAGCGCGAGGCTTCGGCCTTGTCGGCCAGTTCGCGCTGGGCATTGAGTTCGCGGGTATGGGTGCGCGATTCAAGCACGTGGCGGCTCTGCATGTAGATGGTGCTGCCCAGGAAGATGACCAGCGCGAGCACAAGCAGCCCCAGCATTACCAGTCCCAAGGGCACATTGATGGTGGTGAATCCCAGGCTCAAGGGGCTGGGCTGGGTGAATACATCGACGTTCAGGGCGACGAAGCCGGCCAGCAGCAAGAGGGCGACAACCAGAAGAATGGTGCGAAAACGCATGGAGAACTCCCTTTTTGATTGCTATGAATGACGTGGACGCAGGTCAAAATTATGGGGGCACAGGCCTGTTTTGACTGTGGGACAATTCCGCCCTTTGGCGTCAGCAGGCACGGGAGGCGGCGCTGGCATCAAGCCGAAAAACCTCAACCCCACACCCCATGCAAAAAATCATTCGCCAGATCGCGGCCGAAATCAAAGTCCATGAACACCAGGTCAAGACTGCCGTGGAACTGCTTGACGGCGGGGCAACAGTGCCCTTCATTGCGCGCTACCGCAAGGAAGCGACCGGCGGGCTCGACGACATCGAGCTGCGCGAACTTGAACAGCGCCTGTCTTACCTGCGCGAACTGGAAGACCGCCGCGAAACGGTGCTGAGAAATATTGACGAGCAGGGCAAGCTGACGCCCGCGCTGCGCGCGTTGATCGAAGCGGCAGACACCAAGCAGGATCTGGAAGACCTCTACCTTCCCTATAAGACCAAGCGCCGCACCAAGGGCCAGATGGCGCGCGAAGCCGGCATCGAGCCGCTGGCCGACCGGCTGTTTGCTGATCCGTCACTCCATCCCTTGGAAGAAGCCCAGGCCTTCGTCAAGGCTGAAAAAAATGAAAGCGGCGACGACTTCACCACCGTGCAGGCGGTGCTTGACGGCGTGCGCGACATCCTGAGCGAGCGCTGGGCCGAGGACGCGCCGTTGGTGCAGTCGCTGCGCCAGTGGCTGTGGAGCGAAGGGCGGCTGTCGTCCAAACTGGTCAGCGGCAAGGACGAGAACCTGCTGGACAACGCCAAGTTTCGCGATTATTTCGACTACGACGAGCCGATTGGCCGCGTGCCGTCGCACCGCGCGCTGGCCGTGTTCCGGGGCCGGGGGCTGGAAATCCTGGACGCCAGGCTCGTGCTGCCGGTGCCGCCCGAGCCCGGCAAGCCAAGCATCGCCGAAGGCAAGATCGCACTGCACCTGGGCTGGAGCCACAAGGCGCGCCCGGCCGACGACCTGATCCGCAAGTGCGTCGCCTGGACCTGGCGCGTCAAGCTTAGTTTGTCGCTGGAGCGCGACCTGTTCACTAAGCTAAGGGAAGACGCCGAGAAAGTCGCCATCAAGGTGTTTGCCGACAACCTGCGCGACCTGCTGCTGGCCGCGCCCGCCGGGCCGCGCGTGGTGATGGGGCTGGACCCGGGCATTCGCACCGGGGTGAAGGTGGCGGTGGTGGACGCGACTGGCAAGCTGGTCGAAACCGCCACGGTGTTTCCGCATGAGCCGCGCAAGGACTGGGATGGCTCGCTGCACTTGCTGGCCAAGCTGTGCGAAAAGCACGGCGTGAACCTGATTGCGATTGGCAACGGCACGGCCAGCCGCGAAACCGACAAGCTGGCGGCTGATTTGATCAAAATCATGTCAAAAACGGCTTTAGCGCAGGCGGGGCATGCGCAAGCAGCTATCGAAAAAGTAGTGGTCAGCGAAGCCGGTGCTTCGGTCTATTCGGCCAGCGAATTCGCCAGCCAGGAAATGCCCGATGTCGATGTAAGCCTGCGCGGCGCCGCCAGCATTGCCCGGCGCCTGCAGGACCCGCTGGCCGAACTGGTCAAGATCGATCCGAAATCGATCGGCGTTGGCCAGTACCAGCACGACGTGAACCAGAGCGACCTGGCACGCAGCCTGAGCGCGGTGGTCGAGGACTGCGTGAACAGCGTCGGCGTGGACCTGAACACCGCCAGTGTGCCGCTGCTGGCGCGCGTGTCGGGGCTGAGCCAGACTGTGGCCAAGTCGGTGGTGCGCTGGCGCGATGCCAACGGCGCGTTTGCCAGCCGCGCCGATTTGCTCAAGGTGACGGGGCTGGGCGCCAAGACCTTCGAGCAAAGTGCGGGCTTTTTGCGGCTGCGCGGCGGCTCCAATCCGCTGGACATGACCGGCGTGCATCCGGAAACCTATTCGGTGGTCGAGAAAATCATGGCGCACACCGGCCGGCCCGTGGCCGAGCTGATGGGTCGCGCCGAGATGCTCAAGACGCTGAAACCCGAGTTGTTCGCCAATGAAAAATTTGGCGTCATCACGGTCAAGGACATCCTGGCCGAGCTGGAAAAGCCGGCTAGAGACCCGCGCCCGGACTTCAAGGTGGCGCGCTTCAACGACGGCGTGGAAGACATCCGGGACTTGAAGGAGGGCATGCTGCTCGAAGGCACGGTCAGCAATGTCGCGGCCTTTGGCGCCTTCATCGACATTGGCGTGCATCAGGACGGTCTGGTGCATGTGAGCCAGCTGTCCAACAAGTTCGTGACCGATGCGCGCGAGGTCGTGAAGACCGGCGACATCGTCAAGGTGCGCGTGACCGAGGTCGATGTGGCGCGCAAGCGCATCGCCTTGAGTATGAAGCTGGACGCCGCGCTGGCGCGCCGCGACGCCCCGCGCGACAACCGCTTTGAAGGCGCCCGGCCCGGCGCGCAAAACCGTGGCGGAGCGCGGCAGGGCGCGCCACAGCCAGAAAGCTCAACGGCGATGGAATCGGCGTTCAGCAAGCTGGCGGGTCTGAAAAAATAGCCTTGCGGTTTCTTTCTGTCATTGCGCGCTTGCCCCGCAATCTATAGCGCCCAAATCAGGTTGCACAGCCTGCGACTGGTGATGTTGCGGCGATGGATCCCGGGTCCCCGGATCAAGTCCGGGGCAGGCTCAGCCCGGGATGACCGCTTTACTTTTTGGCATGGCGCCCCAGCCACGGTCATAGGCGGGCTCAACCGGCCGGCGATCTCAGCGCTTCCAGCCTGGCCTTGAGGAAGCCGCCCGTGCCGTAGCGCGTCACGCGGCTGTAATAGTGCGCGCTCAGGCGCTGGACCATGGCCGAGTAGTCGTCGATCAGCAAGGGCTGGATGCTGAAGCTGTCGTAATTGACCACCGCCGCCACGCGCTCGCCCAGCGGCGCCAGCAGGGCTGTGAGATGCTGCTCGATGGCATCGATGTCCGACGCGCTGTCCACGGCCAGCCCTTCGAAGTTGATGAACAGCATGCCGTGCGCGCGGTCCAGCTCGAAGCGCTGGGCCAGCGGCGTTGCCAGCAGGCGATGGCGCAGTCCGATGGGCTCGCTTTGGAACAGCGCCGCATCCATCAGTTTGAGTTGCGGGCTGATGGCTGGCATGAAGTCCATCTGCGCCAGCACGCCCTGCTCCAGGTTGATGCCTGGCGCGATCTCGATCAGTTCGAGCCGGCCCTGGCCGCCATCGCCGCCATCGGGTTTCAGTTCGAACACGCAGCGCTCGGTGACATAGAGCACGCGCTGGCCGCGTTTGCATGCCTCGCGGCCGCTGAAGGTGCGGTGCTCGACCTGCCGGACAAACTTGCGCGTGGTGCCTTCGCGGTGGATATGCAGCCGCCCATCCTGCACGCGCACGTCCAGGTCGCCCGCCGTGAAGGTTCCCACGAACACAACGGTGGCTGCGTTCTGGCTGATGTTGATGAAGCCGCCCGCGCCCGCCAGCCGGGGGCCGAACCGGCTGACGTTGAGGTTGCCCTGGGCGTCGGCCTGCGCCAGGCCCAGCACCGCGATGTCGAGCCCGCCGCCGTCGTAGAAGTCGAACTGGCTGGGCTGGTCAATCACCGCCTGGGCATTGACCGCCGCGCCAAAGCTCAGGCCGCTGGCCGGTATGCCGCCAATCACGCCGGGCTCGGCTGTCAAGGTGACCAGGTCGATGATGCGTTCCTCAGCGGCCACGCTGGCCACGCCCTCGGGCATGCCGATGCCCAGGTTGACCACGTCATTGGCGCGCAATTCCAGCGCGGCGCGCCGGGCCATCACCTTGCGCTCGTTCAGCGCCATGGCCGGCAGCGAATCCATCGGCACCCGGATTTCTCCGGAATAGGCGGCGTTGTAGGCTTCGGAAAACGTCTGCATGTGGTGCGCCAGGTCGGTGGCCAGCACCACCGCATCGACCAGCACGCCCGGCACCTTGACGCTGCGCGGGTGCAGCGTGCCGCGCTCGGCAATGCGCTCGACCTGGGCTATCACGATGCCGCCTGAGTTGCGCGCCGCCATGGCAATCGCCAGCGCTTCGAGCGTCAGCGCTTCGCGCTCCATGCTCAGGTTGCCGTCGGGGTCGGCGGTGGTGGCGCGGATGATGCCGACCGAGATCGGAAAAGCCTTGTAGAACAGGTATTCGCGGCCGTCAATGTCCATCAGCCGCACCAGGTCCTCGGTGGTGCGGGCATTGATCTTGCCGCCGCCCCAGCGCGGATCGACGAAGGTGTCGAGTCCGACGTGGGTGAGGGTGCCGGGCTTGCCGGCGGCAATGTCGCGAAACAGGTGGGTGATCACGCCTTGTGGCAGGTTGTAGGCTTCGATCAGGTTGTCGACCGCGAGTTTTTGCAGGGCCGGCACCAGCCCCCAGTGGCCGCCGACGACTCGCTTGACCATGCCGGCATGGCCGAGGTGGTTCAGGCCACGCTTGCCGCCGTCGCCCTGGCCGGCGGCGTACACCAGCGTCAGGCTGCGCGGCGCGCCGTATCCAGTTTCCGCCTGGGTGTCCAGGAAGCGCTGCTCCAGCGCCACGGCAATGGTTTCGGCAAAACCGATGCCGACGAAGCCCCCCGTGGCCACAGTGTCGCCGTCGCGGATCAGGCGGACCGCGTCGGCTGCGCTGACAACCTTGTTGCGCCGGGCGCCGGTGGGGCTGGATTCGTTGAAGTGGTGGTGCATGCTGGTTTTCGCGGGCGGGGCTGGGTTCCCCATCATCCATTCATCCGCCCTGCAGGTGTCACCGGGAAAACCACGCCCTGCGCAGACGCGCCGTCGATTACATCGAATCTTCCAGCATGGCCTCGTAGTCCTGAACGCTGGCCAGGCGCGGATTGGTCAGGTGGCAATGATCGGCCAGCGCGCCTTCGATGATCTGGCCGAACTGCTCACGCCGCACGCCCATTTCAGCCAGGCCTGACGCCAGCCCGAGGCGGGCGTTCATGTCCTTGATCGCTTGGGCAATGTCGCCGCCCGAAGCCAGCCCCATGGCGCGTGCCATGCGGTCGAGGCGATGATCTTTCTGCACCGACTCGGCCTGGGCGTTAAAACGCACCACGGCGGGCAAAAACATCGCGTTCAGCGTGCCGTGGTGCAGGCGTGGGTCCACGCCGCCCAGGCTGTGACTGAGCGAATGCACGCAACCCAGGCCCTTCTGGAAAGCCATCGCGCCCTGCATCGATGCGCTCATCATGTTCAGCCGCGCCTTGCGGTCGCTGCCGCCCTGCGTGGCGCGCTCGATGTGCGACCAGCCGCGCTCCAAGCCATCGAGCGCAATGCCGTCGGCCGGCGGGTTGAAGGCCGCCGACATGAAGGTTTCCATGCAGTGCGCAATCGCGTCCATGCCGGTGGCTGCGGTCAAGCGGGCGGGCAGGCCGAGCGTCAGTTCGGGATCGCAAATGGCGGTTTTCGGCACCAGGTGCCAGGAATGAAAGCCCAGCTTGCGGTGGTCGCCGACAATGATGATGGCGCCGCGCGCCACTTCGCTGCCGGTGCCGCTGGTCGTCGGCACGGCGATCAGCGGGGCGACGCGCTCGGTGATTCTGGACGAGCCGCCTTCGATGGTGGCGTAACTCGTCAGCGGGCCTTCGTGCGTCGCGGCAATCGCCACGCCCTTGGCGCAGTCAATGGCCGAGCCGCCGCCGACGGCGATCAGGCCGTCGCAGCCGCTGGTCTTGTAAAGTTCGGCCGCCGCCAGCACCGCCGCTTCGGTTGGGTTGGAGGGCGTCTGGTCGAACACCGCCACGCTCAAGCCGGGCAGGGCGTCCAGTGCCTTTTGCAGGATGCCTGCCGCCTTGACGCCGGGGTCGGTCACGATGAGCGGGCGTTTGATGCCGACGCGCTCGCATTCCTGCTTGAGCAGCCTGATGGCACCGAATTCAAACTGGACCTGGGTGATGTAGTAGATGAAGGCCATGGCTGGGTGTCTTTCTGCGTTGTACGATGCGAAGCTGTTGACGTAATCCTTACTTTAATGGCTGGAGCCGACCTTGAATTACCAGCAAACCCTGACGGCGGCCACTTTGGCGACAAATCCTGTGGCGGCCGCCATGCCACCAATTTCTTCCAAACCGGTTTCCTGAATGCATTTCCGGCCTCCTGAAAGCCTGCTGACGCCGGCCATGCGCGATGTCCTGAACCGCATGGCGCGCGCCAATCGCCCACCGTTTCACACCTTGACGCCCGACCAGGCCCGCGCCGCCTACGAAGCCGGATCGGGCGTGCTGGAGCTTCCCAAGTTGGAGCTCGCGTGGGTTCGGGATTTCAGCATTCCGGTGCGCGATGGACATATCGTGCCCGCCCGGCTGTATGCGCCATCGACGGAGAAACTGCCAGTGCTGCTGTACTTTCACGGTGGCGGCTTCACCATTGGCAGCATCGCCACGCATGACGTGTTATGCCGCCAGTTCAGCCATCTGGCGGGCTGCGCCGTGGTGTCGGTGGATTACCGGCTTGCACCTAAGCACCAGTTCCCAACGGCGGCGCATGACGCCTGGGATTCTCTGCAATGGCTGGCCGGCCACGCCGCTGAACTGGGGCTTGATGCTCGGCGTCTAGCCGTTGGCGGCGACAGCGCAGGCGGCACGCTGGCCGCGATGTGCGCCCTGCAGGCCCGGAACGCCGGCCTGCCGCTGGCGCTCCAGTTGCTGTTTTACCCCGGTTGCGCGTCGCATCAGGACACCGCTTCGCACCGCAGGTTCGCCAAGGGTTTTGTGCTCGATGCAGCCGACATCACCTGGTTTTTCAACCATTATTTGCGCAGCCCGGCTGACCGCGAAGACTGGCGCTTTGCCCCGCTCAACGCGGACCATGTGGACAATGCGGCGCCGGCCTGGTTCGGGCTGGCCGAATGCGATCCGCTGTTCGATGAAGGGCTGATGTATGCCGACAAGCTGCGTGCCGCCGGTGTGCCGGTGGACCTGGAGATCTACCGGGGCGTGACGCATGAATTCATCAAGATGGGCCGCATCCTTCCTGAGGCGCGCCATGCCCATGCCGACGCCGCCCGGGCGCTGCGCCATGCCTTTCATTTAAAACATCGACCATGAAGCCAGATGATTTCCGGATGCTCCACTGCCTGCGCGTTCGCTGGGCCGAGGTGGACATGCAAAAGATTGTGTTCAACGCGCACTACCTGATGTACTTCGATACCGCCATCACCGATTACTGGCGTGCGCTGGCACTTCCCTATGAAGAGGCCATGACTCAGTTGGGCGGCGAGCTGTATGTCAAGAAGGCCAGCGTCGAGTACCACGGCTCCGCACGTTTTGACGACCGGCTTGACGTCGCGCTGAAGTGCGAACGCATCGGTAATTCATCGATGGTTTTTGCCGGCGCGATTTTCAAGGGCGAGGAATTGCTCATCACCTGTGAGCTGGTGTATGTGTTCGCCGACCCGGCGTCGCAGACCTCACGGCCCGTGCCACCGGGCCTGCGCCGCCTGATCGAGCGCTTTGAGGCGGGCGAGTCGATTCTTGAGGTCAAGCTCGGCGACTGGGCGGAACTGGGGCTGGCTGCCGCCGGAATCCGAAAGTCTGTGGTTGTGCAAGGGCAGGGCATTGCGCTTGAAAGTGAATGCGATGAAGCTGACCGTTCAGCCCTGCATGCCGTAGCGTTCAATGCCTTGGGGCAGGGCATTGCTTCAGGCCGGCTGGTCAGTCAAGGCAATGCTTCGGGCAAGATAAGCCGCCTGTCGGTGCACCGCGCCTTGCGCGGCGAAGGCATCGGCCACGCTGTTCTGGAAGTGCTGGTCGGCGCGGCCCGGCAACGCGGTGATCATGAAGTCATGCTGCATGCGCAACGCAGTGTCGAAGGGTTTTATCTGCGCGAAGGCTTTGTGGCGCGTGGAGAGTCATTTATTGAGGAGGGTATCCCGTACAGGGAAATGTTCAAAACGCTTTGAGGCAGCAGGCTGTATAGATGTTCAAAGGTGCCCCCTGAACAATGCCATTGTTCAGGGGGCTGCGTACTTAATTTTCAATTTGAATGTAATCTACAAATTATTAAAAAAATTTAGTATAAATCAAGGGCAGATATCGACAGAAATTTTGGATATGGAAGAGGGCTCATCAACAAATGAAAAAAGGTGAGTCTGCTCTGTCAGGTCGATTCGCAAAAGTTGTCTTGAAATTGAGCCTGACGCCCTGCCAGCCACCAGCACCGTGCTGCTGCGCGTGCCGTAGCCATGCTCTGGAAAATCGACAAATGCACTGGACAAGGCCGCTTCCATCGCCTCGGAAACCCCGGTTGTCGGCAAACTGTGAAATGGGACGCGTGCACGATTGCCTAGTGCCGTCCAGAGCGAGCGTTGCCATGAATCATCCTGCGAGTTGGCCTCGTCCGCCTTTTGCAACGACGCCATCAATGCGGTTTTCAACGCTAATGTCTTGGGCCATGGCGTATCAAGCGCTGCATTTGACAACCCGTAGACACCGGGCACCAGCGTTTCAGAATGCCAGCCTGAATCAGATGAAACCGATCTGTTCGTTATCCAGGTCCAGGCATTTCGCTGCACATCACCCAGCACCAGGTTGAACCCGCCGTACTGGTGCTTGTTTTTTTCAAGCAAGGCTGAAAATGCTGCGCCATCGCTGTGGCTTTCAAGCCAGCGTGTCACCAGTTCACCCCGCGAAAACGGAACAACCTTAGGCCCGGCTTCGCGCACATTGGTCAGAAATGCCACGCGCCCAGCCGGCGTTATTCCCAGCCAGGTTCCACCTGCGCGCAGATCGCGTCCTGAAATGATTTCCTGTCCGCAAGTCGTTTGCCACCGGTCAAGCGGCAGCGTCGGGCGGTCCAGGAATTCGTCACGGTTGGAGGCAATCACCAGGGGCCAGCGCTTTGATGCGCCGATGGCAAACGCAATCAGGCACATGCCCAAGCCTTTCGCGACATGGTTTCAGATATCTTCAAGTAAAGGGTAGGGCAGCGGCAACAAGGCCATGGCAACGCCTGTCGCACTGCCCAGCGTCAGACGCATTTCCCCGGAATGTGCCGCCGCATCCGCCGCCGCTGCGGTTTGAATCGACACAATCGCATCGAAACCGCCCGCCGGATGCGCAGCGCAGGCAGCCACCAGACCGCAGGGTTGCTCGCTGTCTTGCGCATGGAAGACTTCCTGCCCCGGCGCAGGCGCCGCATCTGCATCGGTATGCACCAAGTAGGCACGGCGTTTGAGCGTTCCGCGAAACTGGCTGCGGGCAACGATTTCCTGTCCGGGGTAGCAGCCTTTCTTGAAATTCACGCCGCCGACCGATTCATAGTTGAGCATTTGCGGCACAAAAGACTCGAAAACCGGCTGGCTGATCATGGCGATTCCCGATTGCACTTCAAGCCAGTTCCAGGTGTTCAGGTCGATGGGCTCGCCCTCGGGCGCCAGGCAACCGGTCGGCGCGCACCACATCGCCCGTGCCTGGCCTGCGCCGGGATAAAGAAAAATCAGGTTTGCATCATCAATATCGACTTTGGTCCAGGCAGTCTGAGCGCTGGCTGCTATAGGATCAATAGCGGTTCCAATGAGGCCATAAAGCAGAAAATCGTCACTGGCATCGCTGAGTTTTGCCTTTGCGCGCATGACAAACATCGACAGCCGCTTGAGCGTAGCTATCAAAAGATCGCGGCTGCACACCAGCAGGACTTCCTCTTCACTGCGCTTAAACAGCACAAAGCTGGCCTGCATCCGGCCCTTGGCATTGCAAAATGCCGCGAGCCGGGCCTGCGTCAGGTCCAGCAGCGCCACGTCCTGTGTCAGCTGGCCTTGCAGGAACTTGACAGCGTCTTCGCCGACGGCGCGAATGATTCCGAGATGCGTCAGCTTGACGACGCCAGAAATTGGTGGGGCTGAACGGGTCATGGTCATGAGGGATTCGCTGTAAGGTTGAAGATGGCCTGAATTATCATTGCCCGGTGTTTGGTGATGCTGATGTTGAAAAGGTAGCTGGGTTGTGCGTCGTGTTTTTACAAGTTTATTGATTCTGCTGTTTACCACAGCGCTGCTGCTATTTGGCGCGGCCCTGTGGTGGCTCCACGAGCCCATGCCGTTGCGGCTGCAGCCGGGAAGCCAGGTCGCAGACCTGGAAATTGAGCACGGCACCACGGCCAATGGCGTCGCTGACGCCGTGGTGGCCAGCGGCGCGAACGTGCCGGTGCTGCTGTTGCAGGCATGGTTTCGTTTGTCGGGACAGGCCCGGCTGATCAAGGCGGGTAGCTACGAAATTGTTCCGGGGACTTCGCCTAGACAACTGCTAAGCATGCTGGTTCGCGGCGAGGAAACCCTGAAAAGCGTCACGCTGGTTGAAGGCTGGACCTTTAGCCAGGTTCTGCAGGTACTACAAAAAGCAGAGCAGCTAATGCCCGACACGCTTGCGCTAAGCCCCGAAATGATCATGGAAAATCTGGGAAAGCCCGGAGTTCATCCGGAAGGCCGCTTTTTCCCTGACACCTACACCTACGCCAAGGGCTCCAGCGACTTGGCCGTGCTCAAGCGCGCTGCCCGCGCCATGGACAGGCGACTCGAAGCTGCCTGGAGTTTGCGCAGCCTTGAGACGCCGCTTAAGTCTGCCGATGAGGCACTCATCCTGGCCAGCATTGTCGAAAAGGAAACCGGTAAGCCCTCGGACCGTGGACAGATTGGCGGCGTCTTTACCAACCGCCTTCGCATCGGCATGCCCTTGCAGACGGACCCGACCGTGATCTACGGCCTGGGCGTCCGGTTTGACGGCAACCTGCGCAAACGCGATCTCCAGCAGGACACGCCTTATAACACCTATACCCGAACGGGCCTTCCGCCAACACCGATTGCCATGCCTGGCAAGGCCGCCTTGCTGGCGGCCGTCCAGCCGGCACCGACCAAGGCGCTTTATTTTGTCTCGCGCGGTGACGGCACCAGCGAGTTCAGCGAAAACCTTGACGGGCATAACCGCGCCGTCGACAAATACATTCGAGGCCGATAGATATGACCCCCACGCTTGTCGCTTCGCGTACTGCGCTGCCCCCCGAGGGGGCGCTGCGCCTGCGGCCCGGCGAAGCCGGTTCCGCGGCCCCTGCTGGTATGGAAGAGGCTTCTGCATTGCCTGACGCTACAAGTTCTGTGCTGCTCCCCATTGGGGCTGGCCCTGATGGAAAAAGCCTGGCGCGGCGGCCTTCGCATTCCCAGGGCTTGTTCATCAGTTTTGAAGGCATCGACGGCGCCGGAAAATCAACACACATTGAAGCCCTAGCCAATGCCTTCCGGTCCGAAGGACGGGCGGTCACGCTCTCGCGCGAACCGGGTGGAACCTTGCTGGCTGAAAAGCTGCGCAGCCTCGTGCTCGAAGAGGCAATGGACCCGCTGACCGAGTCGCTGCTGATCTTTGCGGCCCGGCGCGACCATGTGGTGCGCGTGATCGCGCCCGCGCTGCTGCGCGGCGAGGTGGTGCTGTGCGACCGCTTCACCGACGCGACCTTTGCCTATCAGGGCGCCGGGCGCGGATTTGACCTTAACGTGCTGTCAACGCTTGAGCGCTGGGTGCAGACCGATGAAGGCCTGCTGGGCGACCCGGCGGGCAATCAGCCAATGAAGTCCGAGGTTGACACGGTGATCGAGCCCGACCTGACGATCTGGTTTGACTTGCCGCCGGAGGACGCCGCCCTGCGCCTGGCGGGTTCGCGCGTTCCCGACCGGTTCGAATCGCAGCCGGTGGAGTTTTTTCGCCGTGTCGCGCAAGGCTACGCGAAACGCCAGCTCGGCCATGCTGAACGCTTCGCGCGGATTGACGCTTCCCGGGTGCGTGATGCTGTCTGGCAGTGCGTCCTGCAGGCAGTGGTTGAAAAAGGATGGTTAACAGCCACGACCCGATCATGAACACCCTGAATTCATCCGCCCATCCCGGCCGGCGCCTGGCCCCATGGCTGCAAACGCAGCTTGAGAGCCTGCTGACGCAGCGCGGCCATGCCTGGCTGCTGGGCGGACCGTCAGGGCTGGGGCAGTTCGAGCTGGCGCTGGCGCTGGCCACCGCATGGCTGTGCGAGCAGCCAACGGCGCAGGGCGCCTGCGGTCATTGCGGCAGTTGCCATGCGGTCGAGGTTCATACGCATGCGGACCTGTGCATGCTGCTGCCTGAAACCCTGTCGCTGTCGCTGGGCTGGCCGCTCGACGAAAAAACACAGGACGACCTTGATGGGAAAAAGCGCAAGCCCAGCAAGGAAATCAAGGTGGACGCGGCGCGCGAAGCCGTGTCGTTCACCCAGTTCACCCGCTCGCGCGGAACGACCAAGGTCGTTTTGGTATTTCCCGCCGAACGCATGAATCACGTCACGGCCAACACGTTGTTGAAAACCCTGGAAGAGCCACCAGGCGCGGTCAAGTTCATTCTTGCAACGGAAGCGGCGCACCAGCTGTTGCCGACGATTCGCAGCCGCTGCCTCGGCCACAACATGCTGTGGCCTGATTTTGAGCAGGCCTTGAACTGGCTTGGCAATGAAACGGCTCGACCGAACAGCACGGACAATAAGCCACAAAAATCGCTTCGTCCGCCAGATGCCGCTGACTTGAAGACGCTTTTGCGCAGAGCGGGCGGCCGGCCGGCGGACGTGCTCAACTGGGCGCAAAGCAGCCCAGCCGCAGAGACGGCGCAGCGATGGCAAGATTTCCCCAAAGCCATGCTGCGCGGCGACGTGGGTGCGCTGGCCGACTGGCCACCAGCCATGGCAGTAGATGCTTTGCAAAAGCTTTGCCATGATTTATGGGCTGTCCGGGTCGGTGCTGATCCCCGGTTTTTCACCGCCAAAGACTTGGCTGCAATCCCTGAAAGATCGTATGGCAAAACGGGCCGTGCGTTTCAAGAACTGGTTGAAACCGGGGCGCATGCGCTGGCAAGCTGGTCCAGGGACCTGAGCGCCATTGCGCGCACCGTGGATCGTCCTTACAACCCTGGGCTGCTGATTGAATCGCTGGTCAGCCGTGCAAAGACGGCGCTGACTGCCGCATGAGTCGGTATGCAAGCAATTCAGATTGCTGCAACTAATCGACAGCATTCCAATATTCATAAAGCAATCGCATGAGTACAAAACCCATTCCCAGTCCTGCTGCTACGGCATCCCGGCCCAGCATTGTCCAGTTGGTCATCAAGGCCGAGGCTGAACTTTATGCCGCCTACATTCCGTTATTCAAAGAGGGAGGCATTTTCATTTCGACAACTCGCGACTACAAGCTCGGCGATGACATTTATCTGTTGCTGACACTTCCAGAGGAAACGCAACGACATCCCGTCACGGGTAAAGTCGCATGGATCACTCCGGCCCAAGCAGCAGGCAATCAGACGCAGGGAATAGGCGTTCGGTTTCCATCAGACGAAAAATCGCGCATGCTCAAAGCTAGGATTGAAGAGGTCCTGGGCGCAAGCCTGGCTTCCAATCGGCCCACAAAGACTATTTGAATCTTATCTACATATTTTAATTTATCAATGTTTACTGATTCACATTGCCACCTGAATTTTCCAGAATTGATGGCAAACCTTACAGAAATCAGACAGGCCATGCAGGAAGCTCAAGTCAGCAGAGCATTGTGCATCTGCACCACGCTGGAAGAGTTCGACGCCATTCATCAGCTAGCTGCTGCCTACGACAACTTCTGGTGCACGGTTGGAGTCCATCCTGACAATGAAAATGTGCAGGAACCAGGAATCGAGGACCTTCTCAAGCGTGCAGTGCTTGAGAAGGTTGTGGGTATCGGCGAAACAGGCCTTGACTATTACCGTCTGGGTGAGCGAACGGTTGCTGACATGGAATGGCAACGCGAACGCTTCCGGGTGCATATCCGGGCTGCTCACCTGACCGGAAAACCTCTTGTTGTCCATACCCGAAGCGCTTCAGATGACACGATTGCCATTTTGAAAGAAGAAAGTGCTGATGCCCAAGAGGGCAGGCAGGTGCGCGGTGTTTTCCACTGCTTCACGGAAACCCTGGCAGTAGCGAGAGCCGTCTTGGACCTTGGCTTTTACATCTCTTTTTCAGGCGTAATCACGTTTAAAAATGCAGGTGACATTCGGGAGGTTGCACGCTTTGTGCCGCTTGACCGGCTGTTAATCGAGACGGACAGTCCCTATCTAGCCCCGATGCCTTATCGGGGAAAAACCAACAACCCGTCTTATGTGCCTTTTGTGGCGAAACAACTTGCAGAAATCAGACCGGAATCGCTTGAAGTGATTGCCAACGCGACCAGCCGAAATTTTGAGCAGCTTTTTACTGGTGTAAATGCATGACGGATTTCTTTGCTGAATTTACTAGAAAACTTTGCCTTTTATTTTTTCTTGTGGGTAACGGCGCAGCGTGCGCGGGTTCCTTTGAAGATTTCTTTGATGCCATCAGGCAGGACAACGCTGGAAAAGTCAGTGAGTTGCTTTCCAAAGGATTTGATGCAAATACGACTGATCCAAAGGGCCAAACCGGCCTGTATCTTGCCTTGCGAGAGCCGTCGCCGAAAACTGCCCAGGTTTTGATTGAATGGCCAAAAACCAATATCAACAAGCTCAACTTACAGGGAGAAAGCGTCTTGATGCTGGCAGCGCTCAGAGGACAACTGGAGTTGGCGGACAGGCTTATCAAAAAGGGGGCCGATGTGAACAAAACAGGCTGGACGCCGCTGCACTACGCAGCCAGCGGGGGCCATGCTGCGCTGATTGGCCTGTTGCTTGAGAACAGCGCCTACATCGACTCAGAGTCGCCCAACGGCTCCACGCCCTTGATGATGGCCGCCATGTATGGCTCTGAAGCATCGGTAAAAATATTGCTCCAGGAAGGCGCTGATCCAAATCTCAGAAATCAGCAAAAACTCACGGCATTGGATTTTGCCCAGCGCGGAAAAAGGCCGGATGCCGTGGAAGCGATTGCTGCAGCGATAAGAAGCAAACGGCCGGCTGGACGATGGTGAAAGATTGACTCTGGTATCTTCCACGATGTATATTATGTTAAGCTATATGCTATATGCTATTAAAGCTGATGGTCTTTTTCCGACAGCGTCGCAAACAACCGCTTCATCTTCACCTCGATGTCTTGCCCATAACCCGTCTGTGTGCCCATCCCAGGATTTTACGTGCCTCACCTACCGCTTCAAAAACTATCGGGCAACGCCGGATTTTGATCCGGTCTGGGAAGTTATTTCTGGCCGCATCCTTATCGTTTACGAATGCTACGAATCCGCTTGAACTTTGACTGCAGAAATTTCGATCCTGCTGTTTGCCCAGCCTCCCCGCTGAGTAAAGCCTCTGTCAATCGTGCAACAGTATTTTTACTATCGTCCAGTTGCACCGTCAACAACGCTTGAATTTCATTTGAACTTGAATCAGAAAGAGCGAATGTTTCCCGGAGTGAATGAAGATCGGCTGATTGAGCCGCGTACAGTGCTTGGGCTTTTGCCTGCTCTTTCTCGTTAGTCTGAATTCTTTTTTGCAGCGAAAATTTTTCTTCGGCAAATAGCTTCCCAGCTATTTGGGTTTCGCTGGACATTTTTTTTATTTCCTGCCTGGCACGATCGATTTCTTCAAGCAACCTATGTTGCATAACCTGGGTGCGCTCTTCAATTCTCTGTCGTTCCTGGTGGTAATCGTCAGTTACTTGCTGATGTCGGCGCATTTCTGAGTCCCGCGCTGTTTCAGTTTCAGCTAGTCTGGCGTGAAGGTTTTGAATTTCCGCATCACGCCTGCTTACCATATGCTGCACTTCACTCAACCTTGCAAGTGCATCTTCAGTACTATTTCTTGCTGAATTGACAGCTTCCTCAAGCGCCTGTTGTTTCACCGCGCGCACCTGCTCTCTTTGGACAAGTTCGGCCTCGCGTTCTTGCAGCGCCTCGGTGGCCTGCGTCAGATCAGCTTGCGCTTGGACGATCTCTAATGCGGCTCCTTCACGGCCTTTTGTCAAAGCGACTTCCCAAGCAACTTTGAGCGCCTGTTGAAGTGCCTTTGGAACATGGTCGGACGCATCTTCTTGCTTATTGACTCCAAGTCGAGTGGACAACGTCGCGAACCACGTCTCCAGCATCGGGCTGACCGTGTTTGGCGATCCCCGGCCAATTTTTTGACGGACACGCTCGATGGTGGGCCTGAGGCCATCCGCTATCAGGCTATCTGCGGCCAACCACACATCTTCCTGTTGAACACCCCTGCTGCTAAAACTTCTGGATTCCATCTAATTTTCCCAATGCTATATTTACCCTCGATAAAAGAATGTTATCGAGGTTTAATTTAATTAATTGTTATACATCGTACATTTTATGTATGTTTTTATAGAAAAGCTCTAAACTTATGCAAATCACCCTTGACACCCATATTTCTGCTTTAAATCCGTCTGTACTAGATGTCGCAGCCCAAAACGCAGTCGAGGATTTACTGCGGGAAGGTGAGTCCGAAAATACTCTTTCAAGTTACCGCAGCGCACTAAAGTACTGGGTAGCGTGGCATGTGATGCGCTACGGTTGTCCAATACAGTTACCTGTGCCTGTATCTTCGGTTTTGCAGTTCATAGTTGATCATGCACAGCGCGTTACTGAAAAAGGGCTGGTGTCGGAACTCCCCCCTTCAGTTGACATGGCACTCGTCAATGGCGGCTACAAGGGAAAACCAGGGCCGCTCTCCCACAACACTTTGGTGCACAGAATTGCAGTTTTGTCCAAGGCTCACCAGATTGGCGAAAAGACAAATCCCTGCCATGACGCCAAGATAAAGGAGCTGCTTTCTCGCATACGCAAGGCGTATGCGAAACGTGGCGTCCTTCCTAATAAAAAAGACGCACTTACCAAGGATCCACTCCAACTGATTCTGGCTAGCTGTGATGACAGCCTTCGCGGCCGTCGGGACCGTGCGTTGCTACTCTTTGCCTGGGCCAGTGGGGGACGACGGCGGTCTGAAGTTGCCAATGCGGACATGAAATTTTTAAAACTTATCCCCAACGGATTTAGCTATACCCTGGTTCATTCGAAAACTAACCAGACTGGGCGGGAACGGCCGGAAAATGAAAAACCGCTGTTAGGAAGTGCTGCAACCGCAATGACAGCATGGCTTCAAGCCTCAGGAATTTTTGAAGGTCTTATCTTCAGACAGGTCCGAAAAGGAGGACAACTTGGCCCGGCGCTCGCAGCAGCCGCTGTACGTGACATCGTGAAATACCGTTCTGCCCTTTCCGGTGTGGAAGGCAATTTTTCAGCACACTCACTTCGCTCCGGGTTCATCACAGAAGCGGGTCGTCAAAACATGCCATTAGCCGAAACCATGGCGATGACCGGGCATCAAAGTGTCGCAACAGTGGTCGGTTACAGCCGCGCAGGTGCTGTATTGTCAAGCCAGGTAGCCCGCCTTTTTGATGGTTCCTTATAAGCAAATTTTTCATTAAAAGTGTTTCAATTTACTTACTTGTTGGCCGCTGCGAAAGATAGTGTTTGTAGAGCGAAAAATATTTTCACCAAAGCTTAGGTCTGTTACTGGCAAACTTGGAAAATGATAAAAATTACCAATTCTATTTTTAAAAAAACTTTGCTGCTGTTGCTACGTGCGTCTGCAATCCTCGCCTGCGCCCATATTGGAAATGCTTTTTCGCAAGTAATTTCGACCCCGAACGACGAGTCAAGTTCTGCAGCGTTACTTGAAAGGTATGCGATGCTGAAACCGCAGTTGACGCAAAATGTTTACCACCGTCCTTTGGTTTTTGAATCAGCCGATAACGGCAGTAAAGTGACCAGCGACATTTACGCTGTTTTAGACTCGCCTTTTAATACGGTAACTGCAACCTTTATAAAGCCTCATCTTTGGTGCGAAGTACTAATACTGCACCTAAACACCAAGTACTGCCAGGCAAGTCCTGAACTAGTCAAGCCAGCTAGGCTTTTAGTTAACATAGGAAAAAAAACGCCCCAACAGCTCGGCGACACTTTCGTTCTCGAATTTTCTCATCGTGTTGCTGTTGAAACATCTAAATATCTAACAGTCGAATTACACGCAAATAAAGGTCCTTTGAATACTACTGCTTATCAGCTTCAACTGAGTGCTATCTCTTTGCCTGAAGGAAAAACGTTTATTAATCTTAGTTATTCCTATGAGTATGGTTTGGCGGGAAAACTGGCTATGCAGACTTATCTTTCCACCCTGGGTCGCGGTAAAGTAGGTTTCACCAAAGTGATGTCCGATGAAAAGTCTGTTTATGTCGGAGGAATGCGCGGCGCCGTAGAACGAAATACCATGCGTTATTACCTTGCAATAGAGGCTTACCTCGTATCGCTTAAGCACTCTCCGATGCAATCACCAGAGGCAAGATTGCAATACTGGTTCGATGCAACCGAAGAGTATCCCCTGCAGTTACGTGAAGTTGACCGCTCCAGCTATCTGGCGATGAAAAAGGATGAATATCAACGCCAGCAAGCTAGCCAACTTAGAAATCGTTAACTCAGTAACTTCTACTCACCGCTATCGACTCTTACAGCCTGCGGCTGTGGCGTTGTTGCATAAATCCCCGTGATGGCGAAGCATCCCCCTGGCCCCCATTTTTTAGGCAACCTGACCTTGCCCCTGAAAAACGTATCCCTTGCTGAGTGGTTCAATTCAGACAAGGAAAACGGAAATGGCAAAAATATCAAGAGCGCGCTACACGCTCGAATTCAAGCAAGAGGCGGTTAGGCTGGTCGAGGGTGGACAAACTATTGCTGCGGTGGCCAGAACGCTGGGGGTGGTTGACCAGACGCTGTTCAACTGGGTGAAGGCGCATAAGGGGCATGGCCGCCATGGACAGTCAAACCCGGGCCGATCTGCTAGAGATCATTGACGACCGGGCCAGCCAGCGCGCC